>JAHWIP010000017.1 GCA_019322375.1 Candidatus Woesearchaeota archaeon
CTTTCAAGAAACGCGGAAAGCCGGTCCTGCCATACAGCAATCTCAAGAAAAGTTCCCCCTGGCATGACATCTATGTTGCTGTCCCTGATGATCTTGTTCTTCTGCCTCAGAAGTTCATAGTTGTACAAAGCCGAAGTTCCAAAGGTGAGCTTGATAATGTCGATGTACTCACCGGCCATTTTGATCAACTGCTTGGTAGCCTCGACACTCAGAATCTTGTCGATTACCATGGTCAGGCCGAAAATCCTTGTCTTCTTAAATCTCCCTGTTACCGGAGTTGTAAAAACTTCTTCCCATGCTTTTTCCATTTTGTCTCCTTTTTATTTTATTTTTGAGTTCTCACTCATTTATTTAAGAAGCACTAAGTGCTAATCAATTCCCACTGGGTGTGAATCTCACTACCACACAAAAAATTGGAAAACCTACTGTTCGAGCACCTGCTTCTACCCAGACCTCGGTTCTTACTTCAGGAGCTAAAGGCTTTATCTTAAAACTAGCAAGCTTTATGTTCAGGTATAATGAGCCCAGAATCCTTGCTTTGTACTTGTTGTTAGGATTGTAGTATTCATCTGCATAGCTAAACCCTTTACTAATAAAACCAGCTCCAATGGATATATATACATTGTCTGAGAACCAGTAACCAGAGTTGATTTCACCAATGAGCAAAGAGTTGGAAGGGCTGCCTTCAACACGCCAGTTATAAGAGAATTTGTAAGTGGTTAAGTCTTTTACAGCACCCATTTTGATATGGAACATTGCTACTGTGTTGGCAACATCAACAAATCCTTCTTCTTCGATAGGAAGCAGAGGATTAACACCAGTAAAGGGTCCTACACCAAAGTCAAAAAAAGGCTTTGCTTCATCTGCAGAAGAATCAGAATCATTCTCAGCTGGTAAAAAGCCAGCAAAAGAAAAGAGCATGAACAACACCGCGAATATCTTGAAAATTTTCATTGAAACCTCCGTGAAAATATTTTATTTTTTTTGTAAGGCATCACCTCCTTTAAGTTTTAAAAAAAGAAGTTAAGGGGGTTGGATTTGAACCAACGACCTTCGAGTTATGAGCCCGATGCGCTACCAGACTGCGCCACCCCCTAACATTTATTAATAGAACAACACTTTGGGCTATCTTCTCCTGATAAACTACTGCCTCAATGAAGCCATAAAGGCCACAAAACCAAGTACACCAAGAAAACCAAAGAAAACACTCGCCAGGAGCTTGAAAAAACCAAAACTCTTTGCTGTTTTCCAATGCTGGTACATCAGGAATAAGACAGTACTGCAGAGAGCAATTAAAATCAGGCCAGCCCACCAATAGTAAATCATAAAAGCCAGAAAATTATATGCCCACATTTTTTCCTCCAAAAAAAGATTATCTATATAATAGCATAAACTGCTTAATTGATTTCTTTACTAAGAAGCGGGAGGGGGGCCAAGGACTTTTTATTCGTTAAAAAAAGTTTATCTTGGCCCACATGGCAAACCCTAACTATTGCCTTCCTCCCTTAGATTTCTGCTCTCATCACCTTCTCCCTTCCTGAAAAACCTCTTAGCTCCCCATGAACTGAGAGGTTGATTACAGATCCTCTAGGCACCACCTCCTAATATTTTTTATCTCCCCTGCTTCAACATGAGCAATATTTTTTCTTCTGAAGGTGTGAGTTGCCCTTCCTGTTTGAGCTTATCAAAGTACTTGTCCAGCATTTTTGTTTCTTTCATGCAGATGCCAATGAGCCATTTCACCAGCACATCCATCTCATCTATTCTGTCTTTGCTGCTTATTTCCAGGCACTTTCCTCTGGTTTCTTTTGCAAGCCATTGAAAGAATCTTCTTACCTTTTCTTCTTCGCGGCCGCCAGTAGCACAGAATACAGTGTAAATCTTTATGCCTTTGGACTTCAGCCTCTGAACCTCAATTTCATAATAAACTTTGTACGGGCACTTGTCCTTGGAATCAATCACTCCATGAGGAGGCCTGTCACCAATAACAACAACTGCTTTTGCTGTTTTGTGAGAAAAAGGTTCCCATCCAAGCTTGTTTGCTTTTTGTAAGCAGTCCTCCATGCAGGTAAGGCCGTCTAATCCTCCGCCTCCGCCTGTAATAGATCTGATTCTTTCATAAATCTCAGTTGTGTTGCTGGTCAGGGGAGAAGTGTAATAGATGCCTATTTCCTCATCTCCGTGATTTCTGTAAGCAAACACTGAGAACTCTGAGTTTGGATTGAGTTTTTTTACAGTAACAGCAATCTCTTCTAGCTTTCTTCTCACATGCTCAAAGTATGAGCACATGCTGACTGTGATGTCAAACATCATAAGGACTTGCAAAGAAGGAGCCTTCCTGGTTCTAAGCATTGAAAGGGTTGTTCTTGCAGAACTCTTGATTCTTAGTCTTTTTTTCATCTCTTCTAAATCAAGCTTTCCTTTTGATGTTATGGGAGCATCATCTTTTTTCTTTATGTTACTCACTTTTTCCTCCAGTAAAGGTTTTTAAGAAAGAGTCTGGTCATACTGTTCTCGTTTCTTAGGATCTGATAGGGTTTCGTGTGCTTTATTTATCTTTTTGAAGCGCTCCTCTGCTTCATCATAAAAGTCTTCTGCTAGATGCTTGTACAGGTCAGGGTGATACTTTTTAGATAAAAATAGGTACGCTCTTTTTATCTCTTCATCACTTGCACTTCTTGTAACCATAAGGATCTCATAGTAATTCTTTTCATCAGTTCTTTCCTCTGAGGTTCTTTCTTCTCTATATGAGCCTTCATCTTCAAATCCTTCTTCTCCAGCAATAGCTCTTGCCTGAAGTATTATCTCATTAAGTGAATTCTCTATTTCGCTAACTGATTCTATCTCATCTTTTTCAAGCTCTTTAAAGATGCAAGTTATATTCTCAATTAATGTACCAACGTGTTCTACAGCTTTTTCTGAGCCATGTCTTAATGCATTATCCTCAGCTTCTTTAACAGCAACAACAGTTTCTTTTAACAGCTCCCCAATCTTTCCTTTAAAGGCTTTGGTTGGATTAAAATACTCCCAAGAAACCAGCCCCAGCTTCCAAGAAGCAAATCTTAAGATATCCTTTAAACCTGCTCTGCTGCGGACTTTTCTGTTATTCTCAGTATAAGTGTCTGCTGCTTTAAGGATTGTTTCTATACTTTTATAACTCCATTTTTTCGCAAGAAAAATCATGTCTTTTCTTTTATCAGCATCTGCACGGAAATCTCTGATTTTCAGGGCCAACCACTTACCAAAGGAGTATAACATGTAGAAAACAACGACTGCAAACAAGAAAAACACTATCCATCTGATATCCATTGTCATACCTCCTTTTCAAAAGATTTTTTTGTGAGAAAAAATTATTGCTAAATGCTAGGATTGTTTTTTTGTATGAATCAGGTTATGTTTTTTTAACTCCTGCATTACATGAGCACTGATCTTTTCAAAAGTTCTCTTTGTTATGTGTATCTCATAGTACCCGTTTTCCTCTTCCACTTCTTCTGCTTTTCTCCAGTGTATCCATTCAGGCTTGTTTTTAGGAACATCCATGAATATCTTGATATTATCCCATCTCTTGAAATCATAGATGCCTTTTTCTGTAAACCCGTTTTCATATTGTATGAGGCGGATTCTAACAGTCTTTTCATCATCAACCTTCACCTCGACTTCTTCTGTATAAAAGATAAAGCCTTTCACCTCTGTTGGCTCAGGAAAGAGAACATCATTTTCAAGTTCAGCAATCAGAAGCAAGGGCGCAACAAATAGGATGAGGACTGCAATGACTGTATTGTTTTTCATTTCCTCCTCCATCTATATTTAACCCTTTTTGTTGCTCTCATAAATCCATTGTAATCATTAGCAAAAGCTTTTTTTGCTATTTGAAGGTTTTGAGAGCAATA
>JAHWIP010000018.1 GCA_019322375.1 Candidatus Woesearchaeota archaeon
AAGATATAAAGGAGATTGATGAAGACATCGTGATGGACCTTACCTGCCATAAAGACCACAATTTCATAACTAATGGATTAATCTCTCACAATTGCAATTATTCTTCTAAAATCATTGACCCAATCCAATCAAGATGCAGTATTTTTCGTTTTAAGCCTTTGGCAGACAGTGATATCTTTAAGATTGTTGAGAAGATAGCAAAGCATGAACAATTAGCAGTAGATGCAAAGGCAAAGCATGCTTTGTATGAGATTAGCCAGGGTGATTGCAGAAGAATGGAAAATATTTTGCAGAGCAGTGCTGCTATTAAAAACAAAATATCAGAGGATTTAATCTACAGCATTGCAAGTGCTGCTCATCCAAAAGAGATAAGCGAAGTGTTAGAGAAGTGTGTTAAAGGAGATTTCTCAGGAGCAAAAAACAAATTGCTTGACACTATGTTAAACCATGGCTTGTCAGGGCTTGATGTGATAAAACAAATCCAGCAGGAAGTCTGGAAGCTGGAAAAAGTTGACAGCAAGAAAAAACTGGAAATGATAAAACAATGCGGAGAAGCAGAGTTCAGAATGGTAGAAGGAAGTGATGAGTTCATACAGTTAGAAGCTCTTCTTAGTAAGTTTGTTCTGGTTAATAGTTGAATAAGAAAGATAAATCATAATATTTTCTTTAGTGCCTCATAATAATTATTAAGAGCTAATTCAGAGGTTGTTTCATGGTTAGTGTGGTAGTTTATTGTTGGCAGTTGAATGGTTGCGCCATTAAAACAGCCTTTTGTCTCTTTGACAATATTACCTAATTCTGTTTTTCCTAATCCTTGAGGTTTTTTACCTTCTGGCAGTTCTGCATTCTTGGCTTCTATAAACTCATCTTTCATCTCATATTTTATTCCTTGTTTTTCACAGGAATCTCTGAGTTTTTCAACAAGCTTAGGATTAAAAACACCGTATTGGTCCTTGTTTCTTAAAATAACTAATCCTTGAGTTATTGCATGTTCATCATTGTAAGGAGTTGTATCAAGAGTGATTATTTCTTTAGATTCAATGTTGTTGTTTTTCAGATAGTCCACAATATACTCCCAGCTCCTGCCTATTTCTTCTTCTGCAGCCAAAATTACTCTTCCATCAAAACCATCCTGAACAAGCTGATAAGCCACTGCTACACTTATTGCATTATCTAATTGTGATGATATCTTGCCTTCTTTGACTTCTAGTTCTGATTTAAAAGCAATAGGAGTTATAATCGGCCACCCACTTGAGATTATAAACTTTAATTTCCACATCCCATCTATTTCAAAGAGTAAATTCTTTTTTTTCTTATCATAAATATACCCTGTCACTCTTCCTTCATCGTCTTTCGGTCTAAAATAATCACCATAATGATATACTATTTCATTAACAAATCTTTCTCCTGTCTTCTTTAACTTGTTTTCTGAAGCTTTTATCTCCATTCCAAGTAGTTTTTTCATGTAAAAAGCAGCATATTCAAAGAATGCTGGTTCAAATATTCCTTTTGAATTTATGACCATACCATGCCTGTCTATATGCGCTGTAAGGATTTTTGGATTTATTGAGTCTGTCTTAGAAACAGTCACTACATGCTCATGCCTTTGTACTTCATATCCTTCCTTAGAAAAATCTTTTTCAAGGTGTTTCATAAAATTATGTTCATAGCCCACAACTGATGGAACCTGCAAGTATTCCCTGGTTTTCTCAATTATGTTTTGTAGACTCATTTGCATATCAGTATTATGAAAAAGACTTAAATTTGTTCAAAAATAAAAAATAATTTTTACATTGGCCCGTTATTCACAAGGTTCATGTTTTGGTAGCCACCATAGCCACCATAGCCACCATAGTTTCCATAACCACCGAAACCATTGTAACCACCATAACCACCATAACCGCCTCTGTAGCCACCATAGCCGCCGTAACCACCATAGCCACCATGGTACCCATTACCACTGCCAAACCAGTCTGTGTTGCATGGCTGGTAAAAAAAGGCTTGTCTTTGTATGCATGGTGGTCTGCCATAGTAGGTTCCTACTCTTAGGTTTGTGATGTAAGCACTTCCTGGCGGATACTGGCCTCCTATTCGTATAGGCATTTGTATTTGCGGTCTGTAGTAGTAGCTGCTGGTTACTGGCACATAAGGCATTCCGCAGTTAGTACAGCTCACTGTTTCATATTGTTTTGGTGCATAGTTGTATGGTGTATATGCTGATACTAAGCTGGTTGTCATTAATATGCCTAGAACCACTAAGCTGAGCAATAATATTTTTTGTTTTTTATTATCCATTTTGCTCTTATCCCCCTTAATATCCAAATAAGTATTACTGAAAAGTAAAGACATTTTATTTATAAAGATTTCGGTTATAATCACGAGAAAGTGGTTAAAATATCATTGAGGGTAATTTTGTATAGTGACAGGAATCTCCATCACATCAACATACCTGTACCTTAAT
Source organism: Candidatus Woesearchaeota archaeon (assembly GCA_019322375.1). GTDB lineage: Archaea > Nanobdellota > Nanobdellia > Woesearchaeales > SM23-78 > SM23-78. The sequence goes on from JAHWIP010000018.1 coordinate 2,462, forward strand.
TTAATATCAAGCAGGTCCTCGTAAATCCTCACATCAACAGGGCTTGTCCTGGATAAAAAACAACTAATAGTAAGGGGAGCTCCCTGGAACATTGAAACAACACCAGAAACCCCTCCGCCAGGCAGATCATTATCCAATCTAAAACAATCAATCTCATAAATATTATCCTGGACAGGCTCAATAAATACTTCAAGCTGATAAATAAAAGGATTAGCATCATCAATCACGCAAACATCAAACAAGTCCTGGTACTGGTGCCTGGAAAAAAACACTCCGCTGCCAACATGCTCAATAACAAAATTAATCTGAACAGAGTTCTCAGAAACAGGCAGCTCATCAACACGGGTCACACTGACAGGAGCAGCACTGCCAGCCACAGGCTTAGGCCCTACAAGAGTGCATATGCTGGCATCCTCATAAGCCTCAAGCACATCCTTTTTAATGCAAATCTTAGTGGTTGCATAAGTCTCATAATCATAACAGGTCTCAACAACCAAAGGAAGAGAGATACCATCAAAAGCAGGCTTATAAACAAGATTATCAAAACTAACATGAGCAACCTCGCCAGACATAATGCTGCCGTCAAGGTTTTTCCTGGCAGGAGCAAGCCCAGCATCAAGAGTCTTAACACCAGTAGATTCTGTTAAGCCAAAATCAGGATACATAATACCAGCAAGCCTGACCACAACAAGAGGATTATCAGTTCCAGGCCCAACCTCTGCTTCACCAGCATTCTCCAAAACAGCAACAACAGAGAACCGGGATAAGCCACGGCTAATAATAATATCAGGAGGGGCTCCTTCTAAAACACCAACCTTCAGGCCTGTTGTGCCGCCTATAAAGCTTCCAAAGTCAGGGTGAGCACCAGGTTCTCCAGGAGCAGAACAAGCAGTAAAGAATAACAAACAAAATAATAAACCAAGGATTATCAATATTAAAAAAAAAGATTTTTTGAACATAAAAAAACCTCCTTAAAAATTAGTTAAAAAGGATAACAAAAAAAATTTAGTAAGTCACATCCTGGATAATGATTGGAGTCTCAATAAACTGGCCATACCTGTACATCAGCTTGATGTTAAGCAGGTCCTCGTAAATCCTGCCAGAGCTGGGCCTGCTACGCTCAATAGTGCAGCTAATCGTGGTTGGTGCTCCCTGGTAAAGCTTGATTCTGCCAGCATTAGTGCTGCTAAACCTTGAGCAGCTAACAGTCAGGCCAGAGTCCTGAAGAGGCTCAATCTCAATATCAACATAGTACTTGTTAAAGTTCCTGGCACTAAAATCACAGGTCTCTCCGTCTTCCTTGCCAAAGAACTCTCCAATACCAACGTGCTCAATAATAAAGTTTATTTGTATCTTGTTCTCAGACATAGGATTCTCAACAAGGCTGGTCACATGCAAAGGCCCTCCGCTGTTCTGAGGAAACTTCTCGCCTGTCAAAGTGCAAATACTTGTATCTTGTAAATGCTCCAGAACATCATCCTTAATACAAATCTTACTGGTTGCAATGGTCTCGTAATCATAGCAAACAACAGCTCTTATGGTGAACTGGGTGTTGCCGTGGATATCAGGCTGGTAATTCAAAGGCTCAAAAGTAACCATGGTTATCTCTCCTGGGACAATAGTGCCGTCAAAATTCCTTCTGGCGCCTCTTAAAGGAGTGTCAAGCATTTTCTTTATATCAGCATCTGATGCTCCGAACTGCTCAGGATTAATACCTTCAAGCCTTAGCATCACATAAGGATTGTCAGTTCCAGAACCAATATCCACTTCTCCCATGTTCTCAAGAGCAACCCCTACTCCAAACTCAAAGTTGCCAGCATCATAAACCATGGGAGGAGGCATGCCCTCAATCAGATAAGTATTAAGACCGACTGTCCCGCCAATATAAGGCTGTGTAAGATCAGGCCCTGTTTCTGTAGGAGTGCAGCTTGTTACAAGAAAAAGAGCTACCAGTGCTGTTAATAAAACCAAACCTTTAGTTATTATTTTCATTCTAATCAACCTCCGAATTCTTATACTATATTATTTCTATTTTATATTTGTTTTTATTTTTTTTACTTTTTTAAAAAAATCAACAAAATCTTTGATTTTGTGTCTCAAAAGCTTTGATTTTGTGACTTCAAAATTTCCAATTTTGTTTTTATTTTTCAGCGCACTTTATGTGCACTATGTACAATTACATCATTATCATTATATTGCTCTCTTTATAAAAACTCTTTTTTGAAGGGTTCTTGAATAACCATACCATAACTCAACCACAAGAGGAGTTCTATAAGCAGACCTTAAGCCAGAGAAAGGAATATTATAAGTGCAGGTAATAATACCTTCTCCAGTGTGAGGGTCAAGCCTTACAAAATTATTAGGAGTGCAGTCAAGCCTTTGCAAATCCCCAGAAACCCTTATGTCGCCGATATAAGCAATGTTCAGGTCAGCATTGCTAACCCTACCAGGGAAATAAGGACTGCACATCTCAAGCTTGCCAGGGTCATAAACCTGCCCCCTGCCAACATTTTTAACATGAATAGTGAACACTGCCTGCCTAGGAGAATTCTCCTGCTCTATGTAAGTCACAGCAACAGGAGCACCCTGGCCCTTGGTGCCAGTATAAGGCGTGGGATAGCACACCTTTCTGTCCTCAGAAAAAGGCGTGGGGTCAATGCACACAATAGGAGCAGCATAAGTAGCATATAAAAAGCAGTTAGTAATCATAAAAGTCTGGTCTGTCTGGTCAAGCCCAGGAGGCCAGTTCACAATATTGCCTCTGAAACTGACATGGGCTAAGTCACCGCCAGGATACTCATAAGTGTCTCCTGCCAGTATATATTCCTGGCCAAAACCATTCTCAAAATTAATTCCCTGGAACAAGCCAATCATTAACACTCCGTGGTTAGCATACTCAATATCAATGTTTGGGTCATTAAAATTAATACTTATTCTTTCATTCCCAGCAGCAGAACTCCTGTACCCAAAATCAATTCCTCCAAGCCTGTCAAAATCATAAAGGTCTGCATAAGGGCCGCTTCTTCCAAAAAGATTATTAAAAAACACATCAATTGTTCCTTCTGAACCAACACCCACAAAGAAATCCTCGCATCTCAGAGTTCCGCCAAACTCTCCAAAGCCAATATTGCCAATGTCAATAATGCATGCTCTTGCACTGGTCCTGCCAGGGTTAATGCCTTCAAACTCAATCATTGTGGGGTCATAGCCTGACAAATATATTCCTCCTCTTGCCCATGAAGAACCAATATTAGCAGTCTCAACAGTAACATCAAAATAATTCTCATACTGGTCACCATAATAATACATTCTGTACGGAGGCATGTTAGGAACAAAAGCCATTAACACTCCATCAAACCCCTGATAATACCTGTTCTCCTCAAAACTGGTTAAAGGAGTGTCTCTTCTTCTGGGAACTCCTGTGCAGGCGCTTAAAACAAACAAAAGAATTAAGAGTAATGCTGTTGTAATAAGGAGGCTGGTTTTTTTCCTGACTCTTTTTTCATATATATTCTTTCTATTCTTTCTCAATATATCCATTCTCAATTCACTCTTATTGTTATAAGTATATAAAGGTTTTCCTCTTCCAAGATTGTTGCAAAATTACTCTCCTTCTTCTGGCTCTTCCAAGGGTTGGCAAGCAGCATCACATGACTCTTTGTCAGGGTATCCCTGCATTGCATCAGGGCAGCAAAACTCTCCTTCAGCAACAACAATATAACCTGTTTCTTCTGTGCCGCAAGCACAATCCCTTCTGGCTCCTGACTCCAATGAGGGGCACTTTGAACACTTGGGATAGCACTCCCCATTAATCCTTACTTCTGAAGACCTGCACTCTGGCAGACAGCAGTAACTGGCTCCAGGGCAAAAATATGAAAAAGGCACGCACAAGCCCTTGGGATAAAGCTTTTCACAAGTTCTGAAACTGCACTTGCAGTCAAAACCTTCCTGGTACTCTATCTTATATGCATTAGGTGGCTGGCAGGGAATGCTTCCTGCAATTCCTCCTCTGTTATTAGTGCAGTACTCGCAGCGGGTCACGCCTGGCTGCACTTCATAAGTTAAGATTTCGTCTTCAGGGCTAGTAATATCTCCATAAACATTTAGTCTTTTAATCTTAATCTCCTTTGATATTGAGGTAAGATAAACATAAGACAGATTTATTGTTAAAGGAGTCTCATAGTTTTGGTGAGCAACTGTTAGGTCGCTGTCATCCATGCTGCAGCGAGAAAAGCCCTGCCCTTCAAAAAGCCTTATAGGGTTGGGTGTGCAAACCAGTTCTTTTGAGCCAGAAAGAAAAGCCCTTATGTCTATGGTGTTAAAATCTTCTTTGTATAATTCCTGAAAAGTGCACACGCGCTCAAACTCAGCAGAATTTATAGCAGGGCTCAGCACGTTTCCAGAGCCCTTGTTCTGCACATGAATTGTGAACACAGGCCTTACAACATTTCCGCCAGCAGGCTGGTTCTCGACCTGGACCTGGGTTATGGCAACAGGCGCTCCCTGGTCTGTCAGAGAAAGGTCTCTTTGATAGCAAACCTGTTGTCTGGCATCATGCCCCAGCATGTTAAGGTCAACGCACACCAAGTGAGCAAACTGGGTTGTGTAAGGATAGCAAAGAGAAGAAAATATCTGGGTGGTTGGCTGCTCTCTCTGCCCAGTAATGCCTGTGGTCTCGAAATTAGGAATATTAATAACTAAGTCTGTGCCAGTAGGATAATACATTGATTTGCCAGGCAGCTGGATGCCTCTAAAGATAATGCCGTTCTCACTTATCTCAAGATTATTGGCTGAACCAAGATTGTTTGTGGTAATATAGAACGGGTCAAAGCTTATTGACAGAATCCCGTGGTTCTCCCCAACAACGTCGCGTGCCCCTCTGTTCTCAACATAAAAGTTCACATTAAAGCTGGAGTTCTCATAAATCTCATCAGGCGGTGCATGCTCCAGAAACCTGATCTCAAGCCCATGGGTTCCTTCAAAAAAATTAACTGGTGTAGGTGGGCGGGGGCATCCTGACAACAAAAGGGATATGCATAGTAATACTAAAATGAAAAAAGAACTGCTAAAAAATTTTTTTCTGGCTTCACCTTTACTCCCTGACATTAACCCCAACACCTCTTTCTAATTTATAAACATACTTTACCCTGGCAACAAAGGTTCTCTGCACTTTTTGAGCATTTGAAAGAAGAGCCTGAGGGTCATTAATGCGTAGCCTGCAAGTGACTGACTGGAAAGTAAACCTTGGGTCTCCAAGCTCTTCTCTTTTAAAGCTGTAAATATCAATGCCGTCCTCTGAGGAGGAAGGCTCTCTCTCAACTTCTTGCTCTCCGCTTTCCTGCCTCCACCTGTCGCAGTTCACAAGCTTGAACTCATCAGGCACCATTATTATGAATTCATCAACTCTTTCAATCTTGCCATGAGTCCAGAGATTATCAATGGTCACACCCAGGACCGGCTCCCTGGTATTATAATTTACATCAATACCAATTGGCTGGTCAACCATAGAAGACATGCCAAGCATAACAGGCCCGTTGGTAAACACAGATTTTGGCAAAGGCTCAACATCAAGCTCATAGTTAACATTTTTTCCCTGCAGCTCAAGAGCTCTTTTGGTCTCAATGTCAACCAAGGTGTAAGTAACATAAGCCCAGGTCTCAAAATTAAAAGTAGCACTTGTTTTTGCATAATAATGGCCTTTTTCTAAATCATAAAAAGTGCATGACAAGGTGTTGTGCTCTTCTCCAAGAATAGTGAATGACTTGGGCTCTGGTTCTCCATAACCTTTTTTGTCAATATAACAAGTAGGCATAACATTTATTTCATCTGTAAAACTCTTGCCTCGAATATCAGCCCAGATAACCACAGGGTAACCCTCATAAGCATACCTGTCTACAAGCCTTACATTCTCAAGGTAAAGCCCGACAGGCTCTTCCTCATTATCATCAATCATGCCAGTGTAATAATTAATACCTGTTCTCTCAGCCACTTCTTCTGAGAATCCTGTAACTGCATTAATAATTTTCTCGCCTATATCCCTGACTTCTTCTGCCAGGAAATTAAAGGCTTCTCCTGCACTAGGCACTTCAGGAGACACCTGGGTTATTCCCATTAACCCTGCAGGACCGATCTCAAAGCCTGCCTGGAAAAATATAAGCCCAAGCAGGAATATGAACCAACCAATAACATACACTGTAAGAACAGGCATTTCTCCTTTTGCAGCAAGGAATACTGGCCAAAAAGGAAAAAGCACAATAAAAAAGCCTACCAAGTCAAGAAGAGTTAATGAACCAAAAAGAGGCAGGTTTGGAAACAGATTCATAAAAAAAGGAACACAAATATAAAAAATAGAGCCTCCAACACACCAATAAACATTTCTTGGCTGAAATCCTTCTAACCTGGTTAAAACAAGAATAGCAATTAAAGTGAATGGGACATAAACAATAAGTGCAGCATAAAAAATAAAGTTCGGGCTTTGCGCAGGAGCAAAAAGAGCATACAAAACATGCAGTATCACAGCAATCCAGAAAAGAAGCTTTAAGCTTCCAGGAGTTTTCCCGCCAGATCTGTCCTTGATTGTAGGGCCTTTTGGTTGTTTTGGTTTTGGTGCTCTGCCCCTGACAACAAGCCCTGTCATTAAGCCTGCTCCTGCACCAGCAACAGCAACAGTGGTTCTTCTAACTTTCCCGCCTGCTCTTTTGGCAGTGCCCCATGCTCCTTTTGCTTTTTCTCTGCGCGCAGCCCATTTTTCTTTTCTTCTCTTTTCCTCTGCTGCTTTTAAATCTTGTTCTGCTGCTTGGTACTCTGCTTCTTCTGCTTTTCTTTCGATAAGATCTGTTAAGTCCTCTTCTTTTTCAGCCTTTCTTGCTCTTCTGGCTTTCTCCCTTGCCCAAAAACGCTCTTCATTAAAAACCATATGAAAATCTCCTCTTTTTTAAGACACAGAATATCAATATCATAATTATCATGAACCATCATACTAAATGTTATCATGTAAACAAGTCAGTGCTTAAACAACATCTGCTCTTAATTCAGCAACATCCATTGGGTTTGCCTGGGGGATTATCTTTACTGAGTTCGGGCCTACAACAAGGAATTCTGGGTCTATAAATGTCTGGTAATATATGTCCTGGGTTTCAAAATAAATCTTGTATCCATTAAGCTCGATTGTGCCTTGCTTGATGCTGGTGGCATCTGTGAATCTTATTGTAAGAACAACTCCTCTTTCGCCGTAGTACATTGCATCCATTACCTGCCCAGGAAGATTAAAATAAAATACTGGCTGGGAGCTTTCTTTTAGAAAAGTGGTGACCTTGGGCATGTCTATTAAAAATGAGCCTGTGTTAGTGGTTGCTACAAGCACATTATCCCCTGGATTAAGAAACTCTTTGCTTATCTCAATGCTGGTCTTAATACCGCAGTCAGGATAACCAGTGTAGATAACCCTGCTGTTAATAAGGATTTGCACAAGCCCTTCTTCTCTTGGAGGGCAGTCAGGCAGGAATTCAAATAATGCTTTTTCAAGATTCTCAAACTCAGTGTTGCCTATTGAGAAGTGCTGCTCTGACAAGGCTCCTGAGTAGTCAGTGACCTGTCCTGATATTAATATGTTCTCTAACTCATACTCATTGTAACGCCAGAAAGCAGCTCCTGGAGGCGAGGCCTGGAATACCAGGCTGTTCTTGGTCTTCAAGTATTCCTTTGGAAAATCAATAGGCTTAGGGCTTGCTTCTGTTATCTCTGCTTCAATTAATTTGTACTCATTAAGCCAGATTAAAAGCCTGCCAGAGTGCTTCTTAACATTAAAGGATAATTTCACATTGCTTGTTGTGATAGAATCATAAAAAAAGATTAGTTCCTCTGATTTGTCACTAAAAGCAGAGTTCTTAACATACAAAGAGTCTACTCTTTTAAGTTCATTAGCATTAGTGACTGTAAATACCATGAAAGAAGGCATGGTGTGCTCATACGTGTTGGCGCCTGGAGGGAAAAGCCTGCCAGGCGTGCTTGAGAATAACACGCTCTTAACTCCTGGAGGAGGGCCTCCTCCATTGCCAGTGCCAGGGGTATCCTCGCCCAGAAGCTCTGCTCTGTCCTGGGGGTGCATAAAGAGAATATAAAACACTATAAGAACTGCTATCAAAATAATTGTTATCCCAGCATGGCTGGCTGACTGGGCAAGCCTAGATTTCCATCTATTCATAATCACCTTCTTAATAATTGAGATATATAAATTTATTGGTTTATAGTAGAGAACCTGTTATTTATGGCTTGGCTTGGATGATTATAAATTCATATGCGTTTGAGGATGATGAATGAGCGTCCTGACTTTTCTGGAAAAAGCATTAAGCATTGTTTTGTAGTGCTGTAGTTCGCCAGTATTGATTTTTCTCTTATCCTTAACTTGTTCTAGTAACCGAAACAATGCATCAACAACCAAATCAAGACCAGCAACATCATTCCTGTTTTCAGCAAGAATAGATGCTTCTTTTTTTGCCTGAAGCGCATCAATAACTCTCCCGGAAAAAGCAGGGACTGCTTCTTGCTGTGAATAATGCATTCCCTCTTTAACCTGGCGCAAGTATCTTTCAAATGATTCAATAGAATCCGTCTGGAGCGGGCTGAGTTCAAAAGGTTTTTCCCAGTAATGACTAAGAATAATTGCAACCTCGCCAGAAAGGCTTGCTAAATAATTATTCTTACGGTAATTGTGCCGTGATGCTATTTGCTCAGGTGTTGCGCCTGGAAATTGGTTCATGCATGAGAAGGAATATGATAAAGAATATAAACTTTTCTAAAACAAAAAACATTATATATACGTGGGTGCCTCCAATAATAAGCATGCAAATCATAAAAAAGAATCTTAGGCATGGAGAAGTAACTGTAAAAATTAACAGTCCTGAAGACCTGTGGTTTTTAAGCCAGGTCATCAATATAGATGATAGTGTAAAGGGCAGGACTGAGCGTAAGCTTAAGATTGGCAAGGAGGATGAGAGAAAGCAGCGCATTGCCAGGAAAACTGTTTTTCTTGAAGTAAAAGTTGAAAAAGTTGAGTTTCATAAGTACTCAGATACCCTGCGTATTGGCGGGATAATTTTGCAGGGCCCTGATGATGTGCCCAGGGGAAGCCATCATACTTTTAATGTTGAGCCAGGCACAGTTATAACTCTTAAGAAAGAGGAGTGGCTTGGTTATCAGCTTGAAAAACTTAAAGAAGCAACCCAGAAATTAAAAACAAAAATATTGATTGTGTTAATGGATCGCGAGGAAGCCTTGTTTGCTATGCTCAAGCACCAGGGCTTTGAGGTTTTAGCAACCCTTAAAGGAGAGGTTGCCAAGAAGAGTGTTGAGACTGGTGGAAAAAAGAACTTTTATGCCCAGATTGTTGAGAAGCTAAAAGAGCACAACAAAAGGCTTGAACCTCATAACATAATCATTGCCAGCCCTAGTTTTTGGAAAGAGTATTTAATGAAAGAGATGCCTGATGAGCTTAAAGAAAAAATCACTCTTTCAACTTGTTCTGATGTTAAGGAAACTGCTATTCAGGAAGTTCTTCAGCGACCAGAATTGTTCAAGGTGCTTGAGAGTGACAGAGCAGCCAAAGAGATTGGCATGGTTGAAGATTTGTTAAAAGCTGTTTCAAATGATGAGGCTTGTTATGGCCTGGCTGAGTGCAAGGAAAAAATACAGATAGGTGCTGTCAAGGAACTGCTTGTAAGCTATGAATTCTTGCATGAGTGCAGGGAAAAGAACAAGCACAAAGAAGTTGAGCAGATGATGAAGCTGGCTGAGAAGATGAAGGCAAAGGTGCACATCCTGAGCACAGAGGAAGCAGAGAAAAAACTGGTTGGTCTTGGCGGTATTGCTGGTATTCTAAGATGGAGAATGGAAAACTAAGTTTTACATTGACAAAAAATCAGAATGATTTTTTGGAAAACACAATAGATAGATTAAATCTTCTTGTAAAAGATATTCTTGCAAAAAAAGAGCTTAGAAACCTGGATAAAGGGTTTGTAATGGAGAAAGTAAAGAAATATATTATAACACATAAGAAAATTAATAAAAAATTAAAGCAGAGAAAGTATTCAGAGTTTAAGCGTTCAAAAGAGCATAAGGAACTGATTAAGAAAATAAGAGCAGAACTCAGGGAGGTTTATGGGGTTTTTATTCTTAGGGGTTATGACAAGCTGCCAAAGCTTTTGAAGGAACTCAGGAAAAACCCTTCAATAGAAAATCATAACAAAATCCTGGCATTGCATAAGTCAACCAAGGAAAGACTGCCTTACTATGCCTTGGTTTATAAAAAAATATTTGAGATCACTGGCAAGCCAAACAGGATTATTGACCTTGCCTGCGGGTTAAATCCTTTTAGCTATCCTTATGTTGCTAATCTTGGTTGTGAGCCTGAATACCTTGCTTGTGATTTGGCTGACAAGGACTTGGAATACATAAAGGAATACTTTAGGATAATGGGTATAAAAGGAAGTACAAAAAAAATAAATTTAATTAAGAGCAACCTCTTTGATGTTAAAAAGCTTAAGGAGGTTGAAAATCAATATGCTTTGGTCTTGCTTTTAAAAACCCTTGATTCGCTTGAAACAGTTAAAAGAAATGTTAGCAAGCAAATCCTGGAAAGTATCAAAGCAGAATTTATCGTGGTATCTTTCTCAACCAAGAGCCTTGGGGGCAAAAAAGCCATACATAAAGACAGAAGGGCTTGGTTTGAGAGACTGGCAAGAAACCAGGGTTACCAAGTCAATATTTTTGAAATACCAGGAGAAATCTTCTATATCCTAACCAAATAAACATACTTTTTGCTATATCTCTTTGGTAGTATATTTAAGGGGCTGTTTTGAAACTATTGAATGAGTGTAAAAAATAGTAACATATAAATAGTAGTTATGAGTTTTCGGTATTAAAAAGGGGTGATCGAACCTACTTTGGGGAGGTAGTGAAATGATTGTAAAAGAAGAGTTTCTGACAAAGCTAAGAAGATATTTTGGGCTGAACCTCTATGAGGTTAAGATATGGACAGCTCTTCTCTCAAGAGGGGTGAGTACTGCAGGCGAGCTGAGCGACATAGCAAATGTGCCAAGAAGCAGGAGCTATGATATTCTGGAAAGCCTGGAAAAGAAAGGGTTTGTAGTGATGAAGCTGGGCAAGCCAATTAAATACATAGCTGTGTCACCTAAAGAAGTGGTTGAGCGAGTAAAAAAGAACATGAAAACAGAGGCAGATGAGCGAGTGAAGAGATTAGAAAGCCTGAAAAAAACTGATGTTATCCAGGAACTCAATTCTCTGCACACCCAAGGGGTTGAACTAATAGAGCCAGCAGACCTGTCAGGCTCATTAAAAGGCAGACATAACTTATATAATCATCTGGAACTAACCATTAGGAATGCAGAGAAAACAGTAACCATAATGACCACAACAGAGGGTTTGGTAAGAAAAGTTGAAGGCTTAAAACCTGTTTTTGAACAGATAAAAAAGAGGGGGGCAAAAATAAGAATAGCTGCTCCAATCACAAGCAAAGACGCAGAAAAAGCAGTAAAAGACTTGGCAGGAGTAGCAGAGGTCAAACACACCACTTCAAAAGCCAGGTTTGTGATAGTTGACAGCAAAGAACTAATCTTCATGATAATGGATGACTCAGAAGTGCACCCAACCTATGACATAGGCATCTGGATAAACACTCCTTTCTTTGCAAAAGCATTGGAAGACATGTTTGAGCTTGCATGGAAGGGCATGAAGAAGAAGGCTAAGGCTTGAATTTGTTTTTTCTTTTTTATTTCTTTTTCTTTTTAACCAATACTTTTAAATACTTTCTTAAATAACTTCTAACCAGCATGAATGAGATAAAAGACTTAATCAAGACCTTGCATCCCTTGGAGAGAAAAGTAGCTCCTTTGCTTAGAAACACCTCTGTTTTTTCTGAGCTGGTCAAGAAAAGCAAACTCAAGGATGTTGAGGTTATGAGGGCTTTGCAATGGCTTCAGAACAAGAATGTATTAAAGATAAAAGAAGATGTCAAAGAGGTTATTGTGCTTGGTAAGAATGGCAAGCAAGCCCTTGAAAAAGGCCTGCCTGAAAAGCTTTTTCTTAGCAAAATCAAGCACAAGGCAAAACTGCTTGAAAAGATAAAAGAGGAGACAGGGCTTTCAGCCCAGGAAGTGAATGCTTGTATCGGGCTTTTAAAGGGCAAAGCAGGCATTCATGTTGGTGTTGGTAAAGTTATTAGTATTAAAGAAAACGGCAGAAAACTTTTAGAAAGAGGCAGCCTTGAAGAGAAGTTTTTGAAAAGAATTTCATCAGAAGAAGTTGATATTAACAAGTTAAAAGAGGAAGAGAAATTTGCTTTTGAAAATCTAAAAAAAAGGAAAAACATGATTAAAACAATCCTAAAAAAGGATTGGTTTGTTATACTTACTGATATTGGGAAAAGGATTGTGCCAAAAACTAAACATGTGACAACAAGAATAGATGGTTATATTGTCAAAGGAAGACTAACCCCTGAAATGCTGAAAACAGGTTCTTGGAAAAAAGAAGAGTTCAGGGCTTATGATGTTAGTATAAATGTTCCTAGGATTGACAGAGGCAAAAGGCATTTTGTTAATCAGGCAATTGAATATATAAAGAAGATTTGGCTGGAGATGGGCTTTGAGGAAATGACAGGGCCTATAGTGCAAACCAGTTTTTGGAATTTTGATGCCCTGTTTACTGCGCAAGACCATCCTGTTAGAGATTTGCAGGATACTTTTTTCATAAAAAAGCCTGCTCTTGGCAATCTGCCTAAGAAAGAGATTGCCCATAGAATCAAAGCAACGCATGAACATGGGTGGACAACAGGCAGCACTGGCTGGAAATATACCTGGAAAAAAGAAGAAGCAAGAAAAAATGTTCTTAGAACACACACCACCTGCTTGTCTGCCAGAACAATAGCCAGGCTAAAGCAAGAGGATTTGCCTAAGAAATACTTCTCAATAGGAAGATGCTATAGAAATGAAACCCTTGACTACAGCCATTTATTTGAGTTCAACCAGATAGAAGGGATTGTTGTTGATGAAAATATTAATTTCAAGCACCTGGTTGGCTATCTTAAAGAGTTCTTTAAGAAAATGGGTTATGAAAAAGTCAGGGTAAGACCAGGATACTTTCCTTACACAGAGCCAAGTGCAGAAGTAGAGGTTTATGATTCTAAAAAAGGCAAATGGATGGAGCTGGCTGGCTCTGGTATTTTCAGGCCTGAACTGGTTAAGCCATTGCTTGGAAAAGCAGTGCCTGTTGCTGCCTGGGGCATGGGGCTTGGCAGGATTATAAAGATGTATTATGGTATTAATGATTTGCGTGAGTTTTACAAGAATGATTTAAAGCAGCTAAGAGAGATAAAGGCGTGGATGAGATAAAATGCCCACCATAACCTTAAACAAAAAAGTGCTGGAAAGCCTGGTTGGGAAAAAGCTTGGACTGGATGAGTTAAAAGAACGCATTGGAATGCTTGGCACTGACCTGGAAAAGATTGAAGGAAATGAAATTGTTGTAGAGGTGTTTCCTGACAGGCCTGATATGCTTTCAGAGCAGGGGTTTGCACGCGCGCTTTCTTCTTTTATCGGGGTAAAGACAGGCCTGCGAAAATATAAGGTGAACAAAGCAGAAAAAGATTACAGAGTAATAATTGATGATTCTGTTAAAAAAGTCAGGCCTTACACTGCCTGCGCTATTGTAAAGAACCTTAAGTTTGATGATGAAAAAATAAGGGAAATCATTCAGATACAGGAAAAAATGCACATAAGTGTTGGGAGGAACAGAAAGAAATTAGCAATAGGAATTTATCCTCTTGAAGACATAACCCTGCCAATCAGGTATATGGCTAAAAAGCCTGAAGACATCAGGTTTGTTCCTTTGGAATCAATCAAAGAGATGAATGGCCTGGAGATTTTGCAAAGGCATCCTGCTGGAAGAGATTACGCACACCTGCTTGAAGGAAAAGAAGTTTTCCCAATATTCATAGATGCAAAGAATGATATTCTTTCAATGCCCCCAATAATCAACAGCCATAAGACAGGAAAAATTTCAGAAAAAACAACAAATGTGTTCATTGAATTCAGTGGATTTGATTATGAAATTTTGTCAAAAGGGTTAAACATCCTTGTGACTGCTCTTGCAGACATGGGAGGAGACATATATGAAATGAGTCTGGAGGATGGAAAAAAGAAAATCATAAGCCCTGATTTAAAGCCTGGTGAATTAAAAGCAGATACAGCTTATGTTAACAAATGGCTTGGGCTAGACTTGGGTGAAGCTGAGATTAAAAAACTAATGGAAAAAATGGGTTATGATTATGATGATAAAAGCAAAAAAGTGCTGATACCTGCCTACAGAATGGATATCCTGCACCAAGCAGACCTTGCAGAAGACATAGCAATAGCTTATGGATATGAAAACTTTGAACCAGAAATACCAACAGTATCAACGATTGGGGAGGAAGATAAGTTTGAGGAGTTCAAAACAAGAATTGCAAACATTCTGATTGGGCTGGGCCTGATAGAAACAAACACATACAACATCACCAGCAAAGAAGAGCATAACAAAAAAATGCTTTTTGAATCAGATGTTGTTGAGCTGGAAAATGCCCTTACAAAAGAATACTCTATCCTTAGGTCATGGGTAGTTCCAAGCCTGATAAAGGTATTATCTGAGAACACCAACAGGGAATATCCTCAGAATATTTTTGAGATAGGAAGAATATTTAAGAAAGATAAAGACACAGAAACAGGAATAACTGAGAATGACAGACTGGGCGTTGCATTGTGCAGCCAGCACGCTGATTTCACCAGAATAAAGCAAGTGTTTGATGCCTTAATGAATGCTCTTGGCTTAAAGTATGATTCAAAAAAAACAGAACACGCCTCTTTCATACCTGGAAGAGCTGCAAGGATAAGTATTAAAAACAAAGGAGTTGCATACATAGGGGAAATAAACCCTCAAGCACTAGAAAACTTTAAAATAGAAATGCCTGTTGCAGGGTTTGAATTAAACCTGACAGATCTTTATGATTTAATGAAACAATGATGTTGTGAGGTGAACTACATGGCACGAAAAATGCAAATCGCTGTTATTGGCAGCAGCAAATCTATTTGCACCAAAAAAGCTTATCAATTAGCAGAACAAATAGGTGAAGAAATAGCAAAAATAGGAGCAACCACCTTGACAGGCGGAGGCCACGGGGTAATGGAAGCAGCCATGAAAGGAGCAAAAAAACACAAAGGACTTACCCTTGGGATAATCCCCTGGGGCAGAATGGAGCGCCATAATAGATATTGTGATGTTGTTGTTGCCACAGGCATTGGCTGGTCAAGAGATGCTATTAATCTTAACAGTGCTGACGGAGCAGTCATTGTGGGAGGAGGAGCAGGCACCTTAAATGAGGCAACTTATGCTTATATCGAGGACATACCTATTGTTGCTCTTATCCCCAGCGGAGGCATGGCAAAAACCCTTGCAGGAACCTATTTTGATGAAAGAAAAACAGAGATAGTCATGGAAGCAAAAACTCCTAAGGAAGCAATTCAAAAACTGCTTAAAGAGATTAAGAAGAGAAAAAAGAGGAGTAAAAGACAGACTATTAGAGAGAAAAAAATAGATTATTAAAAAAGTAATAATAAAAAAATTATTTCTTACCTTCTGCTTTGGGTTTTGTTGGTGTAACCTTAGACCCTGGAGTTGAAGTTGGTTTTTCTGTTTTTATTTTTTCTTCTTTAGTTTTTTTCTCAGGCACCTCTTTCACAGGCTCCTTCTTCACAGGCTCTTTCTTAACAGGCCTTGGCTTCTTCTTCCTAACCCTCTTTGGTCTTGCAGCCTTTTTCTTTGGCTTGGTCTCTTTGATATCAATGTTCAAAGTCTTGAAAACCCTGATAATCTCTGTTCCAGGAGCATTCTTAGTAACCTTTACTGTTTGGGACGTAGGCTCAAGGTGCTTAACATTGCACTTCCTCCTCCTGGTCTGCCCATCAATCAAAACATGGTTCTTGTCAAGAACATCAATTATTACACACGTCATGCCAGCATCCCTGCCAGCAATTTTAATACAAACTCTTCCAATCTGATACATTTTTTAGCCTCCTAACATCCTTAGATATTGCTGGTTTTTGTCACCAAAAACCCAATGGATATTATTTATATTAATTATATTATATTCCTATATATCTATGATAATCTTGCTTCTTTCTTAAGCTTTACCCTGGCACATTTATTGCATAAAAACCCGCCATAAGGCCTGCTAGGTCTTTTCTTAGTCTTGGCAATGTTTTTTGCCTTGTTGTCCCTAAGCCTGGGAATGCCTTTTAATTCAACCCTGCACTCAGCGCATTTAGGCAGCTTAGGTTTTCTTTTTACATAAGTCTGCTTAGTCCTGCCTCCAGGCATCTTCTTCTGCACTCTTCTAAGCTTTCTTGACCTGTACCTTGGACGTGGCATTTTCTCCTCGAGAATAGAGGGGGATTTATAAAGATTGTGGATAAGAACTAATAAACCTTCAACAACTTCCTCAGCCCAATGCTTATCACTATGCTGAATATTATATATGTCCATAACCAGTTGGGTTTCCAGCCAAGCAGGCTAATATCTCCCAGGGGATAAATCTTTTTATTGCCCACAACTATTTTTTTAAGTTTTGAATCAGAAATCCTTTCTTCAGGCTGCTTGTATTTTCTTTCAGAG
>JAHWIP010000019.1 GCA_019322375.1 Candidatus Woesearchaeota archaeon
CAATCAGAAAATAAAAAAGAACTAACAGATTTATTTAAGCAATTAGAAGTAAAGGAAATACTCACTGATTCTGTACCAGAAATAATAAGAAAAATACTAAAAGCTTAAGACTCACTTCCTCCCCTCTATAAACCTCTGCATTTCTTCTACAAATTCCTTTGCTTGCTTAAAGTATTCATCAAATTGTGCTCCGCTTATCTCTGCTATGCTGCCGTGAAGAATGGTTCTTGAGAGATGATAGAATTGTCTCATGCTCTCTGCATACTTCTTTTTTACCAGTCCTTTCATAACCAGTTTTTGTTCCAGCATGTCAGCCACATGGCTTGGGCTTGGAGGCACTTCATTGATTTTCATAAGAGCTGCATGAGCAGAGTCAATAACAGCCCAATATAAATCCAAAACTGCTTGTTTTATGTGCCACTTGGAGTTATGCAGAGTAATTGGTGCTTTGTTATAATAAGCCCACATGCTCTCCCTGCTAGGCCTAATCCTTCCCTGGTAAAGCAATATCTGTAATGGCTCAAAAAAGCCTGTGTCAATGACTGGCATGCCGTCCCTTAATATATTAATAGCAACAGGGTCTCCTGCTCTTACAAACTCCCAGAAACTAGTGAACTTAATCGTTGTTACATGCAGCTTTTTAGGAGCAACCTGTGCAACTATTTTATTGATTATAAGCCTGTAAGCTGTTACAAACTCCCTGTCCATAACAATGCTCACATCATCAACTATTACAAGAATATCAACATCTCCTTTGGTTTTCTGCTTTTTCCTGGCAGTGCTGCCAAAAAGAACAATGGCTCTGATAAACTTAGAGAACTCCTTGTACATCTTCTTGCTAAAAGAATAAGCAATATCAACAACATCCTTTGGATAACTCTCAGAAACCTGCTTTTTCCTCTTATGAATGTCAAACTCCAATTAAAACCTCACCCCTTTTTATTCCTCTTTTTTATTGTTAGTAAGTTCTTTCTTTTATTAACTTTTTGCTTTTTTTATGCTTCGCAAGGGTGGCGCCGGCTCGGGCTGTGCTTATGCTTTCGAGGGCTCTGTTCCCCCGGCTGGGGCGTCCCCCGACTCCGCTTTGATGTTTGGGTTGATGTATGCCCTCGCATAATGGCGCAACCCACCCTTGCTGCGCTAAAGCAACATCACTCCATCGGAACCTCTGACCATAAGCGCCATTCATTGCTTGGAGCATAAGCACCTACTATGTATGTTGCTGGGTTATGATAACCAAAGTGCTGCTCATGCACACTCCTGAAAGTAGGGGCTTTTGCAGTGCTGTATATCGGGCTTCCCATTAATGCCCAGGTGTCTGCCATCATTGTGTTTGGATTAAAACTGCCTGGCTCTGCAATAAAATCATCCAAGCCTGCTTCTTCCATGTTCTTAATGAATTCTTTCATAGGAATGTTTCCTTCGCCTGGTGTTAAATGCTCGTCGTCATAACCAAAATTATCTGTGAGATGCACATGGCCTAAAAGCCCTTCTTCTGCCAGCTTTTTAGTCTCTTTCAATAACCATTTATTAAATCTTTTTTCTCTTTGCATAGAAGTCTCGCCTTCTCTTGCTTCAAAGTGTTTGCGCCACATATTAAAATGCCCTACATCAATGGTTGCTTTGATATGCTCTTTTGCTTTGCTTCTTGCTGCTTCTTCTCCATAACCCTCCTTTACTAGCTGCTGCACCATGTTCTCCCTTGACTTCTTAACTATATTTCCTATTTCATCAGGATGGCTTCCATACTCTTCTGGCCTCCAGTTCTCAGGAGCAATAAAGATAGGCTCATTCAACTCTTTTCTATGCGTATCAGTGAACTTCATGGCTTTCACACCAAGCGTGCCAATGGTTTCAGCAGTCTTGCTTAAGCCATAATTCTTAATAGTTTCCACCCGGTTCATCCGATCCATCACTTGCTTGGCGCGCGCATCAGCAGAAGCTGAAGCTTCATGAACATGACGCATATGGTCTTCTGCTTCTTTCAGCTCTTCTTTAAGGTATTCTGAAGGTAGCAGGTTCCTTGGCAAAACAAACTTATTAATGTCCAGGTATCGAAACCCTTTTTGTTGCATGAGTTCCCATTTCTTTTCCTCTGGAATGTTTTTTTCAATGCTATTATAGAAGGCAAGGGCTTTTCTTATCTCATCAGCTGCTTTTTTGTAGTCATCATATCTTTGGGCATAATATAATGATTGTCCTTTTGATTGTGAAACCTGGTCTGCAAGCTGGGATTTAAAAAACAATATTTCAGGGGAAATAGTCTTATCGGTTTTTTTACTTAATCTTTCTGCTTCATCTTTGAAAAAGTCATAATTCCTTTTTTCAACTTCAAAATTTGTTTTTGCAGCATTCCACACAGGAACCCTGTCAAATAATTTCTCAACTTCTTCAGGATTTTTAGATACCACCCATTCTCTTTTTATAGCTTCGCCCTTCATATTAACCCAGTCATTTGCTTCTATTGTATTTCCTTGGCTGTCAGTTTTACCTACTAATGGTCTTCTTAAAACCTTTTCATACTCAGCAGCAGTATAAAATTTTGGTTCAAAAACAAGCTGGTCTCTTCTAACAGCATTTACATCGCCTGTCTGGGAATCAACAACCATGATAGGAGTTGTTTTCTCTTCATCAGGATAACCTCTAAACCCGCCTCTTACATCTGTTATTGGTCTTTGCCATTCACCAGTATGAAAAACAACAGCCCCTCCCTTGGTGGCTTCTGAAGCAAAATGAATTGCTCTCTCAATCTCAGTGATAGCCTGCTGCCTCATTTGGTCACTAAAACCTTCTTTTCCAAGACCAGCCAGGCTGCCTCCATGCCAGGAAGCATGCACACTAGTCCTTATCTTATTAATATCAGCAAGCCCCCTAATATCCTCTCTGTCTCTTCTGCCAAAAGCCTCTGGCCCTGGTCTTTGAGAATCAGTTTTGCCCTGGCCAAGAAAGCTGAGCTCTATCTTGCTGGCACCTGCTCTTATTTTCTCTGCAAACGAAGTGGTTTGATGAGCCATAGGATTAGTCGAGGTTCCTATTTCCCGGGGGCCTAAGTTGCTGGTATCAACAGGCTCTCCAGGAGCAGAAGGAATATCAGATGGTTCTACCTGTCCATAATCCCTGTCAAGGGCGTGATAGTACTCATTAAAATAATTACTGCCAAAATTCATGGGTTATACTCTCCTTTCATAATATTAGCATCCTTTGAAATCTTTCTTATATGGTCAATCTCGGCTTGTTCTCTTGCAAGATAGCCAGCGCGATCCTGGTATTCCCCGTCTCTTTTGAACTTGTCAATATGATACTCTGCTATTTTTACAAACTCTGCTTCTTTCTCTGTTAAAGGCCTGTGCTCTGCTTCGCCTGCAATGCTCTCAAGCCTGTTAAGCACATTATAATTAGTTACATCATAAAACGTGGGTGTTCCGCGCATTACTTCCTCAAGAGCCTCTCCATATCCCCTTGTTCTGGGCGCCTCTCTTATTCTGCCTTCTCTTTCCTCCTCTGATATTGTCTCTTCAAGACTGACGCCTTGCTCTGCTTCTCTTCTCCTTTTAATCTCTTCTAGTTCTTCAAAGCGCTCCTTTTCCTCAAGAGCCAGCTCTTCTATCTTCTCCTCAATCTCTTTTCTTGCATCCTCTATCTCTATTTTTCCCCTGGTTTCAAGCTCTTCTAATTCCTTCTTCTTTTTCTCAAGCTCCTTTTTCTTTTCATCCAGTTCTCTGCGCTTGTCCTCTTCAAACTCCACGAGCTGCTTAATCTTTTCTTCTGCACTCAGGCTTTCATTATCTGTTATTACCATAAAAATATATATAAATTTTAAACCTTTTTTTACCAGCTCAGCATTCCATGAGCCTTTTTATAATTCTTAAACATATAGTACATTTCACTAGCCGCTGCCTTGTTAGCTTCTTTAGGACTGCCTTTAAGTTTTTTTCCTGTTTTTTTCCCAACAGAAGGCATAAAGGCTGAGAATATCTCTCCAAAGCCCTGGAACAGGGATATGAACGGCTCTAAAGCTCCAAAAGCAGTTGTGCTGCTAAAAGCCCTCTTTTTTTTCTTGTTAGCAGCTTCCTGAGCTCTTCTTTTCTCCTCAAACTCTTTTTCCCCTGCTTGCCATAAATATTTTTCAAGCTCCTCACCAAGGCTCTCCATGGCTGCTTTCACACTCTCATCAACCATGCCTAAGAGCATCATATCCTCTTCTCTCTTCATATTCTTATAAGCCTTTATCTGCTCCTTGGTCCAGGCATAACCCCTAAGAGTAACATCCACTCTTCCTGAATGAATTGGCCCTCTATGAGCATACTGGTCCTGGTGAAAACTCATCTCAGGCTTGGTCCTGTACTTAAAAGTAGCAATAATTGTTGGATGATAAGAAGTCTTGCTGGGCTTATGAAGAAGCACTTCTATCTCTACCATGCTTGTTTCAAAAGCACCAATTATGTCAGGGCTCTCAATATGCTCCTGGCTCATCTGCATCCTGGCAATGTTTCTTAGATAAGGCTTAACCCAGCTCATGTACATCTTAATAATATTCCAGTGCTGGCGCAAATACTTAAGAGTAAACACCCTCCTGTTCTCAAGCTCTTTATCTGTTCTTAGCTTCCAGTTAACAAAAGCATAAAGTTTTCTTCTAAGAACATGCTTAACATTCTTATTAAACTTTAATGAATCAACTTTTGTGTCAATATTATCCAGGCTGTAAACATGAGTGTTAAAAAACAAGTCAGGCAGAGTAGCATAACCTACTTGTTGAGCAAGATGATAAACCCCTCCTGGCTGCATTTGCCCGCCAACTCTTTCAACCAGGTCTGTGTATTCTGCTTTAAGAGCAACATCAGCAGCTTTAATCTTGCCCCACTTTTTTCTTGGCTCAAGCTTTTCATCAAGAATCCTGAGCTCTCTGACAAGCTGGAATAATTGTTTTACCATTTCACCCACTGTTCTTAAGAACTGGTTAACCCTGTCCTGCTGAATAGATAATCTTGACTGGGCAGCCCCCCAGAAAGCACTCTGCTCACTAGCACTAAAAATATCTGTTAGTTTATCAATATAAGGAAAAGAACTGCTCTCACGCCAGTAATTTAATAACCAGTAATAAGTCTCTTCCAGGCTCATCTTAGAAGTGCCTGCTTCAACAATAAGCCTGTACCTCTTGTAAGGGTCAGGATAACCTGTTTTTAAGTAGCGCGTAAAAGTAGGCTCATTCTTTGCCTGGATATTAACCTCCTCTGCCACTTCCACATCAGCATCATCAGGGTCAATCCTTCCTTCACGCCCCTCATAAGTACCATCCTCTTTAATCCTATACTTATTTTTAGCACTCTTCTTAAAAAAACCATGCTTAACTAATAATTTACTCCATTCGTCTATTGTCGGCATTTTTCTCTTCCCTTATACTTGACTTGGTAGTTTATAAATGTTATCTAACAATATTGCATTTTTGTAACGAAGTAGGTTATTTAGGGCAAATCCTTTCTCACCTATGATGCGGATGCCTTCTTCTCCGTTCCTGCAAAGCCTTCATATGATTAATCTTAATCTTGAGCAGCTTGTTCAGGTCTGTTGTTAATTCCTCGAGGATAAGACTGATATGCTCTCCTCCCAGGAAGTGAGGGACAACAACATAGTCTGCTCCTTTTTTGTAAAGCTCAAGAGCATCCTCTGCATCATAACTAGTAACAATAATGGTTGCTTCAGGGTTAAGCTCCCTGACTTTTTTTATGAATAACATGCTGTCCTGATGGCTTGGAACAGTGCTTATAACCAGTTCTGCTTCTTCAAGCCTAAGCCTCTTAATAATCTCAACATCCCCTATATCTCCGTAGATGCAAGGAACTTTTTTCTTTATAAGATGCTTTATCATATCAGGGTTTAAATCAATCACTACCACGTTCTTTTTTAGCATGTTCAGTTTTTGCAGGATGCTATAACCAATCCTGTCATAACCTACCAGCACTACTTTATGCTGAGCTCCTTCTTCCAAGTAGCTTATTAGCTCCTTGTTATGCTTGCTTAATTTGTCAAAAAAGACCAGTTTTCTGCCAAACCACTGGTAAAGCTTGTCATCAAACTTTATGATATAAGAGGTTAAGCCTATGGTAATGATTGCAACGAGTATTGTAAGACTGAAAATCTCAGCAGAAATATGTCCGCTGTTAAAACCAATAGCTACAATTATAAGGCTGAACTCTGATATCTGAGCCAGACTAATACTTGTTAAAAAAGCTGTTCTTTTCTTATAACCAAACAAGCCAAGCAGGAATAAGGTCATGATAGGAAGCAGGATAAGGGTTATGCCGAGCATCACGCCCAGGGGAAGAGCTATTTTACTTATGCTTACTGGGATTAGTTCTAAGCCTATGCTCACAAAAAATATGACTGCAAAGAAATCCTTTATGCCCTTGACCTGGCCTATTATCTCTAAGTTGTAAGGCAGGCTGCCTAAAAGCAGGCCAGCAATAAAAGCACCGATTATTATGCTGAAACCAATAAGGCTGTAGATTATTGCAAAGAAGAACATGATCATGATTGAGAGAAGAAATAATAGTTCCTCGTGCCGGGCAGCAAACTTGAAGACACTTGTGAAAACTATTCTTGCCATGGCTAATCCTATTAAGAAGACAAGAAAGCCTTGTATGAACATCCAGAGCACAGAGCTTAACATTGGCTGGCCAATGCTGTTAAGCATGCCAAGAGCAATAATAGCAACAATGTCCTGCATTAAAAGCATGCCAATAATTATTCTGCCGTGCAAAGTGTCAAGAGAGTTCTTATCAGACAAAAGCTTGACAAGAACAAAGGTGCTTGAGAACATAAGAATCAAGCCTATGTAAACACTTGTGAGATCATTGTATTTTAAGAGCTTAAAAGCAGCATAGCTAACCCCAAACAATAAGCCCATGTGCAGCAAAGCACCGATAGTGGCAACCTTGCCTACATCTCTTAGTTTTTTCAGGTTAAGCTCTAACCCGACTGAGAAGAGCAGGAAAGCAATTCCTATCTCTGCTAAAGGAGTAATAATAGTCTTGTCAGTGAAAACTCCGAGAACAGGACCAAGAATAATTCCAACAATGATATAAGCAGGAATCAAAGGCTGTCTAAGAGCACGGGCAATATAAGCACCAGAACCAGCAATGATAATGATTATGCCAATATCAAGGAAGATGTTCTCCAAGGTGATTACCTCTTTTTTTATTTATTTTATATTATTTTTTTCAATTGGAATGTATATAAATCTTTTGATGAATATTCATTATGGTTTATATTTTTCACATGCATCCCACATTAACCAAAACCATTTTTTATAGCTGTCGCACAGTTCTCTGCTTATAATAACAAATTGTACCATGTCATCATCTAATCTATTTATGTCAAGACCAGTAAAAGTGACTATTCTATCTCCAAAAAAATCAATAGCAGACCTAGTTGAGCATTTAGGTGGTAGGAACCTAGCTTCATGCAAATGTTCTTTTACAGGGCTTTCTATTTTCTTTTTTATATGCTCTCTCATCTCCCAGTCAAATAAGTGATAAGCATGTAGTTTCTTTTTTTTCAGCTCTCTGTAAAACCTTATTCTAAAGGGTCTTAGCCTTGGGTCAAACCATCCTCCTTTTGCTCCAATACAATAAAAGTCTTCTCCAACATCAAGAATGTCCTGCATATAGTTTCTAAACCCTGCAACTCCCCTGTATATATATGCTTGTTCTTCTTCTTTTAACACTTGAAACTTTTTTTTCATGTCAGGCAGAATATTTGATAGCTTATCTTGTTTTTCTTTGATTATTGTGGCCAGCCTATTAGGATTATTGGCTCTGAACTGTTTTTCTCCTTTTAGAACATATTGTGCTACCAAGCCTTTTTCAACCAGCTTGTTCAGAGAATCATATACATTTCTTCTGTGAACCTTTGATTTTATGGCTATCAGGTTGACATTAGCTTCTCCTAGCTGGAGCATTGCCTCATATACTCTTGCTTCGTTCAGGCTTAGGCCTATTTCTCTTAGGGTTTCTTCATACACAAAACCATATATTAATAGCCTGGTTTAAATACCTTTCTAATTATGGTGGTGATTACCACCGCCAACATTTATATACTAGCTATGATATACAACTACTATTGAGTGAATAAAACTCTGTCTGCTGTTTTTGGCAGATATTGATACTAAACAACATAGCGAGAGCTATGCAAAAAAGAGGGGGATAAAATGAAGAAAATGAACAAAATAAAAAAAGCCGCAATGATCAGCATTGCAACCTTAGCATTACTTGGCAAACCTGCAAAAGCAGATTTTTTTGATGGATGCAGGCCACCGAATCAATACAACCTGCAGCTTGATGCAAGATATCTGAAGAATGGGAAAAACTTTGTACTCATCCCAAAAGTCTTTGGCAAAAAGTGGTATGGCTTTGCAGCAACCAACCTAAGCGCTGATAAGATAAGGCCATACATAGGAGCAGGACCAATAATAAAAACCTTAGAAGGCAAACTGCACATGATGCCAACCCTGGAGTATGACACAGGCTCAAAGAAATTTAATTTTACAAACTACACTACAGCAACATTAGCAGGGGGCAAAGTAAACATTGACAATGTTGTAACTCTTGCTCATCATGGTAAGATTACTGGTGATATAAGTGCAGGAGTAGACATTTACAAGGGACTAAGAATAGGAGCACTCAAATCTTTGACAGATAAAGATGCTGCACTAAGAATTTGGTACAACCCGCCCAATGTAAAATATATCCTTGGATTAAAAATAGCACAAGATGAAGTAATGTTAAACGGAAGAATACATTTTTAGGAGGTGAGATAATGAACCAAGAAATGGAGATTAAAATTCAAGAAAAAGCATTAAACCTGAAATATCAGACCAATATATTTTTGTATGGATATCGAGTAGAAAGAGCTAAGTTTGATGAAGAAAAAAAAGAATGGAAATCCAAATTTATTAAGAGAAAAGCTCTTACACAAGTGAATACAAAACTTGCTTTGACTCATAGAGAATCATTACCAAACGAATATGGAACTGAAAAAAAACCCAAATGGTATGTTGTTTACTTAGACCACTCTAATAACTTGAATCCAGACGGGACATATAAATACGTACATGACCGACCTATGCACCTGGATATGATCACATTTCCTTATACTGAAAAAAATATAACTCCAGAAATAGAGAAGATGATTAGAGAAGCATTTCCAGACCATAATGTTGGGCTTAATATGAAACTCACCAATGCTGTAGATTCTGCTACTAAAAAAGGAGATCGTATGACTGATATAAGAGATATATATAGACCCTTGATAAAACAAATTACAGAATATGTTATTCAACAAGGATTAAATGAAATTAGTAAATAATAGCCCTACTTCAACCTCAGCACATCCAGGTTCCTGGGCGCTGTTGTTTCAATCCTGGCGCTCTTGTGTATGCTCCTGGCTAGGTCAAGGCACTTGCTGCTCTCTCCATGCACAACAATCACTTTTTTTGGCCTTGGACTGCAGTGGTTGATAAAACTCATTAGCTCCCGCCTGTCGCTGTGCCCTGTTATCTCCAGCTTTTCTATGTCCATCTTTATTGGGATGGTTTCTACTTTGCTGGCTTTCTGATAGTTTATCTCTCTTTCTCCTCGCTGAATCCTGCGGCCAAGGCTGCCTTCTCCTTGGTAGCAAGTAAATATCAATAAGTTCTTTGGGTTTTCTGCTAATTGCTTTAAGTACTCAACACTTGGCCCGCCCACAAGCATACCGCTGGTTGCCAATATTATGCATGGCCCTTTATCCTCAACAAGTTCTTTTCTTTCTTTTGGGCTTCCAATCCTCTTAATATTCTCTCTTAAGAACGGGTTATTATCCTTGTGAAAGATTAACTGCCTCACATTATTATTAAGGAACTCTGGGTAAGCTGTGTGTATAGCAGTAACATCCCATACCATGCCATCAATGTATATGGGTATCTTATCGCTTAGCTGTCCTTCGCGCATTAGCTTGTCAAGCAGCACAATGATTTCCTGTGCTCTTCCGCTTCCCAGGACTGGCATTAGCACTTTGCCTTTTTTCTTAATAGTGTTAATGATGTGCTCGCTTAGCTGGGCATCAGCTTCTCTTATAGGTGGCTGAACATTGTCTTTTCCTCCATAAGTAGACTCTATCATTAAGGTTTCTAATCTTGGAAAATTAGTATTAGCCAAACTAAGCATGTTGGTTTTTGCATACTTGACATCTGCAGTGTACACCATGTTGTGCAGGCCATTGCCTATGTGTATGTGCACAAGAGCACTGCCTAATATATGGCCTGCATTGTAAAGAGTTATCCTGACATCAGGAGTGATGTCAGTGACTTCTTCATAGTCAAGGCAGATTGTGTGCTTTACCATTTCTTTTATTTCTTCACTTGTAAATATGGGTTCTTTTCCTTCATTCCTCTGAATCTTGATAAGGTCTAATTGCAACAGGCTCATAACATCCCTTGTTGGCAAGGTGCAGTAAACAGGCCCTCTATAACCAAACTTGAACAGGTAAGGCACAAGACCTGAGTGGTCCAGGTGCGCATGGGATATTATGACTGCATCAAGCTCTTTGATATTAAATTCAGGTGCTTCAAGATATGGATAGGCTTCTTCTTCATTAGCAACATCAATTCCGCAGTCAAGCAGCACTCTTGACTCAGGTGTTTGCAAAAAGTAACAGCTCCTTCCTACCTGTCTTGCTCCTCCCAGCATGCTGAGCCTTATCCACTCCTCTTTCTTCTCCCGTCTAAGCCAGCCATTATATATTCTTTGCCCTGTTTTGTGCAGGAACTTCCGCCTGTAGTCATTGTTCTGGTAAAGAACAGCCCTTATATTCTCTATTAACTGGCTTCTGATAGCAGGCGTTCTCTTAATCTGAGGAACCCATAGTGTCTGCTTCTTAATCTCCCGCAGGTTCTCTCCTTGCTTGCCAATAGCCAGGCCAGGCTTTTGAACCTCAATAATCACAATACTCCTCTGAGGGTCAAAGATTATTTGCTCAATACCAGCTTCTTCTGTGATAATCTTCTTGATAAGAACCTCTGCTTTTTCCTGCTCCATACAAGTGCTGGGGTCTGGTCTGAGCTCTATACGCTTCTTAATCATGTTAACAACTTCTTTAACCACTCCTTTGTCATCTAGGAAGAAGTCTTTGTTCTTGGTGTAAAGAACAATATTTGCTCCTTCAAAAACAGCATCACTTACCTTTCCTTTTGGTAAATGCTTAAGAATTTCGTCAATTATCTCGGACATGTTTTTCTCCTTATAGATTTATTTTAGCATTATCCATCAAAAATTTATTAAAAATCAAATTTTTTTTGTAAGAATATTTTTTTGTTGTGTTTATTTGATTTTATTCAGCCTTGGTATTCACCTTTTTATGAGCAGCTTTCTTAACACCAGCCTTGTTAATCACAAACACATCAATGCCTTCTCCGCTGGCAGAATCCCTTTGCATAGCAGCATTTACAGCTTTTATAGCAAGTTCAACACCTTCTGCTTCAGACATATCCTTTTTGTAAGTTGCCTCGAGCAAACCATAAGCCATCACACTGCCGCTGCCACTAGCCACAAAGTCATCAATCTCAGTAATACTGCCGTCAGCATACAAGTCATAGAGATGAAGTCCTGAGTCAACTCCTCCAAGCAGGAAATGAGTAATCCCTGGTATCATGCTCAGCTTCCTCACATTATTATAGATAATGTTTGTGAGCAGGTTAGCAGCTTCCTTTACACTGGGCTCTCTCTCAACCCTTATACTCTTAAGCTTAAGCTCTGCTTTGAGCAGCTTTACCAATAACTGGATATCACTAACAATGCCTGCAGTGGTAAGAGCCATTCTGTCATTAACAGGTATCACTTTGTCAACCTTTTTATGAGCAATGAAATTACCTGCAGTAGCCCTTTTATCAGCTGCCAGCACTATAGAGTCCTTGCACATCAAGCCAAGGGTTGTTGTTCCAGTGTTTAAAACCTCGCTTTCTTTCATACTAAAACACCACCTTATTTTATTGTTTTATATTGTTCAAAAAAGGATTTCTTTTGTTTATTCTCTTAGAACATCTCCTTTAAGACGAGGAGAAGCCTGTTTTATTTAAAAAGTTTGCTGTTTTTCAGATGTGCATGTCCGGATATGTATATATTTATTGCACTGTAACAAACACCATTCCTGAGATGTTATGAGGATTACCGCTTCCTGTTCTTTCAAAGGTGATTACCAAGTTGACTTCTTTTTTCTCACCTACAAGAGGGTAATCACTAAGAGTTATGTTTAACTCACTTTTTGCGCCGGCAGATATATTAAAAGGGTCAGGCTCCCAGGTCACCACTGTTTCCTCTATCCCTTCCACATTTGTTATAGTGATGTCTTTGCCAAAATTATTCCTAAGCCATAAGCCTACCAGGGCGTCCTGCCCCACAATTCTGAACTCCACGCATTCAAGCTGTCTTCCAAAATCACACTTGTTGGGAAGCAGATTGCTGGGGCTAAGAAAACCAAAATAAGCAAGGGCTCCAACAGCAATAAGGGCTGTTAGCATAGCCCAGCCATAAGTTGTGAGGTATTCAAAAGCAGCCTGCGCCTTTCTTTGCTTCACCATCTTTTTTAACCTTTTTACACCCTCTTTTTATGTCCCTGTTTTTTAGAATTAAAATAAGATAAAATTAAAAATTTTAATTAAAATTTTTTCCCTTTACTGCACTGTTCCGTACACACTGCCTCCGAATTTCTGTTCATAAGTGCCTTTTGCAAGGGTGTACTGAATTTCAAGCTCAACCTTTACTTTATCGCCTTTTGATGCTGAAAAGTCAACAGGACAGTATATCACAAAACTGGTGTCTGTCTCAACAGTGGTTGTGCTTCCTCCAGTGGAGTTAAATATGTCGCAATTCGCTACAACAATGTTTGGGTCTGCATCAGATATAACATCCATTACGCTCATAGCCTTCAGGCCTTCTCCTTTCTTGTTAACAAGTTCAACACTGAAATTAGCCTCATGCATTACAAAATCCTTGCAGTCAAAGCCTGGCTCTATCAAGCACCTGTTTGGAGTCATTTTACCGGGGTTCAGCACTCCGAAGTATGCCAGTGCTCCTATCATTATTAGTATCACTATGAATGCCCATCCGTATGTTGTTAGGAATTCTAGTGCTGCTTGTGCTTTTCTCATTTTATTTTCACCTCACTAAATATATTTTTATTTTTTGCTTCTAATACTTTTAATTGCTTTGTTTTCAATAATCAACAAACTAATATCTTTTGATGATTATCTATTGGGCTTCTCCATAAACTTCTCCTTTTACAGGAGTGCTATAGCTTCCTCCTTCCTTGGTATAGCTTGCTTCCATCTCAAACTTAATTTTATCCCCTAATATAAAGACAGATGAAGTTGTAGAAAAGTCGCATAAAACAAAGCCTAACCTGCCAGCTCTTAATGTAAAATCAGAGCCTCCTGTAGAGTTAACGCAGGGAACAAGTTCATCACTTGCTATTTCTATTGCATTAAATACAAAAGTTGCTCCTTGCCCCACGTTATTCCTGAATCTGAACTCCAGGGTTGTGTCTGAGGCATTTATTCTGTGTTCCAGACAAGCAACCTCTGGACCAAAGGTGCATCTTGAAGGCAATAAAGCAGGAGGGTTCAGCACTCCGAAGTATGCCAGTGCTCCTATCATTATTAGGATTACAAGGAATGCCCATCCGTATGTTGTTAGGAATTCTAGTGCTGCTTGTGCTTTTCTCATAAACTCACCTCATGGTTTGCCTTTTTAATAATAAGTAAAAAATGTATTCTTCAAAAAAGGTATTCTTCTCTTGTTTTTATTATTCTTTCTTATTGTCTATTTTTTATGTTCTGCTTTATATAAATTTTTTGTTTTTATTTCCTCTCAGTCAAAAAATTAAAGCTTTCTTAATATCAAAGCACTCCGGAAAGTATTGATTCCAGGATTACTGAGAGTATGAAGTACATGATTAAAGCTCCTGAAAGGAATAAAGGAATATATTTTAATCCTCCTTTTATATCCCCTTTTTCTATTGTGCTGATAATCATTGAGGAGAACGCAGCTATAGTACTAATAGCTGCTATTGAGAATACTTGGAAGTGGAAAGGATCAATTTGCGCTACTGTGAACTGGAACATGGTGGATGTGGATGCTGTTTGAAAACTGGTGCTTATTCTGGAGCTGAACTTAAGAAGAATAGTGAGGAGCTGCTTTGAAAGGGCAAATAAAGCAGGCATTATTACTACTACTATGGCTGCCATGAATATCATGTATGTAAGAGTTGCTGCTGACATCTCTGCTTTTAATGCTTTGGTCTTCCTTAGGTTAGATACAAGATTATCAATAACCCCTGTGATGCTGCCTCCGCTCACTATTTCTCCTTTAATTAAGTCTACACTTCTTCTTAGGATTGGTGAGTCATACTTATCAGAGAACTCTTGCAGAGCATCACTAATATCATTACCAGTTGCCACTCTCTTGCTCACAACCCCTATTTCTTTGGAAAGGATTCCGAATTCTGGCTTTATAGCAGACCAAAGTGATTTCTCAAAGTTCATGCCTCCTTTAAGATTAGTTGATACCAGGCCAAGGTAGTCTGGCAGCATGTCTTCTAACAGTTTGGTTCTCTTATAAATCTTGATGTTCAGGTAGAAGTAGAATGACAGGATTATTATGAGTACTACTGTCACTTGGATTAAAAACCATGATATAAAGGTGATAAGAAAAAACACAATGATGGGTTTGTCTTTTATCACAGGATATATCCCAGGCACATACAGGAAATAGGTAATGACTGCTGTAACCCAGAACAAAGCTCCAAAGAACTTGTAAGGCACTTCTTCAATCCCTGCTTTTGCTAGGTACTTGCCAAGGCCAGGCCTTATTTTCTTAGGTACAAAGGCTTTTCCGAATTCATCAAGGTATAAAAAGCTCATTTTTTAAAGGTTCCTCGTGAGTGTTGTCCTATATATTAACATGAGGTCTTATGCTCTTGAATATGCTTAGGAATGCTAGTTCTATTAGTAAGAGGAAAAAGATAAATACAAAAAAGCTTGAAGCAGATATATTAAGCGAGACCAAGCCTGCTACTACTATGAACATGGTCATACCAAGGCTTGGCACCACCACTGCCAGTAGCATATAAAATAAGGTAAGGCTGTTCAATTTTTTCCCGTATTTCTGAATCTCTATAAGCTGCTCATTTGATATTTCCTCAAGTATTGCTTCCAGGTTTTGAGTAACATCTATGCCAATCTTAAGGGCATTGTTTATCTGGAAAAGCACTCTCTTCATCTTTCTTGAAGGACAGGCATCTGTGGCTTTTTCAAGTGCTTTCTCTAATGAAGTGCCCAGGTCTATATCCCTGACTATTTCTTTAAAATAAGTATTAGCCACACCATAACTCTGACTAGCATCCATTAATGAATTAATCAAAGGTTTTCCTGAGTTCAGCTTGATAAGAAGGAATCTGCCTGCAAAGAGCACATCTTTATCAATCTCCTTAGCCTTCTTGCTAATCTTTGTATCAACTGATTTGAGCAGGATAGTATAAGACAGGAAAAAGAAGATTGTGGCTATAAAAGGAATAAACAATACTGGCAAACCTCTTTTTTGTACAAGAAAGAATCCAAACACCCCTACTGCCAGGCCTACTATGATAGCGTTTCGCAGGCATTGATTCATGAATTCCTCTGGCCTTTTATTAATTCCTACCAGTATTAGCTTTTTCTTTAGAATTGCTTTTCTTTTTTGTTGTGCAGAAAGCATTAAAAATCCTCTTTTTGTTTAATCCTTTTTTTAATCCATTCTTAGGGCGCCTATGTAGTACTTGGCTATTATTAATCCTATTTTATCAACATCAGATATGTTTTTGCTCACAATCCATTTAAGGATTCTAATTTTTTCTTTCAAGTCATTAATTATTTCTTCATCAGTCATGCCTGTGTAGAGTTTAAGTCTTTCCATCATAATCTTTGATTTTGCAACCTCTTCAAGCGCATCTTTGGTCACATTGAGCTTCATAAGGAGGCGGGGGTCTCCTGTAGAGGTTATTTCTGCTACTTGCAGGGTTCTTCTTCTACCAGTCCTCCTGTTCCTGTTCTGGATTACAATCATTGACAAGGCAGCTATCATTGGTTTTGGCACTTCTATTGGCGGGTTGGTTAGCCTTGTGATGACTTCTTCTGCATTATTAGCGTGCAGGGTTGCGTACACTGAGTGTCCTGTATGCATTGCTTCTAACAGTACTTCTGCCTCTCTCTTCCTTCTGATTTCCCCCACTATTATCCTGTCAGGCCTCATCCTAAGGCTGTTCACCAGGAGGTCAAGCATGGTAACCCCTCCTTTGCCCTCGGGGTTTGGAAGCCTTGTCTCCAGGGGAATCCAGTGCAAGTCTCCTGGCAGGGTTAACTCCCTTGTATCTTCAATGCTTATAATCCTCTGGTTTGGCGGAAAAAAGTTGCTGATAACATTTAACATGCTGGTCTTTCCGCTTCCTGTTCCACCACTTATGATTACGCTGAGTTCATTCTGCACTGCCAGCCATATCAGGGCTGCTGCTTCATAGTCAAGCACCTTATCATTAATGAACTTGGTAATAGTCCAGGGGTCTTGTGAGAATTTTCTTATGGTAAGGGTGTTTCCTTTTGTACTTATAGGTGCAAGAGTTGCATTAACCCTGTCTCCTGTTAAGA
The DNA here is from genome assembly GCA_019322375.1 of Candidatus Woesearchaeota archaeon. Lineage (GTDB taxonomy): Archaea > Nanobdellota > Nanobdellia > Woesearchaeales > SM23-78 > SM23-78. Next base: position 16,709 of record JAHWIP010000019.1, read on the forward strand.
GATGAGCATCCATCAAGGGGTTGAGGTTGGTTATTTCTTTTCCAACATCCCTTCCTATCATGGTTGCAAAATGCCTTATCCTTGCCTCTGTCACCACTTTAATATTGGTTATTAGCCAGCCATGCTTTCTGTGATAAACCCAGAGTGGCTCTTTATGGTTATTAATTACTATTTCTTCCAGTGCAGGGTCCTGGAGGAGCATCTCTATTTTCCCAAGGCCAAGGTTCTCTTCTATAAGATAATTGATAAGCATGCTCATGGTCCTCTCATCTGCTTTTGGAAAGTACTTGTGGATTAGTTTCTTTATCTCTCCTTTAAACTTCTGCCTGATATTTATAATCTCGCTCTGCTCCATATGCTCTATCTCTTCCAGGCTCATCTTTGAGATGAATTCCTGCCTTATCTTTTCAAGTATGATTTTTGTTGCATCACTAATATTGGTTATTGACACAATGTACTCGGGCACTGGCCTGTCCTCTTCTGAGTAAATGCTTATATCCACAACTATGTTGTTTACTGTAATAGTGTAACGGTCTATCAGTTCTCTTCTTGAGAGTTCTTCCGCACTTCGTTCTATTAGTTCGGTCATAATTATCACTCTTTTTTGTTTTCAAAAAATTATTTTTATTTACTTTTATTTGCCTGTTATAACATTGGGAGTGTCGATATTATTTATGTTCTTTACAAATACGAGTTTATGCTCTAATTTTTCCACTTCTTTTAATAATTTGTACTTCTCATCAAAGTTTTCTTTTGGAAGCATCTGGATTCTGTGTTTTATTTCAAGCAGTTTGTGAGTTGCCTGCTCTGCTGAGCCTTTGTCAAGCAGGGCATGGATTTCCCCTAGAGCTGTATTAATATCTGCACTTTCTATCCTGCCCCTGGGTTCAGTTTTCTCTTTTAATTCATTTTCTAACTGCTTAATATCCTTATGAGCTCCTAGGATTTCTTGATAGAACCTGTTTTTTTCTTCAAAAAAGTGCTCTGGGTATTGGTTGAATATTTCTTTCAGCTCTCTGTACTCTCCAATTGCATTATAAGCATCCTTTTTCTCAAGCAGGGCTCTTATTGTTCTCAGCTTTGCCCAAATCTTGTTTTTTATTTCCTCTTCTCTCCCTGCCTCTATCCTTCCTTCTTTTTTCTCAGCAAACAGCCTGGCTTGCTTTTCATCAAGGCTTTTCTTCATTTTTTTAATACTCTCATACAATGAGAGGGCGTCTGCAAGCAGAGCTGTTTTTTCTTCTTCCATCTCAATGGGCAGGTGTTCACAGAGCTCTTTAAGATGCCTGTACTCCTCCATGCTCTTTACTAGTTCCTTGTTTTTTAGGTACCCGGCTATCTTGGTGTGAGATTTAATTATTTCTTGTTTAAATCTTCTTATCTCTTCAAGTTTCTTCTCCACAGGCTCTCTTTTCCTGGCTTTTTTTTCTTTTTCAAATATTTTCTTATCCCCAAAGCCTTGTTTTAATTTTTTAAGAGTATAATACCAGCTAAGAGCAGAGCCATAAGCTCTTGATTTATCCTTTGCATAAGTGTTGGGTATCCTCCTGATTAACTCTTTTACCTCCCTGTACGTCTTAATAGCTTCTCTAAAATCTTCTGGCCTTAATGGCCTTTGGCTCGTGATTTTCTCAAGCTTTTTTTCTTTCCTGTTAATACTGCTGAGAATAATACTGACCCTTTGTGTTTCTCTTTCTTTTAGCAGCTCTGGTTTTGTGAACAAGCCTGTTGCTTCGTACTCCTTTATTGTTTCGAACAGGCTTTTCTTTCCTTCCTCTTTTGCCTCATAGTCCTTGATTCTCTGATATATCTCCTCCATGATTATATAGAATCTTTTTTTGCTTAGAGAAGTTTCAGGTGCTTTGATATACTTGTTCTTTACTTCTTCAAAAACCTTTCGGGCTTTTCTTAAGTCTCCTTCTTTCAGAGCTTCATTAATTTCCTTGGAGTAGTCCTGGGTTATCTCGTACAAGTCAAACTCTTCTTCTCTTAGTCCTGCTGCTTTCTCAGCTACTTTCATGGTTTGCTCATCAAGAAATTCTATTATGTCTCTTTCCAGGAATTTGTCAAAATCCATTTTCTCAGGCTTATCCCTCCCTGCTTAGCTATGAGGATAATAATCTGTTTTTATAAGCACCCCATAATGATTCGGTGTTGGTAAGATTCCTTTTTCTGGCTTCTCTGAAAAAGAAAGCCTTTCTTCTTTCAAGAGCCACACCCACATGATTCCTCCATAAGAAGGTCATCTTTTCCTGCGGGATGTTCTTTTGAAAGGCTCTCATCTCAAAGTCTTCTTTATAAACTGCCAGGTTGGGTTCTTGTTCCTCCCTTATAAGAGCCTTTTTTTCCTCTTCTGGCTTGTTAAGATAAATTATAGGCTTGGTGAACTTGTACTCTATGCCAATTATTTCTTCTTCCACTAAGAAATCAACCCATGATTGCAGAAGGGAAACGCTCACTCCTAGTTTATGAGCAGCTTCTGACAAAGGTATTTTTTCAACTTTTTTAAGAAACTCTAAGAGTTCATCAACACCTGTTTTCACAATTCCTTCTGCCAAAAAAGCCCACCTCTTTTTTCCTCACTTATTATTTATTGTTAGTATACTTTTAACTATATAAAAGTGATTATCACTTTGAACATATATAAACTTTGTTAATTATCATTAAGTAGTGCTGTCAGGTCTGCGGACAGGTAAAATCAGTGTACATACTGCTAACACTAAAACCTAGCCTGTGAACCTCGTCTAATTGAAAGCCTGCTGGCGATATAAGGGTATCATTAATCTCAACCACCCGGGCAGGATTTCTGCAACTGAACTTAATCCTGCGCCAGTACAAGTAATCAACCATGGTGTCGTTTTCATCATAAGTCACATTGGTGTGGTTTACAAAGCTCTCAATACCAAATACATCAGGAACAAAGTTGCCTTTAATCCTGTTAATAAAACTAATCCCCTGCCTGTAATTTCTGTACTCGTGGTTATAGTAGAGTTGCTGCAGGTCTGAATGATTCCAGTCACCTTGCTTTCTTTTTAAACTTGTTTTCTTTATGGTCTGGTTATATGTGCCGTTGACCAGGTAAAGCGGGTCCAGGAGCCCGTCTATGCTTACCAGGCTGACCACTGTCCTTGTGTCTGAGAGATTAGCATACTCATCATAAATATCTAAGCTTAGATTTGTGGTTATCTCTATTGTAAAAGCATTAATAGTCTGGTTAAGAGTAATATTGTTTATTGTATAGTCAGAGTTTATGTTGAGCTCATTATCTGCAATATCCCTGATCCTGTTCAGGCTATAAGTAAGGGTTTTATTAGCCATGCCAGGGCATATTTTTGAAGAAGTAAGATTGCCTGTTATCACGCAATGCAAAGACTGGTTTTCAAAATCAGGGTTATACGAACTTGTGTTGCTCATGTCTTCTAGTAATCCTTGAAACGATGAGTAAGCTGTTATTGAGCTCATGCCCTTTGCATATTCAAAAAAGTCGTTCATGTAATTATTAAGCACACCAATCCTTGTCTCTACAAGCGTGGTTTTGTAATCAATTGGCTTTTCAATCCTAGCAGAGAACAGGACAGTGAAGAAAATCGCTATAACAATTGACAGCACTGTGAATACAATTCCTTTTTTGCTCTTTATTAGCTCCATATTTTTACCTCTACTATTACAGGACCGTAGATGTATGTATAGTTTATCTTCTTAAAAGCAAGCTTTTTTGAGTTCAGCACCAGCTTTGCTTGTTCAACAGGAATATTGGCTCGGTTATATATAAGGCTCTTATTGATATAAATTGCAAAGCTCCTCTGGGCAGGGATTATGCCATGGCTTATCTCCTCAACAAAGCCAGACATGATAGCACTGGTATCCCTTAGCCCGCTCACATTATAATAATAGAACTCTGTGAGCTGCTGCAGCAGAGTGTTATCCAGGTTAGTGATATTGCTGTTGTTAGTAAGGTCCTGGACATAGCTGCCCTGAAATTCCCTTATCCTGGTGTTTATAAGGACATCTGTGTAATCCTCCATCAGTCTAAGAGTCGGGCTGGTTTTAGGTTCAATGCTGTGAGTGGTGAAGATAATGATTAAGCTCAAAAAGATTATGCTTCCAGCTATCAGAGCATCAATAACAAAAAAATACGCACCTCTTTTATTCATGTTAACCTCAACTCTTTTTATTTGTTTATCCTTATTTAAAATTATTTGTTCTGACTTTCCTAACCCTTAATCTGAAGTAATTGTTTAATCTTATTGATTAAATCCATGATTTCTTCTTTAACAGAGATTGTTTCTTCAACACCAATATCTTTTCCATAATAATTTACTTTGTTTCTTATTTTTCTGAACCTGTCAAAGTGAATACTCAGCTCTTCTTGTCCAAGCACCTCTTTTAGTAAGGCTGTATAACATTCATGATTGTATATCTTCAGTCCTTTTTTTGTTGCTAATGCTTCCAAGAGCTCTCTTAGGGATTCATAGCTCAAGGATATGACTGATGCGCTGGTGGTTTCATCTATTTTTAGCCTGTTAGCTGATTCCAGCTTGTTCTGGCTTGATTTTATCAGGGATTTTATTAGATTATTGTCAATACTTATCTTTTTCACTAGTTTTTTTAAGTTGCACTCCTTCCAGTCCATTTCAAATCATCACTCCATTTAATACCATGCCGTGCTGTATGTTCTTTTTTAAATTAATATTCTTTAGCTCATTCCTGAAATGAAGTTGTATTCTTCTTCTTAGTTTCTTCTCAAATTCATCCAGGCTTATGGGTTTTTCTTCATAATCAATATATATGTCTATGTCTGAGTTGCTTGTTGCTTCTGCTTTTGTTAATGAGCCGAACAGGATAATGGTTTTGTAATTGATTTTTTCTGCCAGGAATGTTGTTAAATCAGTTAGTTTTTGCCTCCAGTAAGCCTTTGAAAGGTCTATGAACACAGGGTTTTCCTTGTTAGCCCTGTACAAATGGTTTTTTCTTTCTATCCTTGACTTTAGTAAGTTCTCTTTCTCAAGTTTTTGCAGTACAGTGGAAGCTGTGGGAGGGCTTATCCTGATTATTCTGGCATACTCCCTTACATTGACCTCCCTGTAGCAGTCCTCAAAAAACAACCTTAATTTGTTAAAAATATCTAACATATGTTAATAATAATTAACAGGTGTTTAAATATTTTTTTGTTTTGTTATGGGTTGGAGGTTTTCCATAAAAAGTTAAAATAATTCAGAAAACCCTTTGCTATTTCCTTATTTTTTATTACAAAGATTGATGGTTTTCCGCTTAAAACTCCTATTCCAACATGATCGCTGTATATCTCCATCCATGTAGGTGACAGTATCTCTGCTGTTACATATTTTGTTTGTGATAAGGGAATTTTTTTTCTTTTTGCTCCTGTTTTTTTTAATGTCTGGTTTAGGATGTACTTGCATTTGATGCCTTTTGCACTTCTTCTTTTCTGAAAGTCCACCCAGTAAGCTTCTAGTTTTTTATCTTCAGGATAATTTGACAGTATTATGTAGAAGGTTTCTCTTTTTTTCAGCACATTAAGAACATTCTCCCTTGCTGTTTTGATTCCTTTTATTCCTTCGTATACCTTGTATTGTGCTGTATCCTCTTTTAACTGTTTTTTTAGCAGCAGCTCGGGGATTATCTTTTCTATTGCTTTTTCTTTTTGCTCTATTTTCTTTTTTTCTTCTTCTAGGAATTCCTTTATTCTTTCAGGGTTTTCTGCCTGCCAATGTTTCTTGTTTTTTATTATTGAATATGAAACCAATCCTTTCTTAAGCAGCCTTTCTAGGCTCTCATACACTTTTGATGTGTTTATGCCTGTTTTTTTAATTATTGCTGAAGTCGTGGTTAGACCTATCTCTAGCAGTGCAAGATATGTTTTTACTTCATTCTTGGTTAGTCCTGCTTGTTCAAGCAGGTATTTGGCTTCCACAAGCATAATTTGACTGAACTAGTATTTAAATATTTTCTTCCCTTAAAGGGAAAGTGAATATTTATTAAGGAGAAAAACAAGCAAAATAACATAAGAACAGGGGGATGATAAGTATGAAGCTAAAAAAGAAAATTGGAATTGGATTGTGCACCTTACTAGCGGCATGGACTCTAAATGCATTTTATAATGCTATCTTGCATAGTAAAGCATGTAAAAAAATATATGACCATCCGGGTATTATAGAATTGACGACAAAGAAGGAGCGGCTTTATTTGAATGTTCTACAGCATAGGGATAAATTAATAAGGCAAAGACTGCAGTTTTTAGAGGGAAAATATTTTCCAGTAGATTCCCTTTACCCTTTAGAACAGCTAGAGAATATAGACAAGCTCTTGCCTTATGAAAAAGAAGCAATGCAGAAATATCAGAGAAAAATAGAACCGCGAATAAAAACCCTTGATAAAAAGATTATTGATGTCATAGCCTCCACTCCAGAACTTAAGAAAAGCTCTGATAATATGAAGAAATACATGAAAAGAATAATCTTTCCTTGGTATTGAACATAACCCAAACCACAACCATTAAAAACTCTTTTTTGTTCCATTTTAAAAAATGGATGTTAAAAAAGCAATTGCAGGTAGCAGAAGCATTCGCGCTTACAAGGATAAACCTGTTTCTGACGATTTGATTAAGGAATTAATTGATGCTGCCAGGCTAGCTCCTTCTGGCAACAATGCCCAGCCCTGGATGTTTAAAATCATTAAGAGCAAGCAGGAAAAAGACGAGCTTAAGAAGAAAAAGATTTTTGTCCAGGACTTTGTGTATACTGCTCCTGTTATAATTATTTGCTGTACAAATCCTAATGCTTTTCCAAAGGCTAAGTTTGTTGATGGTATTGATGACCCTAATAAAGTCAGAGCTATAAGAGATTTAAGCATTGCTTGCCAGAACCTTGTCCTTAGAGCAACAGAGCTTGGACTTGGAACTTGTTATGTTGGGTGGATGGAAAAAGAAAAAGTCAAAGATGTGCTTGGGATTCCTAAGCATTTAATTGCTCCTTATGCCATAACTGTTGGTTATGCTGCTGAAAGTCCTGGGCCAAGACCTAGAAAGAATGTAGATGAGATTCTTCTCAAATAACCACAACCATTAAAAACCCATTTTCCTCTCTATGCACTGCTATGGTTGATTATAACGAGCAGATTAAGAAACTTCAGGAAGAGTTAAGAAAAACTAAGTATAACAAGCGCACCCAGCACCATATTGGCTTGGTCAAGGCCAAGATTGCCCGCCTTAAGGAGAAGCAGGAGAAGAGGAGGAAGAGCAGCAAGAAAAGAGAGGGTTATTCTGTGCGCAGGAGTGGTGATGCAACTGTTCTTTTGCTTGGTTTTCCTAGTGTTGGCAAGAGCACTCTACTTAATGCTTTGACCAATGCTGAGTCTGAAATTGGGGCTTATGCTTTTACAACTCTTAAAGTGGTTCCTGGCACTCTTGAATTTAATCATGCTAAAATTCAGCTTCTTGATGTTCCTGGCATTGTCAAGGGCGCCAGCGACGGCACTGGCAGGGGCAAGGAAGTTCTCTCGGTTATGAGGAATGCTGACATGGCTCTTATATTGCTTGAGGTTAATCATCCCAGGCACCTGCCTGTGATTCTTGAAGAAGTTTACAACACCAACATCAGGCTTAACCAGCACAAACCTGATGTCAGGATTAGAAAGACTGTTAAGAACGGTGTCAGGGTCGGGCGCACTGTCAGGACTGTTATGACTGATAAGACTATCAAGGGCATTCTCAGTGAGTTCAGGATTCATAATGCAGAGGTGCTTATCAGGGAAAAAGTTAATGAGGACCAATTGATTGATATTATTGAAGATAACAAGATTTACATGCCAGCAATTACTGTTGTGACCAAGGCTGACATGGTTTCCAGGCAAAGAGCTCGCGAGGTTAAGAAAAAAGTAAAAGCTGATATTGTTGTTAGTGCTGAGAAAGGAGAAGGAATTAAAGAGTTAAAGCAGATTATTTTTGACAGGCTTGGTTTTATCAGGATTTTTCTTAAGGAGCCTGGCAAAGAAGCTGACATGGTTGAGCCTCTTATCATGCATAAAGGCTGCACTATTAGTGATGTTTGCGAGAAACTGCACAAAGATTTTATCAGCAAGTTCAAGTTTGTGAGGCTCTGGGGTCCTAGCGCCAGGTTTGACGGGCAGAAGCTGCTCTCTCTTAAGCATGTTCTTAAGGACAATGATGTTCTTGAGATTCACCTTAATTAGGCTGTTTTTGGATTACATTTATAAATAACAACAGATTCTTTTGCTACTTGTAAGTGAGTATCAAGACAGAGATTGAAATGGAAAATGAAGATTGAGATTCCTGGTGAAAAAGCAAGGAAAATTTATGACAAGAAAGCAAGACCTGTGGCAAGCTTTGCAATAGTTGAAAATAGGTTTTCTTGGAAAGGAGCAAAAAACAAGGTTGAAGAAGGATTAAATATAGTAGTTTCAAACCATCCTGGAGCGCACAAGGACATAGCGTCATTAATTGCCTTGTACCTAAGGCAGTTGTCCTTTTTAGCCAACCAAGAGATATTCACACAAAGTGAATTCGACAAGCTGATAAGAAATTATGTTAAAGAATTTTGTGATGACAAATTTAAAAAGGTTCTACTAGCCAAAGTGATTAGCGATAGTCTGAATTTATTATTAACTCCTATTCGTTTGTTAATTGTCAACTATATCTCCCCAAAAATGGCAGATTCAGGAACAATACCTGTGAGTATCAGAAAAAAAAATGGGAACTCAGATTACAAGCAGATTGTGGAGAGCTATCTGCTTAATGACCTTGCTGTTGTGTTCATGCAGCATAACAAGAATCGTAAACCTAGCAGTTATGATCCAAGAAATCATGAAATAAGAGAGTTCACTTATGGAGCTCCAAAAGCTGCTTATGACCTGCTGATGAATCATGATATTAATGTTCCTGTAACCCCTATAAGCATCAAAGGAACTTCTGGTTTTTGGTTCAAGCCATTTGGCCAGATAAAAGTGAATATTGGCGAGCCTATGTTTATCAAGGATTACCTTACGGGTCTGACAAGCAGCTCAGAGAGAAGAACTCTTTATGAATTTAAAAATGCTCTTGAAAAAAGAGTTGTTGAATTATACCACCAGTTCTAATGGTTAGTTCAAATGATTGATATGTCAAATGTCAAGAACAACCTCGATAACATAGTTGCCTTTATCTTTCTTGATGCTCATCTCAGAATAAGTTACTGACTTAATGTTTCCTTTTACTTCATAGTTTTCGTAGTTATCCCCCAGCACAATGCATTGCAATGAAAATTTTTTGTTATTTTTATCCTCACTTATATTCATCTTTGATGAATTGCTCAAAGATTTATCTTTGGCACTCAAAGGCTTTGCCTTTGATGATTCAGAAGTTTTTTCTTCTGTTATTTTAAGGTCTTTTATTTCTGCCAATATATATCCTTCTGTATCCAGCAGGAATAATAGTTGCTCTAAGAAGTCATAAAGCAGGGATTCCAAGCGATTAGCCTTAAGCTCAAGCTTCTTCTCAATCTTCTTTTTTACTTTTTTTGTGTCTGTTAAGAAATCAAAGCCACCAACAGCTGTATTAACAAAGGCTTCTTCAAGAGTGTTGCCATAAGCCCTTATCTTTAGGTCTGCTGTGTGGTCAAGGTATTCATATTTCATTTTTAGTAAGGCACTATCTCTATGTTTCCTTCCTCTTCCTCATCCTTGCTTTCATCATCATTCCCTGGAGGCGCTCCCAGCACAGGCTCATCACCAAACAAGCCTGCCATTCCACTTGATACTTCACCTGTTGGGCTTATCTCAGAACCATAACCTCCTCTGCTGGTTTCAACAATTCTTTGCAGCAACTCAATAGCTTTTCTTATATCCTCTGCTGAATCCTTTTTAGTGTCAATCTTAATCTCCATTTTTTCACCTGATTAATGATTAATATGCATATTCATATTATTTTAAGCTTATTTAAGGCTTTCCTTTTCCTAGAACATAGCTCTGTAATTCTTATAAATCATGTTGCTGACTTCTTCTACATCCAATTTTTTTATCTCTGCAATCTTTTTCAGGGCTTCAATAATAAATCTGGGCTCACATCTCTTTATGTCAGGGTAAGGGCTCATATAAGGGCAGTCTGTTTCTGTGAGCAGCTGATTCATAGGCGCCTGCTCAACAATTAATTGAAGCTGTTGTAATTTTTTAACAAGGCAGGAAATACTCATGCTCCAGCCATTGTCCAGGATTCTTTTAACCAGATGTTTTCTTCCCATAAAGCAGTGCACAAGTATTTTTTCTGGTTTTAAGCTGCTGCTCTCAAGCATCTCAACCATGTCCAGCTCTGCACGCCTGCTATGAACAATTATAGGGATGTTCTTTTTCTCTGCTAGTGCCATGAACTTTTCAAAGCAGGTCTTCATCTCCTTGCTGTACTTGTCTCCAAAAGGATTATCCTCTCCTTTAAGATAGTCAAGTCCTACTTCGCCTATTGCAACAATGTCTTGTTTAGAAATAAAGTCAAGCTCTGCATCAAACTCTTCTTGTTTTACCTTTACTGCATGAACAGGATAAAAACCAAGTGCAGGCTTGATGATATCATATTTTTTTGCCAGCTCCAATACTTTCCTGTTGCTGGCAATATCAACTCCATTATTGATTACTGCTGCTACTCCTGCTTTTTTGTTTTCCTCAATGACTTTGTCTATATCTTTATCATAAACATCAAAATCCAGGTGTGCGTGGGTGTCGATTATTAGCATGAGAAGGAGTTAATATCTGTTGTTTATATGGTTTCTTATTTCTATGCAAACGCCTCCAGTGTTATCTTTTCATCTATGTATGGTATTTTCTTGTTGTCTTTGGTTTTTATTTTTATTAGTTTATAGCTTTCCAAGCATTTTATATCTCTATGTACTGCTTCGTATTTTCTTCCCAGTTGTTTTGCTAATTGATATATATTTAGAACCTTGTTCTTTTTTATTCTTATCATTAACCTTACCTTTTCTGGACTGAAAAGCCGGGCAAATCCCTCAGGAGTTAAGACTATTGTGTATTTTGCTCTTTCTTTATCTATTGGAACCCTCCCTGCTAGCACGTCTTCTACGTATTTATCTGTTTTTCTCATATCTTCTCTTACATCTTCAACTATTCTTATTTTTACTATTTTTTTCACCTTCAAAATATATTATTATTTTTTCTGCTAATCTTTCAACTTCAAATCTTGCTTCATTGAAATTTAATTCAACCCATTCAACTTCTTTTTTATTGAAAAAATGTATGTGTGTTCCTGGCTTGTTTTGATGGAGGTAATTATCTATTCTTACTATTTCAAGCCATTTATCATCTCTTTGATATAGGTATTGTATGCAAAATTTTAGTCCTATTGGATATTCCTTGCTTTTTTCTACTTTGTACAGTCTTCTGATTAGCCTTCTTTTGTATCCTATTCTTGAATCCTCTTTGACTAATTCTTTCATACCTATAACCTGTCATGTTATATATGATTTGATATGTTATATATAAAGCTTTCTGTTAAGAAAGTTCAGAATAACTCATTAATAAACTGTAACCAGAAAAAACCGAATAAAACACAAGAAAATCAGAACTTATTCAGCCCTTCTGCCACCAATCTTCTTAAAGCTCTCAACCAGGTCAACAATGTATTTGCCGTCTTCTAACTTGTATATCAAGGGTTCTTTTGTCTTAAACAGTTTCACAATGTCAAGCTTGTACTTGCCAGGCTTAAGTATTTCTATGCTCTCAATATCAAGGATTACAGGCTTTTCAGTGTCAATCTCATCGCCTATTAAGTCATACACATCTTTTTCTATCTGCGCTTGTTCTTTCTCACTTATCTTTTCTCTTTCCTGCTGCTCCTGGATTGCTTTAAGCTTTTCAGGCCTGATAAAATAGAACATCTTAGCACCGCAAGAACAACCCCTAAGGATTTCCTGGGCACCATCATCATACATTGTTCCGCATCTAACACACTGGTGTGGCATGGTATTACATTAGAATAAGGTAGGGTTTATATGTGTTTTTGTTTTCTTAGTCTTTGACTAAGATTCAAAAATGTTTTATTTTTCTTTTTTAAGAAAATCAACAAAATCTTTGGTTTTGAGTCTCAAAAGCTTTGCTTTTGCGACTTCAAAATTCATTTTTGAATTTTGTTTTATGTGACCCTCACTTCTTCCTCTTCTTCCTGCTTTCCTCTGTGAATAACTGTATCTTGTCGGGGTCTTTTTTGATTTCTTTTATGATTGAGGCAGGCCCTATTATTGTCATGCCTTTTCTGCTGCCAAGGATAAAGTTTATGAATATTGCTCTTATCTTTTCAAAAAAGGCTTTATCTCTTTTCTCAAGGTCTAATTCTTCTATCTCTATGCCTTTGAATTTGTCATCAATTTCTTCCATGGTTTTTCTTATGAGCTCTGACTTCTCAGCACTGCCCAGCTTTCCTTCAAGCAGAACTATCTTTTCATCTCTGACCACTCGCAGGAGTTTCTGAATTCTTTTTTCAGAGCTTAAACTGCTTACCTCGCCATATGGAATAAATTGAAGGGTTAACATTTTCTTTTGCCTCTGCCTCTTTTTTTATTAAAAAGTTTTTTTTAGCTTTTATTACTTGTTAGTTATTTTAAATAATGCCTCGTAAAAATCATCAATTTTCTTGCCATACTTAGCACTGATTCCAATCACATCGTACTGCGGGAAAGCAGCCTGCACTTTTTTTACATCTGCCTTTTTTAAGTCAGTCTTGTTGGCTACTACTAGCACAGGTATCTTTCTTGCTTCTAGATTGCCAATAATTGTGATATTAACCTGAGAGTAAGGGTCTTTGGTTGAGTCAAGCACAACCACTACAGTGTCCATATCATCCAGCCATTTAATGGCATCAACCACTCCTTTGGTTGCTTCCTTGGCCCTGGTCTTGGCTTCTTTTTCTTTTAAGCCTGCTTTTAAGAAATCTTCATAATCAATCTTGGTGGCTATGCCAGGAGTGTCTACCAGGTTAAAGGTTAGTTCTTTGCCTTTTGACTTTACTGTTACCTGCTCTTTTATCTGGATTTCCCTTGTTTCATGAGCTATACCACTTACCTTGCCTACCTCTTCTCCTATCCAGTCCAGGGATATCTTGTTTGCAAGCGTGGTTTTGCCTCCATTAGGAGGGCCGTATAGTCCTAGTTTTACCTCTCCTTTCTTCTTAAAAAGAGCTTTTAGGAACTTTTTTAAAAAATTACTAAATAATCCCATGATAATATTCTGTTAAAGTAGAGATATATAAAGCTTACTATTTGTTGATAATTGCCCCCTAGAAATATTTTAGCTCAGTATTGTTATAAATAAATTTCAGGTTTCTTATCATTAAAGGAACTGTTTTCTCTATTTCAGCAACAGTAATATGCCCAAAGTTGCCTACCTCAATTTGAACATAGGGCGCATGTTTTTTTATTTTTCTTGTAATTCTTGCACAATTTTCCTGCCCAAAAACCAGGTCATATTTTCCCTGGACTATACGCGTTGATTTGCCTAATCTGCTTAGATATTTTTCATAATTACCAGGGCTGATGATAGACCAGATTTTTTTTAGGTTTTGTAAGGACATATTCTTATTGACTACACTAGCAGCCCCCTGAGTTGATACTCCTTTTAGAAAGGCTTCACTAAAATCATCTGCTATGAAATGCAGTACTGCAAAGTCAAAGAGCTCAGGAGCAAATATTGCTGAAAGAAATCCTCTTAATGATCCTATGCTATAAGTGAAAACACCTACTTGATTAAAGCCCATTTCTTTTTTTAAATAATCTGCAAAATATTGTATGTCAAGCACATCCTGCCACACCCTTTTTATGGTTAGCCCAATATTTGGACCCAAGATATTGTATTGGCGGATTTTCTTGCTAACTGGATTTAATTCTTGATAAGAAGGTATATAAACACCTGTGGATATAGGCAGCATTGTTCTTCTTATGAACCTTACTCCTCGATAATATTTTGTTATTTCTGAATCCCAGTGTTTTAGAATAATAACTGCTATTTCATGCCCTGACCTCCATTTAGGCTGGCGGACAAACCTGAACCTTGCAGTATCCTGCGGGTCTAGTATTGATGGGAATTCAATAATATCTTGTTTTCTTGATACTGCTGGCAGATTAAAGTTTTTATAATTCAGTTTTTTCTCAGGATTTGAATTCCATTCCTTAACAAAATCAAGAAGAGTGTGCACAGGGTTTTCTTTGGGTTTTAGAAAAAGTTCTTTAAGTCCATAATCAAATGTTAGGTTGGAATCACTATTTAGTCTGTGTTCCATCATCTCAGCATATTTCTTTTCACGCAGGGTTTGTTGTTTTTTGCTGTTTCTTAATATTCCAAATCTTAGCATAGATTAATTTATAATTTATTTAATATATAAGTTTATCTATAGAAATAATTACTTTGCCTTCTTCTCATAATCCTCTATTGCCTTGTGCAATGCTTCCATGCCAAGAACAGAACAATGCACTTTGATTGGTGGCATCTCTCCGAACTTATTGATTATGTCTTCTTTTTTTAGTTTCTTGGCTTGTTCTATTGTTTTTCCTTTGACTAATTTGGTCATTACAGAAGTGGTTGCTATTGCTGCTACGCATCCAAAGGTTTTTGCTTTTATATCAACTATTTTGCCATCTTTTACTCTTAGAAATATCTCCATCATGTCCCCGCAGGTTGGGTTGCCAACTATGCCATGGCCGTCAGGGTTCTTGATTTCTCCCATGTTGCTGGGGTTTTTGAATTCCTCGATTACTTTTTTGTTATAGTTTAAATGACTCATTTAACACTTGCCTCGTATGAATATAATTTCATATGATTAAGAATTCATAAGTCATTTATATATGTTACGGTTGTTAATTCCATATCAAGGGCAATTCATCTCAGCAACAATCTCAGCCTGGGACAGAGTTCTGTTAAAGATTTTTACTTCGTCAATAGTGCCGTCTGCATACCCACCACTACCCTGTGTTGAAGCTCCTATTTTGAAATCAAGACCTGTATCTGGAGTCCATATTCCATCTGCATTTCCATTATCAAAATTGCCTGCATTTGAACCATCAATATAGAGCTCCATATAATTTGAACCTGATACAGGATTTTGTGTGCTAATAACAGCAGCAACATGATGCCAGCCAGAAAGAGAACTAACATCCTGCTGTACATCCCTTGCAGTTGTTGCCCCAGAGGTGTCTCTCACAACAAACCTCATATCATCACTTGAAGTCCTGTATAAGGAAAGTGAACCAGTCCATTGCAAACCACTGTTAGCAAAAATAACATCTGTGTTGCTGCCAGCCCAATTATTAAAATTCACCCATGCCATTAATGTGTGGTCAGGTGCTTCAAAATCTAAGTTCTCATCAGGAACATTAACATAATCACTTTCTGCTGCATCTAGTTCTACACCTTGACTGCACTGCCCAGTTCCAAAGCTTGGATTTCCTACTGGATTTCCATGATTATTATTCCATTCATCTAAGTAGTTTCCATCGAACTTAAAGTAAGCCACCTCGCTTGGGGGTGGAGGTGGAGGCAGGCAGTTATCCATATCATCTTGATATATAGCTTGGATTTCGCTTTCTGATAATGACTTGTTATAGATTTTTACTTCGTCGATTATGCCTCCGAAATGAGAATAACCATTACCAAAGTTCCCTATTCTAAAAGGTTTTGTGCATAATATACTGCCAATACAAGGGGTGGTTCCAACAACACTTCCATTAACATAACCAATCAAGTCTGTGTTATTATGAACAACTGCTAAATGATACCAACTATCAGGATTAGGATTATCCACTAAGCGTATATCGCTTCTATCCTCATTATTGTCATAAGCATAAACCCAAAAGTCATCATATCTGTAAAGTAAAGAGATTCCATTATCATCTACTGGTGAGTTTTCAGCTGAGTCACTTACAATAAAATGCATGTTGAAAGTAACTGCATCTTCTTCTAGAATTTTTACCCAGGCCATTACTGTTCTTTCACCAGTCTCATTAGGAATGTGAAAGCCACTTACTTCCATGTAGTCATCATCACTGTCAAACCTTAAGTTTTGGTCGCATTTTCCAACAACATAACTAGGAGTGCCGTAAAGGTCGCCGGTATTACCTCCCCATTGATCCTGCTCATTTCCATCCAATGCCCAGTAAGCCACCTCACCTGTTGGTGGTGGAGGTGGGGGTACACAAGTGTCCACATCATTTTGATACATTTGTTGTATTTCTATTGCTGATAATGTTCTATTGTAGATTTTTACTTCATCTATTGTGCCTGTAAGGAAGTTATCGCTTCCATCATCACTACCAATCTCCATACCGTCATTATTATCTATATCTCCAACAGACGAGATATCATTTATACTGCCATTAACAGAGCCATCAAGATACCTGGTCATAGTACCTGCACTTCTGTCAAATACAACAGCTAAATGATGCCATTCACCATCATCAAATGCAGTTCCATCATTAGTACTTGTGACTGAGTTAACACCATCATTAATATCTACTCGGAAGACACCATTGGTTCTTTTACGCAATCGATAGCTACCCATACTCTCTTCTTTTATAAGTAAAACCTCAAGAAGACTAGTGTCTGAAGTATTAACCCATAATGCGATTGTAAAGTTATTGGTTCTCATATC
Source organism: Candidatus Woesearchaeota archaeon (assembly GCA_019322375.1). Taxonomy (GTDB): domain Archaea; phylum Nanobdellota; class Nanobdellia; order Woesearchaeales; family SM23-78; genus SM23-78. The sequence continues at coordinate 33,360 of JAHWIP010000019.1, forward strand.
CAGGTTATCATTCTCTGGGATTTGAACATAAGCACCAACTCCGTCTAATTTCACACCCTGCCCGCACATACCTGTGCTGTAAGTTGCACCGCTTTCCAAAGTGCCACCATTATTACTTCCTGGCCATGCATCATCCAGGTTTCCTTCAAATGCCCAGTAAGACACTTCTCCTGTTGGTATTGTTTCATTATATTCAATTGCTCCTATATCTGGTGCTGTTCCGTAATAAGGATAAGTAACAGCATCACCATTGTTCCATGTTATGCTTTGCTCTAAGGTTATGGTGTTTGTTGAATAATCAACATCTGTAATTCTATTCAAAGGATTTGTGCCGACTTTTATTAAGTCGCCTTCAATTATGCCCATGCCGTCGGTGAAATAACGCGCATCTTCTACTTGTAAACTTGTTCCGCTTCCACTTGAGGATGTCACTGTTGTAAGGAAGGTTCCTTTGTCAATGCAGGGACTGTTTGACTGCAGATTGAAATTTCCTGAACCTGGATTTTCGAATAAGGGGTTTTCATTGATAGAGTGGGTGTCTTGCCCGCTTGCTGAGACATATTGGGGCCAGTTCATGGCGCTGTCTTTCCAGTTTATATTTAATGGCTTGGTGTTATAATAATTATTGTAATCAGATGTATAGTCAGTTTCTAGATTAACCCATAAGTCATATAGACAGTTTGCTTCTGAGATAATATTATTTTTCACTGTGGGTCGAACAACATTATTCACTCTGCCTATTGTTAAATCTCCAAATGCTCCTGTCTGATCGCAGTTCTCATAGAAAGTATTATGGACAAGAATATTATCATAGGTGCCCCACCTTATGTAAGCACCTTGGGCCTGGTAAATATCAGAGACTCCCCTGTTATTTTCATATATCTCATTATTCCTGATAATAATCTGACTGCTTCCCTGGGTCATAAAACCAAACTTGTTGTGGCGGAAAATATTGTTTTGGATAACCACATAATTACTTTCGTCTAACCAAGTGCCTGTCTCGTAAGAATAAACCTGTACATTATATTCAGCAATGTTGTTTTCTATTACTGATTCATTAACTTGGTTTTCTAAATTAATTCCTGTGGCACCATTATAATGGAGATAATTGTCTTTTATATGAATGCGCCTACACCAAGCAGGCCTAATTCCTTGCATATCATTATGGTCAATTTCGTTTTCAAATATCTTTATATCCCTGGCTCCTTTGGTCTGATTGCCAGGATACTCTGAATGTATTTCAATTCCATGGGCATAGTGAGGAGTCTCAGGGCTTCCTAGGCCCCAGCCATTATTACTAATATGATTATTAGGGCCAATGTCCACCCTGTAAATCATGCCATACACAAAGATACCGTGATGATTATTATTGATTACCTGACAATTCTTAATAGTGATATCAGTTATAGGAGTCTCAAAGGCTTGTAGTAAAACACCAAACTGCCGGTCATCTGCACTCATGGGTTCCTCACCCTTTAACGTAAGGTTTTCAAGGATAAGATGGTGAGGTGCAGTACTGCCTGATTCTCTAGCCCTAAAGGCTGCTGACCAGTCATTATTGCCTATAGCCTGTAGTTCTAAATTAGCAAACTTCAGATAACTCTTATCTCCTAATACATAAATAGGAAAATAATTATCAACAATAGATACTATATCGTTTTGATATGCACTATAGGTAATGTAATTGTCTTCTGTTCCTGAATTAACAGGGCTGACTTGCTCGTTGTATGTCCCAGCCTTTATAAAAACAGTTTCCCCTGCCTGAAGGGTATTCGCAGCCTTTTGAATAGTGCACCATGGCTCTGATTCTGTTCCAGGACCAGAATCAGAGCACCCGCTCTTGGCGACATAATAAGTATCGCCAAGTTGGAGTGCACAGTTATCCATATCATCTTGATATATCTGCTGTATTTCAGTTATGTTTAATGACCTGTTATATATTTTTACTTCATCTATTGTGCCATTGAAATATTGACTACGGCCTCCAATATCAGTATATGATGCACTAAATAATTCTACAGCAGTTCCACTGCTTGAACCATCAAATGTACCATTCAGGTATAATGTTAATTCTTCACGGGATTCATTTAAAACAAAAGCAGCATGATACCATGTATTATCAAGCAGAATTTGTGAGCCTGTTACATATAAATAATCTGTCCAAGACGCACTTATGTCTGTTCTAACCTCTAACCTGCTGTTTCGAACCCTAAACTGAATGACAGCAGAATTATTCAGATATGAATAGTATAATGTTTGCATATCACTAACATCTTTTGAATTAAACCAAGTAACAACTGTGAAACCACCATTAAAATTAAGGTTATTATTATTTCCCATAGTAACATAATCACCTTCCCCATCAAAACTTACTCCCTGTCCGCATCTTCCTTCAGATATGTTATGAGCATCGTCTTGTTCTTGTCCATCATTGGCATCCCAGCTGTCAGTGTAGCCTCCTTCAAATGCCCAGTAAGATACTCCTCCGGAAGGTGCTCCGCAGCCACCATTTCCATCACACACCTGACCAAAAGCACAAGGAGTGCCTTCTGGATAATTAGAACAGGCCCCTAATACATTGCCTGTGCAGTTAGAAGCAGCTATGAACTGGCAGGCTTCGCAAGTATACATACTAACATCGTTGTCTTGTGCATCACAATCAATAGTATTAGCATCCTTGCAGTCACCAACATCCTCACACCTGTCATCTGTTATGTTTTCCTTGTTATAACAAGACTGCACATCTGATGCATATGCTCCTTGTGTTCCTGTCTTGTTATACCATCCTGAGCAGTTAATTTCTTCACAATCATCATCATCTGTTCCTGCTCCGCCTTCGCAGAGCTCAGACGGTCCTTCTAAGTCAATGGCTCGTATGCTGATATTATCATTCTCTTTCTTGATAAGATTCCTGCCTTTACCAATAGCTCCGCTCACATTCTGGTCTAAGAAGACAACATAATCAAAATCCGGTGTTGTGATAATAATCTCTGTTTTGTTGTAAAGACTGATGCTGTAGTTGTATCCTTCAACATTCCATGGCAGGGAAAACTTCCTGGAGTAGTCTCCTTGAACAGAATGAGCCATTCTTATTTCAGTATTCACAACATTAGCAAGCCCTTCCATGGAAGCGTAGAGTCTTGCCTGTTGGGCTCCACTGATCTTGCCCTGGATAACCATGACAGTTCCCATAAAGATAAGGAACATAACACTTGTTATCATCACGAATTCAAGGCTGCTCTGTCCAAATTTTTTCTTTGGTAAACGCATCTTATAATTTTTTTCTTATTCTCCTTTATTAATTATTAACACTAATGGTGTAGTTTGTTGAGGTTCCTTGTTTCTCTATAACATTCCATCCTTTTCTTATTTTCCCGCTCACATTATGCTCTAAGAAGAGGATGTACTCAAGGTCCTCTACTTTTATTGTTATCTCACTATTATTATGCATTAATAAGTATTCGTTTTCATTAATTGTTTCAGGAATAAAAAACTTTCTGGAATAAAACCCCTGGCTGGCCTTTGCGTTTTGTACTTCTGCAAGTATAAGATTGCCAAGTTCCCCTGTTTTAACATATGTTTTTTGTTTTTTAGAATCAGCCACTTGTTTTTGTATCATAATCAGGGCTCCCAGGGATATAAGAAAAACAGCGCCTAATACTAGTATAAACTCAGTACTGCTCTGACCCTTTTTCCTCTTTAACATAATCATCTTGTCTCATTAATAAACACAAAATCCCCCATTGAAACTATTCTTATAATATTAAGCCCTGGATGCGGGGAGTCACTAATGTTGCCTCCATTAGGCGTTGTCATGTTAATCTCAGAGAAGAAAACAGCTTCACTAAGCCCGGAATGAGAATTATACTCTATTACCAGTTCATAGTTGTTAAGCACATAAATATTTCTCACGTTGTCAGGCACAGTTGTTTCAAGGGTTACCCAGGTGTTCTCCCCAATATAATAAACCTTTTCAACACCATCCATAATCTCATTGCCCAGCATGTTGATTTGTGAGCGCGTAAGTTCATCACTAGACCTCACAGAGTAGTTATAGAACAGCATTGCTCCAGGAACTATTAGCACCATGGCAATAGCCACCACAAGCACATACTCAAATGCTCCCTGTCCTTTTTTCAAGATAAAAACCTCTTTTTTATTGATTAATGATTAATCTCATTTCTTAGTATATATATTTTACTATCTTTATCTTACCAAAACATTTAAATCAAGGTTTAGGTTAACCTCTTGCATGGTCAAGAAAATTGTGGTTACCCAAACACTGGATCTTTTACCTGATCAGAAAAAACGATTAGAAGCACTTGGTAAAGTGAGTTATTACAATGACATTGCTAAAACACCAGAAGAATGGCTTGAACGCTGTAAAGGAGCAGATATTGTCCTTTCAGGCAAATTCGGGCTTAAACAGAAAATCTATGAGTTACCCAACACCTTTTTTTCATTGCCTTTTGTAGGGATTGGTTGGATTGATAAGAAGAAATTAAAGCAAAATAAGGTCACTGTATCTTACTGCCCTGGCTGTAACAAGGATGCTGTTAGTGAATGGGTAATAGGGATGTTGCTTACCTTATTTAGAGAATTCAATATTTATATCAATAGTACAAATTTTAACAAAACCACCCCTCCCCCACCTAAACTAGGATTAACCAATAAGAAAGTTTGTATTCTGGGCAAAGGGAACATTGGATCAAGAGTCAGGAAAATATGCTCTGCTTTTGATATGCAAACAGATTATTTTAGAAGAGGAGATGATTTAATAGAAAAAGTAAAAGATTCTGATGTGATAATAGATTGCTTGGGCTCAAATAAGACTACGTGGGGTCTTTTAAACAGAAAATTCTTCCAGTCATTGAAAAAAGGCTCTTATTTCTTAACAATAACTAGTTCAAAAATATATGATGTGGATGCTATGATAGAAGCATTAGACCAAGGAATACTTGCAGGAGCAGCCAATGATTCAGGATCAATCCCTATAGGAGACACAAAGGATCCTTTCTACCAAAAACTACTCAAACATCCAAAAATCTTGGTAACACCACACATAGCTTTTTTAACAGATGTTACCTGTAGAGTTGCAAATGATATGATGATTGATAATGTAGAGGCTTGGCTTAAAGGAAAACCAATAAATCTAGTAGAATAAAATTAATTCTTCACCAAAACAAAAACATTTATTAATAGTTATTTATCCCAACTCGGTAATGGCTTTATCGCGCAGGGAGAGAAGGGAGCAGAGGAGAAAGCTGTTAAAAGAGCAGAGGCTTGAGCAGCTAAGAGGCTTTGAGGAAAAGGAAAAACAGTTTGAAGCAAAGAAGAAGTATAAAGGACTTCTTGGGTTTTATGACAAGCAGTACAAAAAATTGTTGTTCATTCCTTTTATTATTCTTCTAATAGCAATAATCAGCATTGTTGTGCATGCTGGTATCACAGGAGACTTTATTAACAGGGGTGTTAGTCTTAAAGGAGGCATTGTTATCACTGTTCCTGTGGCTGAACCAGTAAGTGTTGATGAAATAGAGGCTTTGCTTGCTTCTAGTTTTCCAGCAGATGACATTGATGTCAGGAGCATTGCAGAGTTTGGAGAGCAAAAAGCAATTATCATCAGCTCTGACAATCTTGGGCTTGAGAAAAATGTTCTTGAAGCTCTTGAGGAAAAGCTTCCTGATGCAAAAGAAAATGCTTCAACAGAAACAACAGGCCCCAGCCTTGGAGCAGGGTTTTTCAAGCAGACCATGATAGCCCTGGTGATTGCTTTTGTGTTCATGGGCATTGTAATCTTTCTTTATTTCAGGACTTTTATTCCCAGCATGGCAGCAATCCTTGCTGTGTTCTCAGATATTGTTGTGACCCTGGCCATAGTTAACCTGCTTGGGATAAAGCTGAGCACTGCTGGCATAGCAGCTTTTCTGATGCTCATAGGTTATAGTGTTGATACTGACATCCTGCTTAGCACAAGGGTGCTGAAGAGAAAGGAAGGAACAGTCTTTCAAAGAATCCTGAGTGCTGCAAAAACAGGGCTTACCATGAATGCCACTACTTTGGTGGCTGTAATCATAGCCCTTATCCTTTCCCAGTCTGAGATTATAAGACAGATAATGATAATCCTGCTCATAGGCTTACTGGTTGATGTTATTAATACCTGGCTTCAGAACACTGGCTTGTTAAGATACTACCTTGAGTATAAGAAAAAGAGGCCTGCAAAGGCACAAGCAGCAGGGGTGAGTGAGGAATAAAATAAAAAATGGGTAAACTCAAAAAAGCAACAAGAAATGTAAGAGTAATTCTTCTGGTAGTCTTCTTAGTGCTGGCACTCATAGCTATTCATCCAAATCCATGGGCAAAAGGATTAGCAGTAAGAAGTGTTGCTAAGAACAGCTCTGCAAGCATTGCAGGCATCCAAAGCCCAACACCAGGCATTTCTCCTATGAGCAGAGAAAGAATATTACTGATTAATAACAGGCCTATTAATTCAGAAAAGGATTATTTTGATTTTGTGAACACATTAGAGGTTAACAGGTCTTTCACTATTAAGACTAGTAAAAATATTTACAAGTTAACAGCTCTGCCAGAGTACAAAATAACTTATCTTAATGAAACAGAGCTAAAGAATGTAACCAGGCAGGTTTATAATGAGACCACAAATGAAACAATAAACATAACAGAAACAAAAGAAGTGCAAAAGTTTGAAAAAGAAATAATAGGGGTGGCAGACATTGGCCTGAGCCTGTACCAAGCGCCCACAACCAATATCAGGCAGGGGCTTGACCTGAGCGGAGGAAGCAGGGTTGTATTGGCACCAGAAGGAAAAATAGACCAGCAAGACCTTGAATTCACTATTGATAATATAAAGCAAAGGCTTAATGTTTTCGGCTTGACAGACATCCTTGTAAGACCAGCCTCTGACCTGGAAGGCAATGACTTTATAATTGTTGAAATAGCAGGAGCAACCAAAGAAGAGGTAAGAGAGCTGCTGGCAAAGCAAGGCAAGTTTGAGGCAAGAATAGCTAATAAATCTGTTTTTAAGGGAGGCAATGATGTAACTTATGTGTGCAGAAGCCCTGAGTGCTCAGGCATAGACCCGCAAGTGGGCTGCGGGCAAACACCAGATGGAGACTGGACTTGCAGGTTCAGGTTTAGCATAGCCTTAAGCCCAGGAGCAGCACAAGCACAAGCAGATGCAACCAAGGACCTGGATGTTGTTGTTGAAAATGAGCAGAGCTACTTGTCAGAATCATTATTATTATATCTTGATGATGAACTAGTGGATGAGCTAAGAATAGGAGCAGAACTAAAAGGAAACCCTGTGACTGATATAAGCATCTCAGGAAGCGGGGCAGGAACAACACAGCAGGCAGCCATGACAGATGCTCTTAGTAATATGAAAAGATTGCAGACCATCCTGATAACAGGCAGCCTGCCAGTAAAACTGGAAATAGTAAAAACAGATAACATAAGCCCGGTGCTAGGAGAAGAGTTTATCAGGAATGCCCTGCTCATAGGAATAGTAGCTATATTTGCAGTAGCCATAACAGTCTTTGTCAGGTACAGGAAACTAGTAGTAAGTGTTCCCATGATAATAAACATGGCATCAGAAGCCATAATAATATTAGGCGTGGCAGCTCTTATAGGCTGGAACCTTGACTTGGCAGCAATAGCAGGAATAATAATCGCCATAGGAACAGGAGTGGACCATCAAATCGTGATAGCAGATGAAACCTTGACAGGAGAAAGAGCCAAGTATACAAGCTGGAAGGACAAACTAAAAAAAGCATTTTTCATAATCTTTGCAGCTTACTTCACAACAGTTGTTGCAATGCTCCCATTATGGTTTGCAGGAGCAGGCTTGCTAAAAGGATTTGCATTAACAACCATCCTGGGAGTAAGCATAGGAGTGCTAATAACAAGACCAGCATTTGCAGCAATAATAGAAATCTTTACGCAAGACTAAGGGCCTGTGGTCTAGTGGTATGACGTCGCCTTGACGAGCATTGCCTCAGAATGGCGGAAGTCGCCGGTTCGATCCCGGTCAGGCCCATGCTAACAAAAATAAAAACATTTTTGAATCTTCATTTAAAAACATGAAGATAATAATAAACTATATAAATTTAGAAAATAATAATTATAAAAAAGAGGTTAAAGAAAAAATGTTTTTGCAAGTTCTGCAGGGAGTATTTGCAATGGCAAACACTTTCATAGCTTTGTTCATAGTAATATATGCACTTCTCTTCTTAAAACAGACCAAGAGCCACAAGGACAGAAGGCCGTGGGATTACCTGATAGTGGCGAGCATAATCTACCTTGCTTATACATTGCTAACAATGCTTCTCACCATATACGATGTGAGAAACCTGTTCAATCTTAGCATAGGAGAGCTAAGCATCTTTTTCCAGTTCCTGTACACAGGGCTGATATTATTAGCCTTTATAAGCCAGACTGATTTAATCTTTAAGAACGAGATAATAATCATAACAAGAAGGCTTGAGCCAGGGCAAAAAGAAGAAATAGATGTTCATATAGGCGGGAAGTCAAAGAAAGAAAAAACCTCTAAAAAAGAAAAGAAAAGCAAAGTTTATATATCATAAAAAAGCCCCTTCTCATACTCATTTGCGCCGGTAGTTTAGTGGTTTAACCTTTTCCACGTAGGCAAAAGGTTAGCACAAATGATACGAGCTTGCCAAAATTTATATGCAGAAAGCTTGAGACCCGGGTTCGATTCCCGGTCGGCGCATTCATTTCTTTTCTTGAATAATAAACTTTATTAAGGATATTACTTTATTATTATTTTAGAATGAAAAAAGAAATATTTTTATTTATAATAATTAGTTTTTTGCTTTTCGGTTGTGCCTACCAAGGAAAGGATTTTTCTTCACCAACTAATACTTTTCTTACATTTCAAACAGCACTTAAGAATAACGATTTTGATTTGTTAAAACAAACAGTCTCAAAAAAAGAATCAATTTCTATTGAAGACATGATTTTTATGCATTCAAGTACAAAAAAACAATTACTAAATACAATGGTGCTTAAAGAGCACATTTATGAAGATATTGCTGAATTAGAAGTAGAAGTAACATTTATTGATGGTGGAGAAGAACACAAGATGGTAGAAATCTTTTCATCTCCTTTGGTATTAGAGAACGGAGAATGGAAATTTTATGGAAAAGCGAAGAAAGTTTGTTACGATGATGAATCCTGCTATTTTAATAATAACGATTGTTTCAATTCAAAATGGTCAAAGATTAAAGACTTTGAATTGATAAGTTTTGATCCTGGAAACCATGATAAAATCTGTCATTGTGGGAGGTACAGCGAATGTGTTTTACAAGACATCTCTGGAAAAAGATGCTCTTCTGATGAAGATTGTTATTATCATGTAGGATATGATTCTTGTTTTAATGAAGCACACTTCAAAGAGCAAAAATGGGAGATGATAACTGCACATCCTGAAAATCCCAGTATTACATGTTCTTGCACAGATACTCTTTGTACTAGGGTGGATATAGACAATCAAACTTAATCATGCGCCTAAACTGCAACTTTCTTCCTATTCCTGGTCAGCGCATTCTCTTCTTACAAAACTTTTATAAATTAATGATTAATTCTTTTAACCATGGCAAAAAAAGAAGATAAGAGTACATGGGCTGTTGGTGGAGGTTTGCTTTTAGGTCTTGGTGTTGGATTTTTTTACCTGCAGGTGTCTGCTCTATGGTTTGTTGGAAGCCTTTTAGCAGGCTTGGGCCTTGGTCTTATTGTAACTTCCTTAGTTTCAAAGAAATAAGGGTAAGAATAATATGAAAAAGCATGACTGCTGCCCTAAGTTTAATCCCAAGCCTTGGGATGATAAGACTCATAAATGGAAGAATAAATTATTCATCATGGACACTATTCCTCAGTTGTTTCATACTCCTCTTCCTTGGATGATTGGAAGAATGATTCATAAGCAGTGGAAAAAAGCTCAGGATGCAGGTGCTGCTCCTAAAATAAAGGATTTCTTGTGGCTGGCTTATGATCCTTCTCCTTGGAAATCTGAGCATTACATACATGTTACTAAAGAAGTTCCTGGTGCAAACAATGTTAAGCTTTCAGGAACCTTTATCACCAAGGTTTATGACGGACCTTTTAACAAAGTGCCTGTATGGATTAAGGACATGGAGAAATATCTTGCTAAGAAAGGGAAAAAACCTAAAAAATATTATTTTTATTTCACAACATGCCCTAAATGCGCTAAGAAATACAGGCATAATTATGTGGTTGCTTTTGCACAGGTTTGATGGAGGTGTATTAAATGGCTAAGAATAAACCTATATTATATGAAAAGTATCCTTTATGGATGGTTTTTGTTTTTAATCTTGCAATGCTGTTGGTTTACCTGGCAGGAGCATATATTATGTTCAGGCTTCATTTAATCACTGGAATATTATATATTATTTATCTTATATTTATTGAAGCTAGTGTTTATAGAGAAGGTTGCAAATATTGTTATTACTATGGAAAAAGATGTGTTGCTGGCAAGGGCTTGCTTGCTCCTGTTTTTGTTAAGAAAGGCAACCCTAAAAAATTCTGTGAAAGAACCCTTAGCTTTAAGGATTTTATTCCCCAGCTTCTTGTAGTTCTTATACCTTTTATTGTAGGCATTGCTCTGCTCATCTCAAGAGGATTTCATGTACTAACTCTTATAGCAGTAATCTATCCTGTGTTCTCATGGATTGCTGTAAACCCGGTTATATATGGAAAGCTGGCATGCAATCATTGCAAGCAAGGAAATAAATGCTGTCCTGCACTGGATTTCTTTATGAAGAAAGGAAAGAAAAATTAAAAAATAAATATTTTTCTTACACACAAGCACCATTGTTGCAGCTGGTTGTTATGTTCATTGAACAATCCCAGTCGCTGTAGTATTCATAATCTCCAATGCAGTAGTATTCTCTTAGGTTTGTTGAGTCTATACAGTAGTCTGTGTCTTCATAGTATGTTTCACTTAGATACCCTGATGCAGTTCCTTGTGTGAGTGTGTCCCATCCGCCGTCTGTGTCTGAGCAGCTGTCTGGTATAACACATTCGCCATCAAGGCATACTTCTGCCCCAGTACAATCCTCTACCAGCTCTGGTGTTACACTGCTGTCACATACTCCTGAGCTGCAGAAATAATCTGTAAAGTCCCTGTACACATCTCCACTGTCACAGTAGTTGGAGCCATAGAAGTCTGTTCCGCAGCTTTCCTGGGTGCTGTACTCATAGTCGCCTGTGCAGTAGTATTCCATTACATTGCCTGCATCTACACAATAATCATCGTTGCTATATGGAACTTCATTCAGGTAACCTGATGTTGTTCCAAAGGTTCCTATGACAATTCCGCCGTCTGTGTCTGAGCAGCTGTCCTCAATTGTACACACATGGGAAATGCATGTTGCTGGTGGTGTGCAGTCGTTATCATCACAGCAGTCTCCTGTGTATGCTGTTCCATTGCAGCATACTTGTCCTATGTCTAGGCAGTCTGCTGCACAGTTGTCACAGTCTTCTTCTCCTTCGCACACATCATCCCCGCAGTTGCTCTCATCATTGTCCTGCTTGTTATCACAGCCTGCATCTGCTAAATCAATATCTCCGTCTCCGTCGTTGTCTATTCCATCCATACACTCTTTCTTTGCTCTTCCTCCTGGCTTTGCTACTGCCAGGCTTATCACTAGGATTGCTACAAGAACAAGTGCTGTTATTAAGGCTATTCTTGCTTTTTTATCCACTGTTTCACCTCCTTGGTTTTATAAGAGAACTCTTTTATCTAATTAATATTTTATTTATATTATTAATATTAAAACCCAAAGATTTATATAAATCATTAAATTCTGCTTTTTTCATGCAAAGAAAGATTATAAAGCAAGGGCTTGGGGGCTGCACTGTTTCCCTGCCAATAAAATGGATAAGGGAAAATAAATTATTGCCAGGAGATGAGGTAGAAGTCCTGCAGAAAGACAGGGATATTCTGATAACAGGAAAAGGAACTGTCTATCACAAGAAAAAAGAAATACATCTAAAAGAAGCAGAAAGCCTTCCAAGAATCAGAAGCATCCTGGCATCTTCTTATAAAGCAGGCTATGATGAGATAATTATTCATGCACAAAACCTGCCTTCAATAAAAAAAATTAATAATATCATTAACACCTTTACAGGGCTTGAGGTTGTTTCTCAAACCAAGAACACCCTAAGATTCAAGTCTTTTTTGCAGGAAGACGAGGGAGAAGTCAAGAACCTGATAATAAAGATGTTCCAGACCATTAATTCTATGATGAAAAACATTATTGAGGACTGGGACAAGGTTGACTTATCAAATATACAATCCTTGACAGAGATTAATATAAGGAAAACAAGAGACCACTGCCTGCGAATAATACACCTAACCAAGTATAGTGGTGATAAAGCCTATGATTATTGTGTACTTATCACACAGCTTGAAAAAATGGCTGCCCAGCTAAGCTACCTAGCAGAATGCATAAGTGAATTACCCTCTTTAGACAAAGAACTTATTACTGACTTTCAAAAAGATTATGAGCAGTTCTATCACTGCTATCTAAAAAAAGATTTTAACCAGGCAAACAAGCTATGGGAAGCACACCGAAGAAAAACAAGGAATTTATTCTATCCAAAAGCATTGGATAACCTGGTAAAAAAGAACAAGGCTTTGGCAGTTCATTATTACAGCTTAACAATGCTTTTAAGAGCTGTTGCTTCAAGAATACTAGCGCTTAGTGCTTAGCTAGGTTAAGTATGCTAGTAAGTGTTCTTGATTTTCACTAAGCTTGTTTATTTCAGGAAATCTAAATGGAGTGGAGATTAACTCTCTGTATATAGCAACATAAGCTCCTTTCAGAACTCCTTGTTTTAACTCTTTAAATTCCTCTTCAAAAGATGATTCAACTCCTTTAAACTCAAGATATTTCTTAAGATGTTCATCCCAGGCATACACAGGCAGATGATACTGCATAAGCAACATGGAAAGATCCAAACCCGGATGCCCTGTTCCTATTAGTTCCAGGTCAACAAGATATTTTCCTATTAAGTGCTCTTGCTTAACATCATTATGTATTAATCTTTTATGACCTGACTCCAGTAAATAATTAATTGCATCTTCCAAATGAATTTCATCAAAAGACAGGTCAACAAGCTTTTTTATCCGCGGGTGTCTGTCCTTTTCATGCTTAGCAGAGCGAAAAGTAACAGCAGGAACATCAACTTTGTGCTTCTCCAGTATCTTCTTAGCATCATTATGAAACAAGGCAAAGCAGTTAAGCCAGTAATCAAGGTTTTGAGATGCGCGTATTGTTTTATATTCGCTTTTCTGCATGGTTATGTAAACACCCTCACTCTTAATTGGTTCTGGGAATTTTCCTGGAAGAATAAAATCAAACTCTTCGCTAAGATAATAATGCGCTGCTGATTCTAAAAAAGCTCCTTGCTCATTCATTGTTAATTTAAGCAGCCACTCATCACCCACACTATCTTTTACATAAAAGGTTTGATTCTTAGAAACAAAATCATTCTTTTCAATGCTCTCCAAGGTTTCCCACAAGCCCTTGTTTTCATGCAAGGCTTCCTCAGGAATGCCTGCACTAACTAATTTTTCTATGATGTTATTTGTTGAGACTGGTTTAGTGTACTTCCCCAAATGCTTATCAAATATTTCTGGAGGAAAAAAAATCTTTATCTTTCCATTTATAGTTATTTTTATATATTCTTTTTCAGGATTATTATGAATTTCTGAGATGAAATTAATAAACTCCCCTGGAAAATGATTCTTTGCTTTTCCAGAGCTTCCAATAAACATTTTTTCTGCAGGCAGGATATTACTGCTGATCTTGAGCACAGGCTCTTTTTCCAACACTGACTTGAACTTTTTTTTACTTAATTTACGATACATATCAGAAATTATACTATTCGTAAACCAGTATATTGAATGATCATCGGGATTATGATTATTAAGAAGAAGACGTAACTTGTACTGTAAAGACAAGTCTCTTTTCTTGAAAAAAGTATTTTTATGCAGCTTAAAAAGATCTTTGTATAAAGCATAAATTATTTTAGCAGAATCCTTTTTAGGAATATAATAATTCTTTTCTTCCAATGTATAAGTTTTTGGCAAAATCCAATCTAATCCTTGCTGCATACGAGATGATGATTCTGGGTTTCTATAAAAAGTTTTGTATCTGCAAGGCCCTAACAAAAAAGTTTTTAAAGCAAAACTCAAACACAAAAGCATATAATGGGCCCAGAGCTTAGTCTGGTGGAGCACCGGTCTTATATGGCCATGCTTCA
>JAHWIP010000020.1 GCA_019322375.1 Candidatus Woesearchaeota archaeon
ACATTGAAAGGCTTAAAAAGATTTTCAGGGAATCAGGCTTCTCAGTAAAAATAGAGAAAAAACATGGATTCCTATGGAACTACTTGTTTGTGTACGGCATAAAGTCAGAAAGAGATGTGCCTATGGTTTGAGTGAATGCGCCGACCGGGAACAGACCTTGAAATTACATGCGCCGATTTAGGGTTAGACGAGGAGAAGGATTATGCAACAGTACATTTCATATAATTAATATAAAAATAGAGCCTATTAATACACCACAAAACAATATATAAACAGGCCATTTTATGAGCTTGCTCTTGATTACAATACTTCTCTTCACCAAGTTCATAATATCTGCTGCATAGTTATCAATAATGTCATCAGGGTGATTTATGTTTTTTAAATAATCAGCATACTCCTTAGCACTCATATGTTTGAATGACTTGAAGTACATCAGGGTTTTTGCTCTTTTATCTTTATCATCTCTTCTAACAAAAGGAGGCACACTAATGATTAATAATGAAAAAAGAAAAGAGACTAACGCTGATAAGAAAATTATAACAAAACCAATGTTGGTTCGATAAACACTTTCCTTAAGCTGGGTTAAGGATATGCTCATGATCACAGCAGATATACCAAGCATCCAGTTAGCCCTAGTATCATAATGCATTTTGCTCTGAAAATGATTATGCAGAATATCTGAAAGAAACCTTTGCTTGCTTCTGAAATCCAGTTGTTTCTTAGGCATATATAATCTACAACAATAGATATATATAAATGCTTTGAAAAGAAAGATTTTTTATTTTTTTGCTAGCACCCATAGATTATCAAATACTTGTTTCTGTGTTTCTGCTATTATTTTGTTTTCTATCATGATTCCAATAATGTTTTCTTGTTTTAGGGTTATTAGTGCTACTTTGTCTTCCCATATAAAAACTGAGGATTTGAATGGTGCTTCTGTGAATCTTAGTTCCCTTAGCTCTGCTTCATCCTCTTCCTTACGCTCTATTAAATGAGCTGCTTTTTCTTGTATTATCTTTGCTTTTATTCCGGCTTTAACCCTTCTCTTTACAAAATGAGGAAAGTAGAAACCCAAATACTTAAACAAGTCATTATTTGCGTATGAGTAAAGAACACTGCCAGAGGGCATTCTGAGTATGTTTTCAAGTATGGTTTTTATGCCTTCTTTTCCTTCATACAGCTCTAAAAAAGGCTTTTTTCCTATTATTCCCTTGCTTTTCTCTAGCTCTGGAATGATTGATTTAAGATTATTTAGTTTTTCTTGCTCTATAAGCATTAATCTATTAGGGTCTGTGGCTTCAAAATGCTTTACTCCTGCCTTGATTACATGGGATGCAAGGCCTTTGGCTATCAAGGAGTCTAATATATTGTAAACAGTGGTTCTGGGCAGGCTTAGCCTTTTAGCCACCTCATTCACCTTGGATGAGCCTAGTTTAAGCAATTCTAGGTATATCTTTACTTCACTGTCATTCAGTCCCAGGCCTCTTAGTGCTTGATCAGTTTCCATGTTTAATCTGTTTTAAGCTTATTTGCTATATAAATATTACTATAGTAGTCCATTTTGGACGACAAATATTTATATAGTTTAATCACTATAAAGTAGTTATAAAAAGAGGTGAGATAAATGGGGGATATCAAAACACTCGTAAAAACTGTATATGGGCCTGTAAAATCAAGAAGGCTCGGGATTTCACTAGGCATAAGCCTTTCACCAAGAGAAAGGGTTGTGTGTGATTTTGGCTGCGTATACTGCCAATATTCAATAGATGACATAAGAAAAGCAAAGAAAGGTGTGAAAGCAGGAAAATTCCCAAGCGTTGATGAAGTAAAAAAAGCCCTTGAAAAAAGACTGAAAAGCAAACAAGAGTTCGATTCAATAACAATTTAATGTCATGGAGAGCCAACAATGCATCCTGAATTTGAGAAAATAGTAAAAGAGGTTTACAAGCTAAGAAAAAAATACAGACCAAGCACAATAATTTCATTATTTACAAGTGCATCAAGAGCAGACAAAGTAAGCTTTGACCTTATAGACAAAGTTTTCCTAAAACTAGATGCAGGAGATGAAAAAACCTTTCAACAGGTAAGCAGGCCAAAAAGACAAGTAACATTAGCAAAGATTGCTGAAGGAATTGCAAAGTCAAAGGTAAAAAAGAAGATAATCCAAACCATGCTTTTCACAGGAAAAATTTCAACCATGAAAAGCAAAAGCATAACTGGCTACATAAAGCTGCTTGAGAAAATAAAACCAGAAGAAGTGCATTTGTACACAATTCTGTACAAACCAAGCACAACTAAAATCAAGCCAGTAAAAATGAAGCAACTGGAAAGAATAGCTAAATGGAAAAGAAAACAAATAGGCTGTGAAGTAAAATGCTACACAGACCTGACAATGTAAAAAGATAAGGAGGTAAAAAAATGAAAGAACTCGAAGAAAAATTAAATATTTTGTTAGCAGAAGACAACTTGAAATGGAGACAGAACGGAGAATTAGCAGAAGAGATTCTTAAAGATAAGGGGTATAATGTTAAGATTATCTCTGTACCTTGCCTATTAGAGGCAAAAAAAGAACTAGAGTCTAGCAGGCACAATATGTTGATTACTGATATTGAATTCGATATGGACTATTCAGAAACTGGCAAAGATTTACAGCAATTATTAACCCCAATTAAAGAAGATTTTGCAGCTGATATAAAACAAATAAGAAAAGACAACAAAAAGTTCATTGATAGAAAAATTAAAGAGCTCTATGAAGCAGCTAATGAATTGCAAAAAGAGCCAATATCAAAGGAATTTGACAGAGACCCGAGAGAATGTTCTTTCTTCTTCACAAAAGAACAGAAAAAAGGGAACTGGTATTATGATGGCAAATACCTGAAAGAGTATTACATGGATTTTAATAATAGGAGATTCATATACCGGCATTTATCTAGTGTTCCTTTGGTTTATTTTGCAAAGAAATTAGAGATGCCCTATGGAATATTAACTGGGTTTCATTACCCCGCTGGATTAAAAGAGTATCATGCATTTGACTTGGTAAATGGCAAGGAAATAGTGTTGGCCTATATGATGGGAGGTAGAAATGAGAAAAGGGATAAAATTGTTGATTATGCTGTGTCACAAGGCTCAAGGTTGTTTAGCTATAGTGATAAGGATTCTTGGGCTGGGGCGGCATTCAAACCACCCAGAATCTGGGCTAAGGTAATTGAGAGCGTGATTGAAAATACGAAAAAGAAAGCTAAAAACTTAGTATGGGAATAAAAAAGGAGGTGAAAAACAATGGAAAAACAAAAACTCGAAAAAAAACTAAAACTTTTACTTGTGGAGGACTCATTAGACAAGTCTGAATTTAAAGAGATAGCAGATTATGTAAGAAAAGCAAGTGATGAAAAAGCTTATGTTGAGCTTGCTGTTGATGTAAAGAGCGGATTAGAAAAAATAGAAAAAACAAAGTATGACTTGGTGGTCACTGACCTGGGGCTTCCTCAAAAGCCAGGATATACAGGTGAAGAACTTGTCAAGCCTGAGTGTGAAAAGGCTTTTAAAAAATATGTTTCGCCATTAATAGAAAAGCAGAAAGAAAAGGAGGAATCTAGTCTTTCAGATTCTATTTCAAAATTGTTTGAAAGTAGTGAAAGAATAGCTGCAGAAA
>JAHWIP010000021.1 GCA_019322375.1 Candidatus Woesearchaeota archaeon
AGTAGTGCACAAAGGCCTGATGCCTGAAAAGTACTTAAGAATGCTGAAAGAGATTGAAAAGGCAAAAAAAGATTATGATGCTAAAAAGCTAACAAAAGCAGAAGTGCATAATGTTAATAAGGATTCAAGAGAATTATTAAGATTCCTGGTAGAGTTTATTCAGAGAAAAAGAGGTATTGAGTTAGAGAAAGCCAGGATAAGAGTGAAGCACGGCAAAAAATATGGTGAAGTGGTGCTGCTGGGTAAAAAAGCCTTTATAATCCATGACATAGATAATGAGGACAGGGACATATCCAAAGCAGACATAACCCCAGAAGGTGCTCTGAAAAATATAAAATCAAGTTCTTTAGAAGAATACGAGAAAGCAATAGCAGGAGTTGAAATGCCAGAAAGAGTATTCATAAAAGAACCTATCTTTGAGGACTTGAAAAATATATTTGGCAGAGATGTTGAGATATTGATTAATTATTGATTATGTTTTTATTTTCCAGGTTTTTCTCTTATTTTTAAAGTAAAAAGTATAGAAGCACCTATCAGGTTTATGATGTTTGCTATTGCTAATGGAAGGTCTTTTAGATGGATTGCATAAGCTAACCAGCTTATTGCACTTAACCCCACTATTATGCTTAATCCTATTGAGATGTCTCTGACTTTTTTTGTTTTCAAAGATTTAATAACCTGGGGAATTAATTGAAGAGAAGTAAATATAACACCAAAAGCTCCTACAATTATCCAGGGGTCCATGCAAGGTTTAATTACAAAATGATTTAAATGTTTTTGCTTTTACATTAACTTTTTAAATACCATAATATTTCTAACTTTTAACATGAAAACAGGTTACAAAGTAGGAGATGCCATGACCAAGAAGCCGGTTACTATCAGTGAAGATACCACTCTGAAAAAATGCGCTGAGATAATGACTGACAAGCATGTTGGCAGTTTGCTTATTGAGAAGAACAACAAAATTGTTGGTATTGTTACTGAGCAGGACATGGTAAGGAAAGCCATGGCTAAATTATTAGACCCTGCTAAGATTCCTGTCAGGAAGATAATGGTTACAGAAATCCTGACTGTTAATCCTAAAAAAGATATCTTTGATGCTCTTAAAGTTATGAGAGACCATAATGTCAGGCACCTACCTGTGCTTGACAAAGACAAATTTGTGGGTTTCTTAACCATAAAAGACATTCTTAAGATTGAGCCTCAGCTTTTTGAATTAATAGTTGAGAAGTTTGAGCTAAGAGAAGAAGCAAGAAAGCCTGTTTTTGGCGGAAGCGAGAACGAGGGTATATGCGAGGTTTGCGGTAACTACACCCCTAGAATGATAGAAGCCAGTGACGGTTCAAAAGTGTGTCAGCAGTGCAAGGATAGTATATGATTTGATTCTTTATTCATAACCTTTATAAACTTTAATCTTTCTCAAAAATAGATTATGAGTGATGACAAGGAGATAAATAATATTCCAAGACACATAGCTGTTATTCCTGATGGTAACAGAAGGTTTGCAAAGAAGAAAGGTCTTAAGCCCTGGCTTGGCCATAGAGAAGGATCTAAGACTTATGAGAATTTTCTTGAGTGGTGCAAGGAGTTTGGTGTTAAAGAGGTTTCTTTCTGGGCTGCCAGCACAGAGAACATAGAGAGGGATAAGCAGGAAACTGATTTTTTATATAAATTATTTGAAGAAACTCTTGACAGATACATAAAAGACTATGAAAACAAAAAAGTTAAGCACAAGATTAGGATAAGATTCATAGGAAACCTTTCTAAGCTGCCTGAGAAGATTCAGGAAAAAATGAAAAAAGTAGAAGAACTAACCAAGGATTATAATGAATACAAGCTTAACATGCTGGTTGCTTATGGCGGCAGATGGGAGATAACAGAGGCAGCTAAAAGGATTGCTAAAGAAGTTAAGGATGGAAACATGGATGTTGATGATATAACACCAGAAGTTTTTCAACAACATTTAGAACTTGAGAGCGAACCAGACTTAATTATCAGGACAAGCCAGGAAAGACTAAGCGGATTACTGCCCTGGCAATGCATCTACAGCGAAATAATCTTCTTAAAAGACAAGCACTGGCCAGAGTTCAGCAAGGAAGATTTTAAGAAATGCCTGGAAGAATATGCAAAGAGGCCGAGGAGGTTTGGGAAGTAAAGTTTTTAAGTGTTTATCTATTTCTAAATTTTTATGGTATTAAAAACAAAGTCAATACTAGTTGAACCATCTCCTAATGACGGCTGGCGAGTGTGTGTTATGAGAAAGATAAGATCAGAGTACAAGTTTGATTTCCATTGGCAGTTTTTAGCTCCTTCAATTGAATTACTACAGGGATACAAAGACAAAAGTGTTAGTTGGGAAGAGTATGTTCCAAGGTTCAGAAAAGAAGTATTAGAGCCTTATTCTGATTTTATTAAGGATATTGCATGGCTGGCCACAGACAGGAATATCACTCTTCTGTGTTATGAGAGAACTGCTGAACAATGCCATAGAAGACTGCTTGCTAAGGAATGTAAGAAATATGAACCTAATTTAGAAGTGGCTCTTAAATAAATCTATTTCATCTCTTTCTCCCCAAAAACAATTGCCTGAAACTTAGAAATCTTGTTTTCTAAATCTTTCCAGCTGTTAAAACCCATGCCTGCTTTCTGGCATAAGCAGTTAAGAAAGGTTTGCACATTAAAGTTGTTCTCTGTGGCTACTTGGGGCAGTAGAAGTCCTGAGCCAAACTCTCCTTGTATGATGAGTCCATCTTCTCCTATTTTTATTTTTTTTAGGTATTCATTGGAATGAGACACTTTTATCTCTTCTGGCACTGTTAACACAGAAATCTCTATGTCAATCTTATCCAATTCTTTTTCTTCTACTGGCGGAAACCTTGGGTCATGAAAAGCAGCGCTTCTTGCAGCTTCAACAACTGCTGTGTTAAGCGAATATACTGGCATTGGAAAGCCTATGCATCCTCTTAAGTCG
>JAHWIP010000022.1 GCA_019322375.1 Candidatus Woesearchaeota archaeon
CAGGAGCGGGAGATCCGCCCGGTCGGCTCGTCCAAGACCAGAAAGGTTGATGTCCGGGTGCTTGCCGCCACCGCTCGCGACCTGCAGAAGGAGGTCGGCCGCAAGACCTTCAGAGAAGATCTTTACTACCGGCTTAACGTTATGGCTATTCACCTACCCCCGCTCAGGGAACGGACAGACGACCTGGCGCCGCTCATCGATCATTTCATCCGGAAATTCAACCAGAATTTCGACCTGCAGGTAAGGGGCGTATCTGCCGCCTCAATGAAGCGGATCCTCGCCCATCACTGGCCGGGCAACGTACGTGAACTTGAAAACGTGATCCAGCGGGGCATGGTGCTGGCTGAAAATCGCCTCATCGAGGCGAGTCATCTACCTGAAGGGCTTGGGGATAAGAAGGGACTGACGACCCGACTTGTTTCGCCGAAGGAGGACCTCTCCTTGAAAACGTTACAGAAGCAGCTGGAGGCGAAGTATATCGCCGCAGCCTTGAAACGAACCAAAGGCAACAAGAGCAAGGCGGCTCAGGCGCTGGAGATAAGCTATCCGTCGCTATTGAAAAAAATCAAGGAGTATGGGCTGGAGTAGATCTTAAGAAAGAAGAAAGCGGGTGAAGTGGCTATCACCGTCAGTGGGTCGGCTTGATGGTAGGTGACAAAATTTGGCTGTATTGTGAATAATTTTTATAAAACAAATCTTGGCTGGGTTATACGGTGTGGAAGGCATCCTGACTCAAATGATAGACCAGAAAGAGGCTTGCCCTGGAATGTCTGCTTATCCATAGAGGAAATAGTAGACACTATCAAGGCATTCTACAAAGATATTCCTGCAGAGCATTATGTTTTTATTCATCCTCAGAGAGAAATGATTAAATCAGGTAACTTGCTTGTTAATGGAGATAAGTGCATAATTGAGGCAGTTACTGGTTGGCCAGAAGGCTTAAGCCATGGCAAAGAATCACCTCAGGCAGTTTACCTCTTTGAAACACCAAGCTTGTTTGTTGAGCCAAGAAAAACAGAAGGAAATGAAAACCTATTAACACCAGAGGAATGGCTTAGAATAGGAAAAAATATTGAAAGAAAACTGAATTATTCAAAATTATCCCTGATAAACCCTGTTGTTGTTGAATTCTCTATTAATAATTATGGCAGTGTAAGTGCTCATGATGTACAGGTGTGAAAATAACCTACCCAACCCTAACAAACTCTCTGTTCTCAACTTTCTTGATTAGTATTTCTTTTTCCACATCTCCGTTCTTGTCAAATGAGAACTTTCCGCTTGCCCCTGGAAAATCTTTTACTGTGACTAAGAATTCCTTGATATCATCTGTGTCTTCGCCAACATTCTCAATTGCATAAGCAAGCACTTTCAATGCATCGTATGAGTTGGCTGCTGTCATGTCTGGGATTTCATTGTAGGTTACTTTGTATTTCATAATAAAGTTTTTTACGCTTTCATCTTCTGATTCAGAATCATAAGGATAAGGATAAACCAATCCGTTTGACCATCCACCATAGTCTGTTATCAGTTGTTCTGTTTGCGAGCCAAAATGTGCAAGCCAGATAGGCTTAAACTCTGTTTCTTTTGCCTGCTTCATTGGTATGCCCACTAATCCTGATGTGTGCAGATTGATTACTGTATCAACTTTAGCATTTCTTAGCTTTAATAGTTCTGTCCTTACATCTTTTTGTATTAGCTCAGTCACTTGTTCCATTACTATTTCTCCTCCGAGCTTTTCAAACGCCTGCTTAAAATAATAATTGTGCTCTTCCCCGTACGGGGTTGCGCTTATTATTGAGCCTGCTCTTCTTGAGCCCAGCTCATTGTATGCGTATTCTGCCAACACCTGCATCATGGTTTTTACAGAAGGCACTGTTCTAAAGAAATAGTCGTCTTTACTCATGGATTCAAGCATTGCGATTCCTGATATCATGATGACTTTGTTGTTGTTGGTTGTTGGCAAAAGCACTACTGTTGTGCTTGCCCATGAATCACCAATTATGTATTTTACATCATCAACACTGATTAGTTTGTTTACTGCTGACACTGCTGTTTTTGGATCTGTTCTGGTATCCTCGTATATGAGCTCAATCTTTTTCCCATTTATCCCGCCAGCTGCGTTAATCTCGTCTTTTGCTATTTCTACTCCTCTTCTTTCCTGCTGGCCGTGATATGCTCCTACTCCTGTAAAGGTTCCTATCACTCCTATCTTTATGGTGTCTTCTTTTACTACTTGTCCTGCCGGTGTTTGTGTGCATCCGCTTATCACAATGACAATCAGCATTGCTATAGCTATCACTAATTGAATTCTTTTCATTTCAATCCCCCTTGTTTTTTTAGAAGCCCAAGGCTTTTTTAGTCCTCAGGCTTCTGGTTGAGACAATATTTAACCACTAGCTAGTAACTATTTATATATAAATACTATCTCCCCCTCTAGGTGGGATAATTAGTAAATTATATAAAGAAGAAAGCTAATCTTAACACCATGCTTGAACTGCTAAGAAGCATAGGATTAACAGACTCAGAAGCAAAAGTCTATTTAGCCCTGCTAGACCTGGGAACAAGCACAGTAGGTCCAATAGCAGACAAATCAAGAGCATCCTATTCAAAAATCTATCTCTTGCTGGAAAAACTAATAGATAAAGGGCTAGCAACATACATAACAAAAGAAAAAACCAGGTATTTCACACCCACCAGCCCAAAGAAAATACTAGAGTACCTAGACCAAAAAAAGACAACTTTGGACAAACTAAGCAAAGAAGTAAAAGATATGCTTCCCAAACTAGAAGCAAAACTAAAACAATCCCAGGAAGAAGAATACGTGACAATATATGAAGGACATGAGGGATTGAAAACAGTTTACTTAGAAAGCATAAACAATCTAAAACCAGGAGATGAAATTCTGGTAATGGGAGCTACAATGGGAGCATACACCCAGACAAAACAAAACATTCTGTTGCTAAAAAAAGTACACACAATCAGACAGGAAAGAAAAATAGGGTTCAGAGTGATCTTTAATGAAGAGTTCAGACAAAATAAAGATGTTGAATTCTTTAAAAAACAGAAGCCTATACAAGTTCGCTTCTTATTAAAAAACACGCCCGCGGGAATAAACATCCAGGGAAACAGAGTGCTAATCATTTACTGGCATAAAGAAGAACCAAAAGTATTCTTAATACAAAGCAAAATAGTAGCAGATTCTTTTAGAAAATACTTTGAAGTGGTGTGGGAGAAGGCTAAGACATAGAATAATTCTTATAAAAAGTAATCATCGTTCATAAATTTTTTAAATTATCATTCTTCTCTCTTAGAAACCAAAATGAAGCCAAAACTAGAAGAAAGAATGAGAATAGAATGGAAAGATTTGTCTCGCCACTTTGAAATTGAAACTTTTGTAGTTGGGGAGGATGCAGTATATGAAATGAGTGAACAAGGTAAAGAAATAGAAGAATATTTCACTAATAATCCTGACCTGATTGAGAGGTGCTTGGATTTATTAGATTCTGAAGAAAGAATTGACATGGTTTCTTTTAGAATAGATGTGCCTCTTAAAAAATATGAAAAAGAGTATGATCGTGATTTTGAATTTCTAGTTCAAATTGAAAAGAGACCAGACTTGGTTTATGAACTAAATGTTAATAAACTTGATTCTTGGTATGCCAGTGCAAAAGTTATCCGGGCAAAATAACATAATCTTCATAATTCTCACCATATCTCCGTCTTCCCAACCAAAAAATATATAAAGGAGGTAAGATTAATCTTACCTGGTGATAATCATGGATGTTGCTATAACAAGAATGAGCTCAAAAGGACAGGTAGTCATACCAGCACAAATGAGAAATGGAATCAAAGAAGGAGACAAACTATTGATAATACAAAACAAAGACCAGCTAATCATGAAAAAAGCAAGCAAGCTGGATGAAAAACTTGAAGAAGACCTGGAATTTGCAAGAAGAACAGAGGAAGCATGGAAGCAAATAGAAAAAGGTCAAGGAATCAGGATGGATTTTGATGACTTTATTAAAGAAATGAAAAAATGGTAGAAGTTATTTACGCTCCTTTCTTTGAGACTAAATTTAAGAAAATTAAAAACGAATCACTAAAAGAAAGAATAATAAAACAAATAATCAAAATAAAAAATAACCCTGAAATAGGAAAACCAATGATGCATGATAGAAAAGGAACACGAGAGTTATACATCAAGCCGTACAGGTTATCATACAGAATACAAGACAAAATAATCTATGTTCTTGATATATACCATAAAAATAAGCAATAAAAATAAAAAATTTTAAACTTTTTTCTTAACCTTTATCCCAATTGCTTCAAATGCTCTCAGAACTTCTACTGGCAGTGCAAAGATTATTGTATTGCTCTGGTCACTGCTTAAATCATTAACTGTTTGCAAAGTTCTAAGGTGCAATGCTCCGGGTGCTGTTGCCAATGTAGTGGCTGCTTTGGCCATGTTAGATGCAGCAATCACTTCTCCCTGAGCCTTGATAATAACTGCTCTTTTTTCTCTTTCTGCTTCTGCTTGCTTGCCAATAACTCTTTTCATGTCAGCTGGAAGAGTTATGTCTTTCAAGTCAACATTATCAACTTTTATTCCCCAAGGGTCTGTTGCTTTGTCAACTATCTCCTGTATTCTCTTGGAAATCTCATCTCTCTCACTAAGCAACTGGTCTAACTCAACCTCACCAACAATGTTTCTCATAGTGGTTTGTGCTATCTGGCTAACAGCCCATTGGAATCTTTCAACCTCAATAACAGCTTTTTTAGCCTCACCAACCTTGTAGTATATAACAGCATTAATGCCAACTGTTATGTTGTCCTTGGTAATGCATTCCTGGTCAGGCACATCAACAGCCTTAACCCTTATATCAACTCTTTGCCAGGTGTGAATGATAGGGAAAATCAGTCTAAGCCCAGGCTTCATAACACCAGAGAACCTTCCCAAAAGAAACCTGACACCTCGCTCATACTCCTTAACCACTCTTAAACTAATCAAGATTATAAAGCCAAACACTACAAGAACCCAATAGTACCATATCATATTCTCACCCCCTTATACCTGGGGAAAACCCTTGTTCTCTTTTAAATGTTTGGGTTTTTTGTGTTAACAGAAAAATATTTAAACCTAGTTTCAGTAAATTACTCTATTGAATATAAAAGAGGTGCATATTTGGATATTGATAGCAAAGCCCATACTTTATCTCATGAGAAGAAAGGCATGTCTCCTTTAATAGCTACTGTGCTGTTAATAGCCTTTGCAGTTGCCCTTGGAGCCATGGTTATTAATATTCCTTGGAATCCTGATGCAGGCCCTGACTGCTCTAAGATTATCATGATTATAAATCCTTACCTGTGCTATGCTAATAACATGATTAATATGAGCATTAGGAACACAGGAGCCCCTGTTGAAGAAGTCACTGTCAGAGTGGTTGATGAGAGTGCTGATTACCCAATAAAATTAATGAATTCTGCGTTTAAAAGAGGAGAGATTTTTAAGAGAGAGCTCTCTTTTACAAAGACAAGCAAGACTTATGTCGGCTTTATACCCAGTGTTAAGTACAAAGAAGAAGTTGTTCCCTGCCCAGAGCCTGTGCTTGAAATGCCTGATTTGCCTGACTGCTGATGACAAAGTTTTTTAATACCTGCTTGTTCTTGTATTCTTATAATGGAAATAATCCTTGATATCAGGAAATCAGTAGAGGAAAATGCTTCTCATTACTTTGAAAAATCTAAAAAAGCTAAAAAAAAGCTTGCAGGAGCAAAAGATGCTGTTGAGATGTATAAGCACAAGCTTGGCAGTTTAAAACAGGAAAAAATACAGGAGAAAGCTGTTGTTAAAAAGAAAGCCAAGAAGGAGTGGTTTGAGAAGTTCAGATGGTTTATTAGCTCTGATGATTACCTGGTTATTGGAGGCAGGGATGCAACAACAAATGAAATAGTAATCAAGAAATATGCTGAGAAGAATGACTTGGTTTTTCACACAGACATGGCTGGCTCACCATTTGTTGTTATCAAGAACAAGCAAGCAGAACAAATACCAGAAGCAACCATGCAAGAAGCAGCAGTTTTTACAGCTGTGTTTTCAAGGGCTTGGAAGCAGGGAATGGCAACTCTTGCTGTTTTCAGTGTAAAACCAGAGCAGGTATCAAAAAAAGCCAAGTCAGGAGAATACCTTGCAAAAGGAGCATTCATGATTTATGGGGAAACAACTTATCATCACCCAGAAATGAGTTATGCAATAGGCATTTACCAAGACAAAGTAATGGGAGGCCCTCTTAGTGCAGTAAAAAAGCACTGTAAAGAATATGTTGAAATTATGCAGGGAAATGAAAAACTAAGTGATGTTGCAAAATTAATCAAAAAGAAGCTTGGTGGAGAACTGGACGATATACTCAGAGTTTTGCCTGCTGGGAGCAAGGTGAAGAAACAATTCTAGAACCAGTCATCATATAATTCTTCCTCTAACTCTTCCTCTTCATCCTCTGTTAATAAGAACTCTTTTTTCTTCTTTCTCATCTAAGAAAAGGGATGATTCTGGGTTATAAATAGTTTTCGATTATAAGACTTCAATTCTCTCCGCACCCATGCAAACCTTTTTATATTACTGATTATTTCAGTGAAACAGGTGATGCTTATGCATAAGAAGACTTTGATAATAGGGTTAATGGTGATAGCTGCACTTATCTTATTAACCAGCTGCAAGCCTAAACCTGAGCAAGAGACAAATCCTCTTTTTAATGAGTCTCTTAATGAGCAGATAGAAGAGCTTACAAGAGTTGAAGAAGAGCCTGGGGAGTTTGAAGAATTCATGTTTGAATACGAGCCTAGGAATGAGTCAAAGTATGAGATAGCAGAGGATGATGTCTTCTCTGTAAAAGATTTTACCAGCACTGAGATTAGTTTTTTTGGCTTAATGCTGGGAGACTCTTATGAGGATGTGCTTGAAAGGCTGGGCATACCTGATGTTATGTTCATACCCAAAGATGAGAGTTTCAGGAACATGGAGTACAGGAACAAGATTGGCATAGGAAGTGTTTATTCAGGGATTATTTTTCACCTGGAGAATGATACTGTTACCAGGATTACTGTTAAGTCTGCTTTTAACAAGTACCTGCACGGCAACACCAGCATTGGCACTGACAAGGAGGTAATCTATGCTTTGCTTGATATTCCTGATTACCAGAGCTTTATTGTGAACCTGAGAGTGTTTCATTATGTTGAGAAAGGAGTTGAGGTTTATTTTAAGAACAGATATATAGACAGGATATCATTCATTTTTCCAAAAGAGTTCAAAGGAGTAGAGTATGTATCCAAGGAGAAACTGGTGTCTGACGGAATAATTGTTAATATTACAGAGCCGGTGCTGGTAGAATAACTTTATAAACAATCTTTTTTTCTCTTTTCCTATGATTTGCTTAGCTATTGAATCAACTGCTCACACCTTTTCAATTAGTGTTGTTAGCAACCAGAAGATTCTTTCTAACATAATAACAACTTATAAAACCAAGACTGGCGGTTTAATCCCTGCAAAACTAGCAGAGCATCATGTTGGTGTTCTTGAAGACACTCTTAAGAAAGCACTTGAAAAAGCAAAGATTAAACCAGAAGAAATTGATTTAATTGCTTTTAGCCAGGGACCTGGCTTAGGCCACACTCTTAGGATTAGTGCAGGGCTTGCAAGAAGCTTGTCCATTCTGTTAAACAAGCCTTTGATAGGGGTTAATCACTGCATTGCTCATCTTGAGATTGGAAGGTTTTTAACCAAAGCTAAAGATCCTGTTTTGTTGTATGTATCTGGTGCTAACACCCAGGTGATTGCTTATGAAGCAGGAAAATACAGGGTTTTTGGAGAAACCCTTGACTTAGGAGCAGGCAATTTCCTGGATACTTTTGCAAGGCAATTAGGCCTGGGTTTTCCAGGAGGACCAAAGATAGAAGAGTTTGCAAAAAAAGGAAAAAATTACATCAAGCTTCCTTACACTGTTAAAGGCATGGATATAAGCCTTGGCGGAATGGACACTAATCTTAAGCAAAAGATTAAATCAAAACAGTATTCAAAAAATGATTTATGTTTTAGTGTTCAGGAAACAGTTTTTGCAATGCTTGTGGAAGTTGCTGAAAGAGCAATGGCTCATACAGATAAGAATGAACTGCTATTAGGAGGGGGTGTTGCTTGTAACAAGAGATTACAAGAGATGTGCAAAATTATGTGCAAAGAAAGAGGTGCTAAATGCTTTATTCTGCCTAATGAGCTCTTAATAGACAATGCAGCAATGATAGCAGCCACAGGATTAGAAATGTTTAAAGCAGGCATGAAGACAAGCATCAAGGATTCAGGTGTCAGGCCTTATGAGAGGACTGACTATGTCAGTGTTGAGTGGCGATAGGATTATTAATTACTTATAAGTAGTTGCAAAACAAAAGATTTAAAAATGATTAACTCTTCTCTTATTTACAAATGAATTATTAGAGGTAAAAAAATGTCAGAACAAAAACCAATAATACCTAAAGAAACCCTGGATAAAGCAGTTTATGAAACTCTTTCAGGAGTGTATGATAAGCAATTAAGGGGTTTTCCATGTAGTCAAACAAGACTTCTTTACATGATTGGAGAAGACAACAAAATAATAGAAAAAGAAGAGTTTATTAAGAAAGAAATGAATGGCGGAGAGTTAGGAAAGATTGCTTATGAAATAGTAGGAGACATACTGCGTTACAAAGAAAAACATTTGCCTGAATCTTCAGACTCAGACGAAGACCTCTTTACTTTTTTTTCTAATAATTAGTTCTAGTTCTATATCTTTTTCTTTATTATAAAAAACCAGGCAAGCCTGATGATAAGTATTGTTATTATTATTTGTCAATACAAACTCTTCTTCAAAAAGCAGTTCTTTAATTTTATTCTTTAAATAATTTTTTAAAAGAATAACATTCTTAACATACTCATTATAATCCTGGATAGTGTTGTTGATGCTAATAAATTCTTGTTTCATACATAAATTAATAATTGTTTAATATATAAGCTTCACGTAAACACATGTCCAGTGGAGAGTGAAAGATTTCCCAAATTTCGAAGAAATTTGCAATTAAAAAAATCGAAAGTTTTAAATACCCAATATACTAATTGTTGATATTGTTGATAAAACCACAACGGTGATTGCATGAAGAAAATAATATTATTCTTATTAATCATCTTAATCCCAGCTCTAGTGCTAGGAGCAACCTTAATCATAACCAACAAGCCATTAACAAAAGAAGATGCAGAGCTTTATTATATAACAGGCAATGCTCTTTCTATACAAAACAATTATGAACAAGCAGTCAAGTATTATGAAAAAGCAGTAAGCATAAATCCATTGCACGAAGAAGCCCATAACAACCTGGCATTTCTCTACAACAAGCTGGGAGAATACACAAAAGCAGCAGAGCACATGAAAACCCTAGTACAAATAAGCCCAGCCAATCCAAGCTATCATTATGACTATGCAATAAACCTGGCAATGAACATAAAGAAAACCAAGCAAGGAGAGATACAAGAGATAGAAACAGCAATAAAAGAATTTGAAATAGCAGAAAGCCTTGAACAAGGGTATGCGCATGCAAAAGAAAACATAGAGTTCTTAGAGAATATGAGGGATGAATACTATAGTAAATTGAACTGAATTTTTTTCTTCTTAACTAAGATAAATGCTCTAATTATAAAAGAGATTTTACCTCTCTAATAGCAAGTCCGTCTTCCTTGTAATGAGGAAAACCTTTTTTTTCACTGTATTCTAAGAATGATAAGAGCTGAGGACCATATCCTCGTATAATCACTTCTAAATCAGTGTTTCTCTCATCTAATGTTTTGTATCTTTTTGAGATGAAACTGGCAAATCTATCTCTGAGTTTTGATATTAATCTTTTATCTCTGTCTTTTGAAACATGGGCTAGCTCATGAGCCAAACCACCTTCCTTAACTTCTACAGGCGCATTCTCTAGTGTTGTATCCACCTCAATGTAAAATCCTTCTCCAGTTAAGGATCCACATTCAAGCAGAGCATCATTTAATGATTTATATTCTATCTTTATGTCTTCAGACATTAGTTCAGGAAATGCATCTCTTATTATTTTATCAATAATTTCTTTTAAGTTATTCATTATCCAAGGAAACAGAAGTTTTTATTTAAATGTTACTGTAGAGTGGTATGCAGATAAATCTTTTTAAATTTTAATCATAATATTTATAAACCCAACAAATCCTTATATCTATCAGGTGGGTGGCTTGAAAAAAAGACTGGTAATTATATTAAGCATATTAACAATAATAATTCTTGCAGGTGTAGTCTTAGGAACAAACATAATTGTTAAGACAGATAACAAAGACTTTGACAAAGACCCAAACTTCTACAAAGCATTAGGCAACTATTTTGCAGAGCAAGGAGAGTATGACAAAGCCATTCAGTCCTATGAAACATGCTTGTTGCTAGGAGAAGACATTGAAGCAAGAAACAACCTGGCAGTGCTTTACCATAAACAAAGCAGGTACACAGAAGCAATCAATCAGCTAAAACAACTTATAACAATAGAGCCAGACAATCCTTCTTATCATTATGACTTAGCAGTCAACCTTGTGGATAAATTCAGGAACACACAAGAACAAGACATAAATGATTTAACAGAAGCCTTGGCAGAATACCAAAAAACAGAAGCATTAGAGCTAGGATATGAATATGCCAAAGAGAATGCTGAGGTTTTGAAAGAAGTTTTAGAGCAAGCATGAATTATCGAAACCTTTATTAACCTGTTTTCTTAATTAAAAACTTGTATGAACAAAGAAAGCTTAAAGTTCACAAGCCTTTTCTTTCTTGGCTTAATCATATTAATATATTTCTTAGGAAGCTCTATCACTGGCTATGTTGTCCAGACCATGTACTGTGATGAAGACAAGTGCCAAGAGTTCTGCAAGTATGATAAAGAGTGTAAAAACCCTGGTGAGCTTTGCTGTGATAAAGGAGGCTTTGGAGTGTGCGAGAACCCATTAACCTGTGACAAAGGATATGTATATAGCCCAGAAGCAAAAATGAATTTTGACTTTTATGCTGAGCTTAAAGAGCCAGCAGAGCAAAGCCCTGCATAT
The DNA here is from genome assembly GCA_019322375.1 of Candidatus Woesearchaeota archaeon. Lineage (GTDB taxonomy): Archaea > Nanobdellota > Nanobdellia > Woesearchaeales > SM23-78 > SM23-78. The sequence goes on from JAHWIP010000022.1 coordinate 11,132, forward strand.
ATAGAAAAAACCAAGATAAGAATATTCCTGGTTCTACTAGCAGCAGCCCTGGCAATAGGAATAATATATGCTTATAGAAGAAAGAAATAATTTCTTTACTGCCTCCCATTACTCTTCATAATCTTCTTAAGAATCTGCTGCTTGCCTTTCCAGTCCAAGGATTCTTTTAACACCTGGCTAATGTTGTCAACAGGAATAATCTTTATTTTCTCAAGTCTTTTCCTGTCAATAACAATGTCCTGGACATTGCTCTTGGGAACAATAACTTTTTTTATGCCAGCATCAATTGCTGCTTCTACTTTTGAAGATACACCGCCAACAGGCAGGACTTCTCCTCTGACACTAATGCTTCCTGTCATAGCAATCTCCTGCTTAATAGGAATCTTTTTTAGAGCAGATATAATGCTGGTGGCAACACCAACACTGGCACTGTCGCCTTCTACTCCTTCATAAGTCTGCAAGAACTGAACATAGATATCATACTTGCCTTTTATATCCTGGCCAAAATACCTTTTAATAATAGCAGACACATTAGTAACAGCTTCCTTGGCAATCTCTCCCAGCTTTCCAGTAGCAATGATTTTTCTCTCCTTGCCACCAGGAGTAACCTCTGACTCAATAGGAAGAATAATGCCAGAATAAGTGCTTCCACTGCCAATAACAGCCAGGCCATTAACCCTTCCAATCTTTTTGCCATGAGTAACAATAACTTCATACTCTTTTTTTCTTTCAATATATTTATCAGCTATCTGCTCTTCCAAGCTTCTAGCAATAACCTTTGCTTTGATAATATGTTTTTTCTCAACAACTTTTGCTCCCTGCTCAACAGCCAGGTCACCAGCAGCCCTTATAAGACCACCTAATTCCCTAAAGATTAGACTTAGATGTCCTTTTCTATTAGCTTTTCTACGAGCCTCCTCAACAATGTAATCAACAGCATCCCTGGTGAAATGAGGAATCTTTTTATCCTTGTTAACTTCCTGGGCAACAAAAACAGCATACTTCCACCTGTTATCCTTTGTGTCAGGAATAGTTTCTTTCATATAAACCTCATAACCATAACCCCTGATTCTGCTTCTAAGAGCAGGGTGCATGTGCTTAACAGTTTCCATGTTACCAGCAGCCACAAGAACAAAATTACAAGGAACAGGCTCTGTCCTGACCATGGCACCAGCACTGCGCTCACTCTGGCCAGTGATAGAGTACCTGCCTTCCTGCAAAGCAGTTAAAAGCTCTTGCTGTGTATGAGGCTGCAAAGTAGCAATCTCATCAACAAACAACACCCCCATGTTAGCCTTGTGAATCATGCCAGCAACAATTCTTTCATGAGCAGGAGTTCCAAGACCACCAGATTGAAAAGGGTCATGCAAAACATCGCCTAGGAGAGCGCCTGCATGAGCACCAGTAGCATCCATAAAAGGAGCATTCTTTCTCTTAAAATTATCAACAATAAGCTTGGGCACACCAGCTTTTTGCCCTTGCAAACCAGCTCTTTTGCCCATAGTGATTGAGAGCATGAAAATAGCAGCAATAGCAATAAAAGTAATCATAGAAGAAGCATAAATAATAGCATTAGCAGTCTCTCCTAGCTCAAAAAAATTAGTTCTCCAAATCCAGTAAGGAATAAGCAGAGCAACAAGAAGAATAATCCATAACAACAAGTTCGGTCCTTTAAACAAGCCAGAGCTCTGAATCTTGGCCCTGGCAACCACTTCCCTGCCCTTGCCAGCAGGAGCAGCCCTGATAAGAGGAGCATTCTCATCATTAGGATTAGGAAAAGAGAGTACATCAACCAGTTTCTCCTTGGGCAAAAGCTCTGCCAAAGCCAGTCCAAGCATAGACTTGCCAGTGCCAGGCTCACCAATCAGTAAGACATGCCTTCTCTGCTTGCTAGCCTTCTTAATAACCTTAACAGCCTCATCCTGCCCAATAACCTGCTCAGATATCTTCTTAGAAGTCTTAATATCTGCAGTAGTCTTAAAATTAAACTCACCAGCCATAATACACTCACCGAATACACGCGAGAGAATGAAGATGTGTTTATAAAGGTTACTCATATAAATAATCAACAAACTTTAAATACTTCTAAATCAAGGAATACTTTATGAGAAACAAGTTAATAGTCCTGGGCTTATTTGCAATCTTTGGAGTGTTCTTGTTAAGAGGAGGAATAACAGGCAGTGTTATTTCCCAGAGCTGCTGTTTTGGAGATGAATGCGCTCCTGAGGACCAGTGCCCAATTGCTTCAGCTGCTACTCTTGAAAAACCTGCTTATATGAGTTCAGAAGACAGTAATGCCCTCTCGCTTGTTGGAGTGTTAATAACAGTTATCTCTATTTTAATGATGACAGGCTATGCAAGGATGAGGATTAGGAAGGATGAGAAAGTTTTAAATAATGATTAATATTTGCTTTTTCTTATGAAACTAGCAGTACTGTTCTCAGGTGGAAAAGACTCTGCTTATGCACTTTACAAGGCTTTGCAGGAGCATGAAGTGGTTTGTCTTATTACTATGATTTCCAGCAATCCAAACAGTTACATGTTCCACACACCAAACATTCATTTAACAGAGCTCCAAGCCCAGGCAATGGAACTGCCGTTAATAAAAAAAGACACAAAAGGAGTAAAAGAGCAAGAGCTAGGAGACTTAAAAGCAGCTATTTATGAAGCAGACCAAAAATATGAGCTTGATGGTGTTGTAAGCGGAGCATTTGCATCTAAATACCAAAAGGAAAGAATTGAAAACATCTGCAAAAGCTTGGGGCTTCAGTGCATCAGCCCTTTATGGGGAGAAAACCCTGAAAAACTAATGAGAGAGATGATTGATAATGGCTTTAAGTTTATTCTTTCAAGCATTGCAGCACAAGGGCTTGATGAATCCTGGCTTGGCAGACAGATAGATAACAATGACATTGACAAATTAGTAGAGCTTAACAAAAAGATTGGCATACACATTGCTTTTGAAGGAGGAGAAGCAGAGACCTTAATGATAGAAGGGCCAATCTTTAAGAAAAAGATAAAGATAATAAAAGCAGAAAAGAAAATAGAGAATGAGCACACAGGGATTTATAAGATTGTAAAAGCAGAATTACAATGATATTGTAAAATCTCTGATTTTTCTTATAAACATTTTATAAACAACTTCTAAAAAACAAAATATCTGCAGGACTCCTCTCTCTTAAAGATAGCCATGATAACCAGCATAATAGGCTTGGGTTTTCTTGTAATCATCTTAACAAGCACTGGCTTGCAGGAAATAGACATAAGCGAAGCAAAAGAATTAGAAGAAGACAAAACAATAAAGATAACAGGGATTGTGGAAAGCATAACCAACAAAGAAGACTTCTCAATAATAAACATAAGAAAAGAAGAAGAAATCAGTGTGATAATCTTTGAAAATGTTAATCTGAGCAAAGGACAAAGAGTAGAGATAACAGGCAGAACAACCGAGTATAAGGGAGAGAAAGAGGTGGTGGGGGAGAAGATAAGCATTACTTAAAAGAAAAATTTATAAAACCCTCTTTTCTCTTAATTCTCAAAGTTAAGGGGGTGTTATGAGTTTGGTCACTAAGAGTGATTTTGTTCTTGAATGGGATAAAGCCTTGGGCTTTAAAGGAGACCCTTTTGTTGATAAGATATTCACTCCTATAAACAAGTTCCTGGTGGACAGAACTGATGAAAAGGAGAAGCTTAACTGGTTCTTTATTAAGAATTATTTCTTTGGAGCAATTATTGGAGAGCAGGGAGTTGGGAAAACCACTATGATGAGATGGCTTGAGGACAGGCTTAAGAAGTACAACAGGATTCACGGGGTATATATTAATGCTGCTCTTTTCAAGGAGCAGGTTAATATTTTGCAAACAATGATAATCCCTTTATTAACTTTTTATGAAAAATCTTTTTCAAAGCCTCATACCAAGCTTCCTAGTTCAGAACTATTAGGATTCTTAAAGAAAAAGCTTGGGCATAAATCAGTGGCACTGCTCATAGACAATGCTCATTACCTAACAGAAAAGAACCTGGCACTGATAAAGAGTTTAAGAAAAGAGAAGATAAGATTTCGGGTGGTGATTGCCAGCACTCCCAAGGAGTATGAGAAGAGCAGGCTCAGAGAGCTAGGCAGTGATGAGCTCAGCATAACCCTTAGAAGACTCACTTTTGACGAAGAAAAGGAGATGCTAAAGAAGAGAATAGAGGCTTTTGGAGGAAAAGAGATACACCCGTTCCTGGAAGAAGACCTGAAAAAAGTGTATGACAAAGCTGATAAGAACCCAAAGAAATTCTTAAAACTATGCAGGGACGGAGCTATCAAGATACTCATACACAAGAGAGAGATGCTTGAAAAAAAGGGTTTTACAGAGGAACAAGCAAAACCTTTAAAAGTCTCTCTTAAGAAGAGCAAGGTTAGTGATGAAAAAATGGATGTCAGGGTAAGAAAAGCAAGCAGGAAAGAAGCGGCAGAGGAAAAAAAGGATGACAAGAAGAAGCTGTTCAAAATAAGGTTTGATTTTAGCAAGGAAGAGGACAAGCCCAGGAAAAAACATGCTCACCCGGCTCATCACAGAAGAGCTATTCATGATGAGGAGCACAAACAAGAACTGCTTAATCAGATGAAGAGCACCAGTCCAAGAAGAAGCCCTGTGAAAGAGGAAAAAAAGAAAAGAGATGATGAGCACATATCAGAGACTGACAAGCTGTTAAAGGAGCTGGCAGAGGAGTTTGAGGTGGATTAAACCCTTATTCTTAACAAAACATTTATAAATTCTGTATTAATCTTAATTAATTAATAAAAAATAAGTGATATTCATGGCAGAAGGAGTTGAGATTGTTATCAAGCCGATTCATCTTGAGAGAATTGCTTATAGCATTGTAATCATAGCTCTGGCTGTCCTTTTAGTAATCAAGTGGGGTGGAGGCAGCGACAATGTTGCTGATAATGAGACCACAGGAGCCTTGCTTGCAGAAGCAGGCATGAATGAGACTAACCAGACAGTTAATGCTTCCCAGGAAGCAAATTTGTGCTCTAATAGTGTTAAGGACCAGGACGAGACAGATGTTGACTGCGGAGGAAGCAAGTGTGACCCTTGCGGAGAGTTCAAATTCTGCAATATTGATTCTGACTGCATAGATGGCTGGTGCAGGAGCAGTGTGAAATGTGTGACTCCTGCTTGTGATGATGGTGAAAAAAACCAGGATGAGAGCAATGTTGACTGCGGTGGAGTGTGCGGAGGCTTTTTCTATGACGGAGCCTGTCATGATGAGCCAGAACCATCATATTCTGGCAGGGTAGACTTAACAATTCTTGAAGTTGTTACTTCTATTACTGAGTTTGATGATGAGCAGTTTGCAAAGATTGAAAGTGTTGAGTTCAAGGTTGAGAATGGCAAGGACAAGGATGTAGTGTTAACTGCTTATATCTATGCAAGGGATAGTTCTGGAAGCGCTTATTTCTTAAGGTCTGTGAATGATGAGGAAGTGCCAATGGCAACATTTGATGTTCCTATTTTAGCCACAGGCGAGAGCCACACAGAATCAATTGAGATTAAAAGAACTTTGCCAGAAACAGAGCCTGATGAGGAGTACCGGGTTGTTATTGAGCTCAGAGACGATGATGATGAGCTTGAAAGAAAAGCAACCTGGGAGAATGTTTAAAGATTATTTTTTCTTCTTATATTTTTCTTTTTTTCAAGAAAAATATTCAAAATTTCTAATTTTGTTTTTTCTTAAAACTCTCAATATTATATTCATGCAAAGCTATTATGAACATGCTCTCTGCCCAGCCCAGAGGAGTGTTTGGATTATGCTTTTCTGTGTTAGAGTAGTACAGCTCTGGCACTCCTTTTGGTGTATTCACAGAAACAGCTTTTTCTAAGAAATATTTTGCTTTTTTCTTATCACCTATTTTTTCATAAATAATTGCGAGCCAGCTCAGGCCAAGGCACCACTCTGCTTCTTCTGAATAGCCGTCAGGGTTCTTGTTATAATACCAGTCATTCTTATACCTGATAACACCTCTTTTTTTAAGCAGGTGATACTCAATGTTCTTAAGAATGACCTCTCTTTGCTTTTTTGTCACAACCTTGTATGGATATATCAATGAGAGCTCTGCCAGGTCAACATATTTTTTTTGTGATTCTCTGGGAAGCAAGTGCTTTAATGATTTCATGCCTTGTTTTATCAGATAATCAGGAACACTGATGTACTTTTTTATTGCTTTTAAGCCAGCAACACAGGCTCCAATAGAGGAAGCATGGGTTTCTTCCTCATTCTCCCACATTCCAGAGTCCTGGTCATGCCAGTACTCAATTGATGCAAGATAATTAATAAGCTTTTGAATAAGTTCTTTGTCTTTTTCTGTTTCAATAATCTTAACTCTTTCGTCTTCCAGCTTTGCAACTCCCCACAGGATTGCTCCTATTGCATCGTTCTGCTTATTACCCCATTCCTCCCAGAACTCATCAAAAGTATAAGGATGATACCTGGGATGGATGTACTGGTATTTGTGCTCTGGCTTCTTGGCAATAGCATGGTCTATCTTGTATTCATGCTTTTCAAAAATCTTGAGTAAAGTTTTATAAGTCTTTTTGCAGGTATCAAAATCCTCTAGCACAAAAAAAGCCAGGCATTCATAGAAATTATCCCTAAGCCAGGCTTTGTCATAACCAGTGGATTTTTTAAGAGAAGCAGCAAACAAGCCAGATCTATACTGCAAACTCTTCAAGAGCTTAGCATGCTGGTCAATCAAGTGCTTGTTTTTAATCTTTTTGAAGATTTTTCTGGGCATAAGTTAATCTATTAAGTTTTTGATATAAAAAGGTTGTGATGAATATTATGATTTTCAGAATCCAGTCTAAAGGGCAAAGTTTATATATTTTCAGGGTTTATTAAGGAGCATGGTTTACAGCGAAGGAGACTTGCTGGCAAGTGCTTTTGGAAGCTTGTACTCTCATCTTAAAAGGCTTGAGAAATGGGATGAGATTAAGCTTGAGAACCTTGAGAGGGATGAGCATCTGGAAAAAGAGATTATTCATAAAAAAAAGGAATTAGAGGAGTTAAAATATAAATTTGAAAATGAGCAGAGCCGGGTGGATTCTGAGTGCGCTCATAAATTTGGAAATCAGATAATTAATGGTTTGCAAAGAGGCGACAGGGGCTGGAAGCAGGCTGTCAGGAGTCATTACAAGGGGTTCTATACAGGAGTTAATGATTTACACCAGAAGGTAAAGCATAAAGAAAAAGAGATAGATGAGTTAAGAAAGAAAACCAGGTATTCGCTTTCCTGTATGGCTAAGGATTTAAGGTTTATTCTTAATGAATGTTATCATATACAGGATATTGTTGGAAAAATAAAGCCTGGTTTTCCAAGTATTTCTTTCAGGATTCTGGAACAGATTTTGCTGGATGTTGAAAAATTCGGTTCTGAGCTGTCACAAAAAACTGGTTTGTTAAGGCATAACCTTGCTCATGGTCATTCAGACCTGGCAGGAATAAAAGAGGATACCCACTGCCTGCTAATCCTGGTTGATGATGAAAAAAAAACCAAAAAGGAATTAGAAAGAATCAGACATGAGCTTGCAAGGTTAAAAAGACTTCAGCACCCAGAACAGGTTTTTAATAATCTTTATAACTTTGAGGGGGGTGTTTACAAACTATTTATTTCCAGCAGGGCTGGCAAGGTTTTAAAGCACAATCCTTATATTATAAAAATGCTTAGAAAAAACCTTCTTTTTCATATGATTCAGAATGGCCGTGCTTTGTTAAGTACTGGCCATGAGGAGACTGATGCCTGGGCTCATTCTACCAAGTCTTGGCGCTTGCTTCCAGGCAGAATTCTCAGAGGTGATGTTGCTGGTTTTGGCAGAATTTTTTTTGAGATAAAGGGTAATGATATTTTTATTGGAGATATCACCCTGCCAGGAGAGCATGATACCCGCTACATGGCTGTTTGCCAGATTATAAACACCAGGAAGTATTCTACTGGTGCTGGTAAAGAACTTAAGATTTTTCCAGAACATATCTCGCTATGAGTTCTGCTGCCTGGTCTGAGTGCTTTACAAGGGCTGTTAATGAAGGAGCTAGTTCATGAGTATGGATTTTTGTATGAAAAATATATTGGTCAGGTATTTTTATGCAGGCGCGCTGGTTTTTTGCGTTTTCAGATATTTTCATTAATAACAGGTTGTCATTGTCAGAGTTTTGATATTTTATATGGTCCAGTTCAGGGTTTTTATAAAACTGCATTACATCTACAGGACCGCCTTCATATGAGAAGAGAAGTTCCTCATAAGGGTTGTAGTAATAGCCAAAGGTCAGTGTGATAATGTTGTTTTCCGGGTCATAGGCAGTTTTTGGCTCTGTATTTTTTATTCTCTGATAATAAATCATCTCTTTTTGAAACTTCATTTCTTTGCAAAAGTCTTGGAATGTTTTTTGCAGGCTGAATGTATTGCCTTGCCTGAAGGCTTTTTCAATCTTTGTTCTTTCTTTGTTTTTTAAAAAATCAGTTAACATATAACCACCTAAGCGTAGTGATTATAACCTGTTTTTTAAAGTTTTCGGTGATTTAGGGTGTTTCCTTAAGTCCAGAATAACTTTTGTTTTTCCATTAAATTTCCGATTTCACCTGCGAGCAGTATATAAAGAACTAGTTGATTTGAAATTAAAAGAAAAAAGCGGGTCGCAATGCCCTGGTGAGACGTCCAAGCCATTAAGAGTTAGTTGATTGAAATTTAAATAATTTTCCTTTTGTGTAATGGCGTGGTCGCATAATTTGGTTATTGCACCAAGTTGATGCCTTGGCGAGACGTCCAAGTCTCGTGCGGGTTCAAATGAATTCGCCCCAGATTCGGAGAGTCCCGCCCACGCCGCATAATATGGTTATAGAAATCTTAATTGCATTACTCGCAGGCATCCTCTTTGGAATAATCACAGGCCTAACACCTGGCATACATGTTAATCTAATCAGTTTGTTGCTTCTTAGTTCTGCTCCTGTTCTTGTCAAATTCTTTTCCTTAACTTCTCTTGCAGTGTTTATAGTTGCTATGAGCATAACCCACACATTCATTGATTCTATTCCAAGCATTTATCTTGGTGCTCCTGACAGTGACATGGCACTAGGAGTTCTGCCAGGGCACAGATACTTGTTAAAAGGCCATGGGTATGCAGCTGTAAAACTGACTCTTATCGGCTCATTAGGTGCAATTATTCTTTCTATCATGCTCTTTCCATTGCTAGTGCCAATAGTCAAATACGGCTATCCATTAATTGAAAAATACATTGGGTATGCACTGCTCTTGGTTGCACTGTTTATGATTTTGCGGGATAAACAAAAACTATGGGCGCTTATAGTATTTTTTTTATCAGGAACCCTTGGCTTAATAGTGCTGAGCATGCCTAACCTGAAAAATCCTTTGTTTCCAATGTTGAGCGGTTTATTTGGTATTTCAACCTTAATCATTAGCCTGCTGAGAAAAGAGTCAATTCCAGAGCAGGTGCTTGTGAAAAAAACACCGCTTGACAAAGGCAAGACCATCAAGGCATTAATCTCAGGGCAGGCTTCAGGATTCCTCACTGCTGTTTTCCCTGGCTTAGGAGCAGCAACAGC
>JAHWIP010000023.1 GCA_019322375.1 Candidatus Woesearchaeota archaeon
AGAATCAACCTCAAACTCCACTTATTCCCTATAAGAACAATACTCACACTCCTTCTTCCCAGTCGGCCTCTCTTTTTTCAAGCACTCAACTGCTTCTCTTTAAGAACTCAACCTCAATCTCCAATTATTTTAAGAAAGTCTTGTGGAAGGAGTATTTTTATGCCTTTATAGTTTCTTATCTTGAGTAGGTGGTTGTCTTTGGATACCAGGTATTCAGCTTTGCCTTCCTGGGCGCATTCCAGGAACTTGTCATCATCAGGGTCGTCTTTTACTGCTTTAATCTTTTCTCTTGGGCTTATTATTTTGGCAATTGACACTATCTTTTCAACAGGCCTTCTCATGTCAAGGTTCTTTACTTTCTTTTTTATATCATCATAATTCAAAACCCTGATGAATTCTTTTATTATCTCCTCTGAAAGAACCAGTTCTATCTCCTTGTCTTCCACCATTCTGATTATCCTGTCTGAGTCTCCTGCCCAGAAGGTTGATGATACCAGAACATTGGTGTCAACGGTTATTCGCATGCTTTTGTTTCCTCATCTTATGAATTAGGGCATTTACCTCTGTTTCCTTGAATCCTGTTTTTTTGGCTGCTTGCTTGAATGGCCGTGTTATCTCTTCGAATGTTTCAGGTATTACTTTTTTCATTATTATGGTGTTGTCTTTTAGCAGGAAGAGTATCTTTGAGCCTTCTTCCAGCCCCATTTCTTCCCTTATGCTGCTGGGTATGGCTATCTGCCCTCTTGAGCTTATTTTTCCCATTTCGATTATTTCTGTTGCCATTTTATAACACCTCCTTCATTTACAAGATAAGTAAGATATATCTTGTATATAAAGTTTTTGGTGTTTTTTCTCAAAAAAGAAGAAATAATTTATAAACCCTACGCACACTTGTCCAGTCAAACATGAAAGAATTCCGAAATTGTCCAGTGAATCAAAAAGAGTTTGACTCCTCAACAGCATCAGCCTCAAACTCCACTTCTATACCCACACCACCCACACCCTTCTGAACTGTTCTCCTTTCAATAACATTTATATATCTCTTTATCTTTAATTTATTTTATGTCTTTGGTCAATTTCCTTTCAACTGTGTCTGCTGGTCAGTTTATTCCTTTTCTTATGAGTATCCTTTGCTTTGTTATTGCTTTTTTCTTGTTATTCAAAAAGCAGGTTAAGCATTCTTTAAGGATTGTTTTCGGTGTTTTACTGCTGTTCTTATGGCTCTTCTATGCTCTAGTACTTCTCTCATTAATATCTGTTGCTCCTATCTTATCATTCTTTTTAATTTCTTTTATCGTATTAATTTTCTTCTTATTCATTGGTATAAGGCTTCTTCTTAGAAAGGATTTAAGTAAAAAATTAAGAATTATATTCATTGTTTTTCTTTTTTTAATAGCTATTATTCATCTTTTACCTTTCTTTTTTTATATGTTTTTAAGGATTGGGCTTTATTAGTTTTGGGTTTTAATTCAAACTCCACTTATTCTTTTTCTCTTCCTATACATCACTATTCCATGCACTATGCCTATTGGGAGTGCCAATATCAAGGAAAACACCAAATTCATGGCTATCTGGTCAAACCTTTCAGGCCAAGCAGTCATTATATAGGACATTATTGTTCCTGGAACAAAGATTATTCCTGCTGCTATTAAATACCCTAGAATACTTGATTTAACCCATTCCTTCATATATTATTCTTAGATTAGGAATTATTAATATTTTCCCATTTCCCCAAACTTTATATATCCCTCTAGATTCTCTTTTTTCATGAGGTATAGTGAAGATTCTTTTCTAAATCCTAAGAGCATTCGCTTAGAGAAATCTTTTCAAAAACTTGATTCTTTAAGAAGAATAAACGGAGGCTACCTGGCCTCTCCAAACCCTGGCAAGCCTGATGGAATAGGAAAATACAATGTGTTCTGGTTAAGAGATATTATGTATGCTACTTATGCAAATGAATACCTGGGCAATATGCAGCCTATGATGAAGAGCTTTGAATTAGTCATTACTATCATGATGAAGCACAGAGAGCATATCTGCAAGGCAATAAAAAAAATGCCTGAGAAAGCTCTGCATGCAAGATACCATCCCAACACATTAGAGGAAATCAGCCCTGACTGGGGCCACCACCAGCTGGATGTATTAGGGTTCTTTCTGTACAAGACAGGAGACCTGATACAAAAAGGCCATAATGTTATCAAGACATCAGAGCAAAGAGAACTTATAAAGGATGTAATCCAATACTTGTTTACTTATCGCTGGGAGACTCATCCTGACTTTGGGATGTGGGAGGAAGGACCAGAAGTGCACTCATCATCTGTTGGAGCAGTGCTGGCAGGACTAACAATGTGGCACGACGCAGGGCATTATGATTATAAGTATAAGCATGACCAGGACTTGTCAAAGATTGTTCCTGTCTCAGAAAGATACTTTGACACAGGAAGAAAAATATTATTAAAATTATTGCCAAGAGAATCAGAGTCAAAAGAGTGCGACTTAGCCCAGCTCTCGCTTATCTGGCCTTATAATATAATTGATAATAAGATGAAAAAAACAATTCTTAACAATGTAGAGACAAAGCTCTTAAGAAAACAAGGTGTTATCCGGTATAAAGGAGACCATTATTTTAATGCAGACCAAAACAATAAAATTGGAAATGAAGCAGAATGGCCTCTTGGAATAATATGGCTCTCAATAGTTCATAACAAAATAGCAGCCTGGGGAAACAACCTTGAGGAATCACTTAAACACCTGAAAAAGTCAAGAGAATACCTGAAAAAAATAAATGAATTAATGGTTGATGACTGCATACCAGAATTATACACAGGAGGCAAACCAAATGAGAACCTGCCCCTAGCATGGGCTCACAGCTTTCATGTGATAGCATTGCAATCATTCATAAATACAGTAGGAGATCTAAGAAAAAAACATAATATTGATATTAATGAAGACTTAAAGAAAATATAATAAAAGATTAAGCTTAGTTTTATCATTTCTTATTGCAAACCTTCTAGTTTAGTTAAAGTTTTCCCCAACCTTTATATAATCCTCCACCTTCCCTTTTCCTGAAAATGGATATTGAAACTAGAATCGGTAATTATTCAGGCAGTGTTGATGAGTTAGTAAGCCATTATTCTAAGGATTTCTTTGAAATTCCTTTCTATGATCCAAAGGTTGTTAAAAGAGCTTTAGTTGTTAGGGATGGTTCTAATAATTATCAAGTAATTATTTCAAAGGATAATCGTAATCCTTTTTATAATATCATGGTTACTATTGTAGGTCCTAATATTAAAAAGATTAAAGAAATAATAAAGGATCTTGGGGAGAAACTACCTATTGAGCTAGAACCTGCTCCTGAGCTTACAAAACAATTTCATAAGGATATGATTAGAGTGGCTTCTTTGTATTATAATGCTAAGAATAATTAGTTTTCCCCAAACCTTTTTATATTCATTCTTCTTTCTCTTTTTTATGAACTTTGAAGCTAGAATGGCATTGTATCCAGGGAACATTGTTGAGTTATCTGAGTTTTATTCTAAGGGTTTTGTTTTGGAACCTTCTGATGATCCTTTTGTTATTAATCTTAGATTGCGTATTAATGAGCCTTCTGGGGGTTACAGTGTTTTTATGTCTAAGGATTGTTCTCTTGAGGATGATTTGTTAAATACTGCTATTTCTGTTGAAGGCCCTAATCTTGAAAAGGTTATTGAAATCATGGGTGATCTTGAGAAAAAGCTTCCTGTTAAGCTTTATCATTTATCTGAGGAAATGAACAATCACCTCAAGCATCTTGCTTATTTAGATTATGTTCACAATATTGCTGAGAATAATTAGTTCTTCTCTTTTCTCGTGATTTTTCCGAATATCAATCAATAAATTTATAAATTACATTGTATTACATTAGACTACAATGGAAGGTATTACAATCCGTTTCCAGGAAGACATATTAAAGAAGATAGATAAAACCATAACAGAGCACAACTTCAACTCAAGGACAGAGTTTATAAGAGAGGCTGTCAGAGACAAGCTTTCAGAATTAAACAGGGATGAATTAATTGAGAAATTCCTTGCTTTGAGAGGAAAAGCCAAGATAAAGACTAGGCCAGAAGATGATGAGAAAAGGAAATGGGAGTTCAGCAAAGAATTTTTTGCAGAGCTAGACAAACGATTCAAGCAATCATCTCAGGCCTGACACTCTTTGCAATGTCTGAAAGTCCATGAATAATGTGCTTGTCCTGAGAAATTAGTATTGCTCTGTGATTCCTTGCATGTACTGCATTAAGGCAGTCAACACGAGGAATTTTCCTTTTTACAGAAAGCACAACTGATTCAGCATTCTCTTTCTCAGTAATCTCAATCCTGATTAAAGTTCCAATATGCATTACTAAGTTGAGCATCTCATTCACTTTTCCTTAGGATAATATTTTCTTAACTCTCCTGTCAATGCATCTGAAAAAAGGATAACATCATTCCTTTTCAATATTTTAAAAAACAAGTCAAAAGCATACTTGCCAAGAGGCCTTCCAGACTTACTAACTCTGTCCTCGTAGAAATCTCTCCAAATACAACTATCAATAATATACTTCTTAGCCATAAATCAGTCTTATTGTAACTTATTAATAAAGCCTGCACAAGAAAAACCAGAGATAAAAATAAATTCCCGCAATATTTTCACTCTCCACTGGACATCCCTCCGTCAGGTTCTTAAACTCTTTATCCCTTTCTTTTATTCAAAAACAAAACCTTTATATATATCACATATATACTTATATATGTGATGTAAACATGGTGCAGGCTATGATAAATATTGGGGAAAGAAGCAACCGGGTGCTAAACATTGTAAAGGCAAAATACGGTCTTAAGGATAAATCCCAAGCTATTGACCTGGTGGTTGCTGAGTATGAAGAAGCCTTTCTGGAGCCAAGACTAAGACCTGAGTACAAGAAAAAACTTGAAAAAATAATGAAAGGCAAACATATCTCCAGAAAAGAACTTGAAAAAAAGCTAAAATAAAAATGTATTCAGACATTTACAGCAAAGAACTAGAAAGAAAGCTAGTTAAATTAAAAAACAAAGACCAAAAACAATACCAAATCATAATAAAAAAGATAAACCAAATAATAGAAAACCCGCAGCACCGCTACAAATTTCTTCATCAAAGCATGAAAGGAGTAAAAAGAGTGCACCTAGGGCACTTTGTGTTAACATTCATAATAAACCATGAAAAAAAGATTGTCTCGTTTGAAGATTATGACCATCATGACAAGATATATCATTAAACAGAATCAACCTCAAACTCCACTTAATCTCTATAAGAACACCACTCTCTTCTTTTCCTCTTTTCAAGAACCTTTATATATTACTTCTCAATTCCCTAGTGATTACACAGTGATATGGGGGTTGTAACAATGAAAAAGACATTATTTCTAATATTATTAATGATAGTTTTTTGTTTTGTTTTGGTTAATGCACAGACAGAGCACTTGATACCTTTGAGTGGGTATGCAAGTTTGAATACTGGCGAACCTGTTTCTTCAGGTGATATTGCTGTAAGGATTTATGATGCTTCTTCAGGCGGCACTTTGGTTTATGATTCAGGCTTGGATTTTAATGGAGCAATAACAGACGGTATGTATGATATAATTCTGGGAAGCTCTACTCTTTTACTCCTGGACAACACATTAAAATATTACCTGGAGATGGATGTTAATGGAGAAGAAGTTGTTGGAGACGCAACAGCTGGAAGGCAGGAGTTCTGGCCTGGCTCAGGAGACCATACTCATGCACACGCAGATTACTTATCTAACACAGGTGATACAGGCACAGGAATATATAATCTTGAAGGATTAGAAGTGCCTACTCGTCTAGATGTTTTAGGAGAGCTATGCCTTATGGGCGAGTGCAGGCCTGACTGGCCAAGAGAAGAAGACCCAGAAGTTGGTTTATTAACAGCTGATAAATGGTGCACTAGTGACGGCTTAATGATTAATTGTGATCAGGATGCTCCTGCTGGAGGCAGCAGCCTCTGGAGTGAGAACAGCGGTGATATATATTATGACTCAGGTAATGTTGGTATTGGAACAACAACTCCAGAAGCCAAACTCCAAGTAGCAGGAGATATAATCGGTTCTGGTGATTTAATACTTTCTGGCGGGGATATTGCAATGGAAGATGCTACACTAACTTTAGCAGGAAATTATGATACAGTAGGGCATGCAGTGGGTGTTTATGTGTCTGGAGAATATGCATACGTTGCTGACAGGGCTCCAGGACTGCAGATTATCGACATTTCAAACCCCTCATCACCAAGCCTAGCAGGGAATTATAATTCCTACATGGCTTGGGATGTTTATGTGTCTGGAGAATATGCATATATTAGTGATGGGGATTTAGGACTGCAGATTATCGACATTTCAAACCCCTCATCACCAAGCCTAGCAGGAAGTTATGACACGCCAAGCATTGCTTATGATATTCATGTGTCTGGAGAATATGCATACGTTGCTGATTATAATTCAGGACTACAGATTATCGACATTTCAAACCCCTCATCACCAAGCCTAGCAGGAAGTTATGATACACCAGGTTCTGCTTGGGGTATTTACGTCTCTGGAGAATATGCATACGTTGCTGATTATGATGCAGGACTGCAGATTATCGACATTTCAAACCCCTCATCACCAAGCCTAGCAGGAAGTTATGATACACCAGACCATGCCTTTGATGTTTACGTCTCTGGAGAATATGCATACGTTGCTGATAGGGATTCAGGACTGCAGATTATCGACATTTCAAACCCCTCATCACCAAGCCTAGCAGGAAGTTATGATACACCAGACGATGCTCGAGGTGTTCATGTGTCTGGAGAATATGCATACGTTGTTAATTATGGTGCAGGACTACAGATTAT
Source organism: Candidatus Woesearchaeota archaeon (assembly GCA_019322375.1). Taxonomy (GTDB): domain Archaea; phylum Nanobdellota; class Nanobdellia; order Woesearchaeales; family SM23-78; genus SM23-78. The sequence continues at coordinate 6,911 of JAHWIP010000023.1, forward strand.
TGATGTTTCAGACCCTTCATCACCAACATTGGTAGGAGGTTATGATACACCAGACTTGGCTTGGGATGTTTACGTCTCTGGAGAATATGCATACGTTGCTGATTATAATTCAGGACTACAGATTATAGAATTTAGCGGCACAGGCACATCAACAGTTTCAACAGACAATGTAGAAGCAACAGGAACAGTTACTGCAGCAGCTTTTGTTGGTGACGGCTCAGGACTAACAGGACTACCATCAGGCGGAAGCAGCCTCTGGACTGAAACAGGCTCAGATATATATTATAATGAGGGCAATGTTGGCATCGGAGTAGATAATCCAACATATAAACTAGATGTTAATGGAAATGTCAGAAGCCAGGGCGAGGAAGGATTTTATATGACTGGCGGATCAGACGGCAAAGGAGGAATTATTAATCTAAATGGTGATGTTCCTGGAAGCTTTATAGGATTTTATGGTGCAACCACAGATGACCTGCGCATGGTCGTAAGAACAGATACTGGTAATGTCGGCATTGGAACCTTGATGATGGATCCAGCATATAAATTAGATGTTGATGGACGAGCCAATGTAGATGAATTATGTATTAAGGGTGACTGCAAAGGTGCATGGCCTACAGGCGGTGCAGGAGATGGACACTCATTAGACGCAGTTGATGGAGCACCAACAGACGCAGTATATGTTGATAGTGTTGGCAACGTTGGAATTGGAACAAGCACTCCAGAAGCCAAACTCCAAGTGGTTGGTGGTGATGTAAAATTAGGCGGAGTATTGCTTCACACAGGAGAACCAGCAGAATTCTTCTGGTCAATCAATGGCCAGGATTACAGGTGGAGAGACAACAGCGTAACAATTTATGCAAATACATACGAACTTGAACACGCAGGAAACGGTAACTTTGAGATTGAAAAGCCTGGAACAGGTAATGTAATTTTTGAGATTGGCTCTAGTAATGTTGGCATTGGAACAACAACCCCAACTGAAAAACTTGAAGTTGCAGGCACTGTAAAAGCAACAGCATTTGTTGGTGACGGCTCAGGACTAACAGGCCTGCCATCAGGCGGCAGTAGCCTCTGGAGCGAAACCGGCTCAGATATATATTATAATGATGGCAATGTTGGCATTGGAACAACAACTCCAACAGCTAAATTGCAAGTAACAGGCGGCGATGTTAAGTTAGGCGGAGCAATACTTCACACAGGAGAACCAGGAGAATTCCACTGGACAGTTAATGGCCAGGATTACCGATGGAGAGACAATAGTGTAACATTCTATGCAGACAGTTACACACTTGAACATATGGGAAGCGGCAACTTTCTTATTGATAAGCCTGATGGTAATATAATTCTTGGAATTAATCCTGGCAATGTTGGCATCGGAACATACGACCCATTAAGGAAAATGCATGTTTTTGGAACAACAGATATTGCTAGGTTCCAAGGCGACCTAGGGCATATAGATGTGGATGGCGGCGGAGTAAGATTCTCAGGTTCAAACGGCATAGGACTGCGCGGGGATGGTGAAGGAGCAAATGACATGCAACTATTAGCAGACGGCAAAGTAGGAATAGGAACAACAAACCCTCAGGCAACATTAGAAGTGTCATCTGTGATTAAATCAACACCAACTGACACGCCAGGTACATGCGATGTAAGCATGGAAGGTGGAATGTACTATGATGCATCATTGAATGAGCCTTGCTTCTGCGATGGCACAAGCTGGAAGCAGTTTGATAGCGGAGAAGCCTGTTGAAAATGAAAAAAACAATAATACTGGCAATGCTTGTTTTGCTCATACCAGTTGTTTTTGCATTCACAGGCTCGAGTGCAAACTATGGGATTGTAGCAAACCTTGGCCTGGCAGAGGTTCAGGAGCAGGAAAGTGAAACATACAGTGTAGAAGGAGCGGCTGCTAATCTTCCTGTAGGCGGGTTTGAAGGCACAACTTATCAGGTATTTATCGGGCCTTCTTATCTTGTTGATGAAGACGGCGACGGAGTGGCTAATGAAGTTGATAAGTGCGGAAGCAACATTCCAGTTAATCCTTGGTTTGCAGAGCAAGAACTAAAACCCAACCATTACGACAGTTCTAACATGTTGGACTTAGCACCAACTCATGGCTGCTCTTGTGCTCAAATCCTGTATTGTAAGCCAGGAGATAATCCTGGGGAGTACAGGTTTGGCTGCTCAGAAGGTACCAAGAACATCTGGGAATCACAAGACCCTGACTCATGGGCTCTTGACTGCCAGATAGATGGTGTTGTTGCTATGCAAGGCATGAGCAAGCCATTGCTTGAGAACACAGATGATGACTGGGCACCAGACATAATAGATGGTGACAATGATAATGACGGAGTGCCAGACAACCAAGACACCATGACAGAAGACAGCGACCTGCCAGGAGACCCAGACTACGGAATACCAGACTGGCACCCAAGCAGCAAGCACAAGCAATAAAAATTTTTATTTTATTTTTCTTTCAACCAGAATTTGACCCAACCCCAAACCTTTATATAACAATCATTATCCCTTGATATCATGCCTGAAAAAGATTATATTAAGCTTGTTATGGAGGAAATAAGAAAAAACAACATTGATATAAAGGGAAGTGACTGCGTGACTACCAGAAGCCAGGCTTACGGCTTAGCCACAAAAAAACTTTTTATTGATGAAAAAATGTTTACCACAAGAGTTATTTCTAAAATTCTTTTTAAGCACAGACTCAATGAAGATGATGATTTAAGCGGGAAAATCATAACCAATACTTTGGATGATATAAGAGAATATGACCCTGAGTTTGAAACAGAGAAAAGGCTTTTTGGAGGCAAAAGAGTTCATTGCCTGGACATAGACGCAGTGGCTATTCTATTTACGTATTTCCACAAGGAAAGAGGGCAGATTAAGGATTATAATGCATCAGACCTTTCTGGCGAGCTGGAGCAGGCAGTGCTTGAGATTAGCAATGAAAAGCATTTCTAGGTTTTTTACATTCAACCTTTTGATAACAACTCGCCGGTAGTAAAAAACAAAATATTTATAAATAGTATTTATTTCTTGATATCAAAAATGAAACTAAAACAAATCTTAAAACAAGCTTCAATCGGAGCCTTTGTTCCAGGACTCTCTGCTCATCATTGGACAATGGCAGACATAATAGATAACAGAGCAAGTGACATTAAGTGTGGCAGAAGGCAAACACCAACAGGAACCTTAATAAACAAGATTGACGACAGCATTGGATATGGGATGCAAATGCTTCTTCTAGGGATGTTTGATACCACACTATATGCTTATGGTTATGGCATTGCCTTAAGCCAAGCAACAGGAATAAACATGATAGGAATGAATGAAACCCTTATGGACGGACCAGATCTTAGAACAGGCTTAATTGTTGGTTTAGTAACTGTTGCTGGCAGAGCTGGAATGTATCTGTTCTCCAAAGCATACAGAAAAGAAGAAGAAGAATCACTCCAAGAAGCACTAACAGAAAGATATAATATTACCAAGGCTTAACTCTATGCAAGGACTTAAATCAAAATGTCAGTTATAATAAATTATCTTTTATGGGAACTGGGCCAGTCAGAATATGACATAAAGATAGATCCTAACAAAAACAAAGGCAGGGTTAAAGTAAAAAACCAGAGGCTTGGAAAGCTAGAACTAGACTTAATTAAAGGAGCAGCCCAGGGCTTAAAAGCACAAAGCATACAGCACACTTTTCCAAACAGGCAAAAAATAACTTATGGTTTTCAAAAACAACCAGCACAACCCCAAAGAATAACAGTGCAGCCTCTTTCAAACTCATTATATGACTTAATAAAAGACATGGTTGTAACCCAGCTGAGCAACACAGTGTATGATTTCAAAATAAACCCAAAGACTAATAAATACAAACTCAAAGCAAGCAATCTGAACTTTGGAAATCTGGAGCTAAGCTTGATTAAAGATAAAAACCAGGGCTTAAAAGCAAAAACCCTGCAGCACACCACTCCAGGCGGCCAAACAACAACACATACTTTTTAATTACAACCAAACCCTGGCAATTTCCAACAGCCATGTAATTCTTCCGAATTTATAGTGATAGATTATATTAAAGACAAGCCTTACTCTGTTCTGCATGAAACTAAAAAAAATAATAAGCAAAAAAACCATCAGCCTTCTGGTTAAAAGCAATGAAGAAGCAATGAAAATATGGAACAAGGACTTTGGCAATTTTATAACCAAAGACCAAAACAAAGGCTATCATATAGATGAAACAAAACTGCACTATCTATTGGTAAAGCCAATAAAACAAATAAAGCCTTACATAGAAGCAATGATAACAAGTGAAGTGCTGCAGCACCTAAAAAGAAACCACCAGGAATACTACAGCCAGGTGTGGAGCAACATAAAGCAAAACAAAGGAAACGCAGAAATAAACATTAAACAAGTAGAAGAAAAAGTGCCATTGCTAAAACCCTTAAATGAAATGCTTGGGCTGTACAAGTGAGAACAGCAGGGAGATAAGCCCTGCTCTTCATTCTCAGACTACCCTCAACGAAAGCTTTAAATGATAATGTAAATTATATAATCATATGAATGTTGAATCACTATTAAACTTAATCTTTGTTTTAGGAACTCTTCTGACCACTCTTGTTTTTGGGTTTATCAAAATAAAAAGCCTTAAGGGAAGATTAATTTTAATTGCAATGATTTTAGTTCCTACTGTTATTTTCCTGATGAGTTTTTTTATGCCTGCAAGCATTTTTGGAAAAGAAGCACTGCAGGAGTTTGTGCTAGGATTCGGGGTTTTTGGCGTGTTGGCGCTAGTATTGCTTCAGATTTTACAAGTAATAATTGCTCCTTTAGATTATATCTCTATCACAATGCTGGGAGGACTGATTTTCGGCCCATTCTTAGGGTTTATTCTTAATTACATTGGAAGAGTGGCAGGTTCTATCCTGGCTTTTTTAATAGCAAGAAAATTTGGACAACCCTTTATAGAAAAAATAATCCCAAAAAAAGATATAAAAAAATATGATAAACTATGGGATAAAGGCTTGCTAGCCATATTCATCATGTACTGGCTTCCTTTTTTTCCAGACGATGCTTTCAGCTACTTAGGAGGAATTTCAAAAATAAAATTAAAAACATTTATTGTACTAGTATCCCTGGCGCACATGACAGGAGTGCTCACAACAACCTTAGCCGGAACCCTGGGAGAAACAGCCTGGTTCCTGCACCCTGCTTTTTTAATCATAGGGCCAGTAACCCTTGTATTAGGGTTAATCATATTTGGGATTAAAAGAATTAGAAAATCTTTGATAAAATAATCTTTCTCAAAAAAACTGCAAATACTAATCAGCAGTTTTTGACTTTAAATAATCAGTTAATGCAGAATAAGAAGCCATTATTCCATCTAAAACTCTGCAATATTTTTCTCTTTCTTTACCTAAAGGCTTCATTTCATCAAGAGTCTTTCCAAAAGTAGATTCATATAACACTCCCATTTTTTCTATTACATCCTCTAATAAGGATTTAGCTTTTTCATCAGGCATATAGGGAACAAAGAATTGATACAGCAAATACTGATTTGAAACCTCTCCAGCAGCTAAACCTATTGCTCTGACAATATCCTCTTCTCTTATGTTGGGCCAGGCAAGGTCTGCAAACTGTGATAATGCATGAATAAATCTTCTTTCATCTCTTATCAAAGCAGCAACAGGATCTACTTCCTTAGGGATTTCTATTATTAAACGTGCAGCCATAGCTCCTCGAGAATACAGTGTTATTTTTAAATTTATCGTCAAAAAAAGGCTCTCTTAATCATTAAATTCAATTCAAATCAAAGCTTACGAAAAATATTTAATACAGATAAGAAATACATTTGTTTATGGATAAAAAACTAATAATTATTTTAGGCATAATCCTGGTTCTGGTCTTATTAATACTCGCAGTCATCTTCGGGCCTGTATGTGTTTCAGACTCTACATGCAAAAAATACTGCTATGAGAAAGGAAGCCGCGGAGTGATAAGCTACCAGTCAGAATGCAATTGGGGCATATGTGAATGCACCTGCCCATCAGGAGACTGTGATTGATAAAATGAAATCAACAAATTATAAAGCACTGTTTGCTTCAGGAATAATCTTTGTAGGGGCAGGAGTTGTTTTCATGGCTTCTGTAAATCCTGGAATAGCAGGAGGATTAATAGTAATAGGAATAGCGCTCATGATAATTGGCGCAAAAAATAAAGATAAGTGGGTGAAAAAATGAAAGGTTCAATAAAGAGCATGGACAAAGGGAGAAAAATCAGCATAATCCTGTTTATAGCGGGAATTTGTATTGCCCTAATTGGAGCAGGAATAATGTTTCATGGAAATGTTTTTGGAGAAAACAATTCAGGTATTGCTACAATCATAGGAATAATTGGTATAGGATTGATAGCTTCATCCAATTTTAGATTGCTGAAATAAAAAAACTTTTAAAAATGGAAACCCATGCTAGTGGTGTAGGCTGAAATGGCAGGATTGGGTTTTTTTAAGGTATTACACTGAGAAATATGAAGAGGTAAAAAATGAAATGTTCAATATGCGGAGCAGAAGCTTGTTACATGGTTGCTGTTGATAGCACTTTAAGCAGTGTTGCAAAACAGCATGTAAGAAAATATGCCGGCAGATGTAAAGAATGCCAAGATAAGAAAGAATGAAAAAAACACATCTCCTTTTAATTATTGCATCAATCCTGATAATTAGTTTAATAATCAGCGGATGCAAGAGAACAAAGGAGATAACTAATTTTGAAGAATGCATTGCTGCTGGAAACCCGGCAATGGAAAGCCATCCAAGGCAATGCAGGGATCCCTCAACAGGCAGGACTTTTACAGAAGAAATCAAGGATTCCTGGAGATTGGATGGCATTGTTTTAATGCAGCACGACACTGAGGGCTATTTTGGCTGTTTTGGCTGTGGCTTGGCAAAAGATGACCAGCCGGCAATATGCATTGACCCGGTTCCTGAGATGAAAACAGTGGAAGAAACAGAGAACAGGCACTGCAATGAAAATTTTGAAGTTGTTGAAAACCAAGAATATACTGGCAATGTAGGCGAAAGCTGCACTGTCAATGAAGAATGCAAGACTCCCATGGAGTTCTTAGTCCAATCCAACTGTCCTTTTGGAAGCGCCTGCATTGACTCAAAATGCAAAGTAGTGTGCCCGTTATTCTATCACGACCCTAATCCTGAAATAAGCAAAAGCTATCCTTTTACCTGCGAAGATGATTCTGACTGCGACTGCAGTGAAAGAGAGCAAAGAACTATTGAATGCCGCTGCGCAGACAATAAATGTGTTTCTGTGGAAGCAAAATAAGTTCTTTCCTTAGATAAAAGCGCCACGGCCCGGTTCTTCAACTCCGAACGCAAGAGCCGCCTCTTATTCTTGCTGTTTATTACCTCCAATAATAGATATTCATCTTACACTAGCTTAAACCCTATTTGTTTACCATAGGATTTTAAAATATCAGGTTTGGTGGCTGACCACAGGCCAAAAACATCAGCGCCTTTTTCTTCCATAAGCAAATAAATACCCGTAACAGTCATGTCCTCTATTTCTGATTTTAAATAAGCTCTAGTTTGAGATTTGTTTTGTTTCATTTTTTCCTCCAACAAATAATAGTTAAGAACTGTAATCAACTTCAAAATAATGAAATTTCAATCCTTGTACTTATTAATTATTTATTAATTTATTACAAAAATAATCAAAAAGCTATGTTTCTTTTAGAATATTCTCGGTAACCTATAGTAATGAACCTAACTACATAAACCTATGCATTTATTGCATTAGAGTTTAAAACAATCTAAAAATAAAGCGCCACGGCTCGGCACCTTAACTTGGATTGCTAATACCATACCTAATGATGTAATGCCGGTTCCTTCTGTGCATTTCCATTTTCCACCACCATTTATCCAGTCCGACATCACCCATTTTCATCGCCTATAGCTTTATGTTTTTTCATCAGTTTCATACATATAATCTAATTCTGTTTTCCACATTTTAATTCACCCTAAAATCTTTCTGAATCTTTCTGCTGTTGCATATCAATCTTGACCAGAAATCTTTGCATATCTCTTCTGTATTAAGATAGGCCACTCCTAACTCAATTTCTTCTTGCTTCTCAACTTGTAACATTTTATTCACCTCTGATTATTAAATTCAAAGATTAGGGCAGATTATTATTTCTGCCCCAAAGTTTACTTACTTTTAATCATTCATACCTCCTTTTTAGACAACTTTCTCGCATGGTTTTTCACAAGAAGGACATGTGAATGTAAGTCCAACCAGTTTTATCTTATTAATTTGCTTCTTACAATGCTTACAATTAGTTGTCCTTTTTGTTTTAACCATATATGTATTAGGCATAACAACTATAATAACCTATAGTAGTAGAAATTATCTAAAAGGCCTTAAAAAGTAGTTATTTGTCTAAGAAAAATTCATTTGGGAAAGGTTCTTTTGGATTAAGAATTGTGTTTAATAGACCAATATGATTTGTTTTAATAATCCTATCGACTGAAAAAGGGTAGACATGTACTATTTCAATCTCTTTGGAATATTTACTTTGCAACCTCATCAGGTATCTATCCTTATCGTCAATATTCTTAAAACCCATAACCAGCAAATGGGATATTCTTGATTCTGGAATGCGATACGCGATTATTACTTGCGGAATTCTTAGTATTTTTTCACATATCTCCTCCTCAGAATACTTGTTCCAAATATATCTTGTAAATTTTATACCTAGAACAGCCAAAGCTTCAATTCCTATTTTTTTATAATCTATGATAGGCATATACCCCTTTATTATTCCTATATTCTCCAGTTTATGTCTAATCTTAAAGATTGCTTGTTGGGAAAGCCCCATCTTTTTGGCAATTTCTAAATCCGGTATTTTAGCCTGTTCAATAATCTTTTTCAAAACTTTTTGTTCGTTTCTCGTTAATCTTGGTAAGTTAATATCAGGATTTTCCATATTAATGAGGAAGGCTGCGGTTTATATAAATGTTATTAATGTGGCAGTTGTACTCGGAGTTCCTACGCCACGGCTCGGATTCGAACCGAGAATGGGTTGCCCCACCGGCTATCCTGCAAAGGCCTCAAGGCCGGCGCAATACCGGGTTATGCGACCGTGGCATTAAAGTATTAGAAGAAGAACAGGTTTTTAAATGTTTATCTTTTAAGCACAAATGTTCAATTCAATATCTCTTTTACAAGATTCATCCTTGATTTAGGAATAAACCATTTATCTACAGTTGCTGTATAATAAGTTTCATAGTTGGCGACTATGTAAGGCAAGTAAACCTTGGCAAGCACGCCTGTTAGTTGCTCCATGTGGTCTCTGACTTGTTGTTTACTTATTCCTGTTCTGTTTGCAATCTCTGTAGGTGTAAAGTAAGGATAAAATCCTTGGCTGTACTGATTTTTTAACTCAAGGGTTCTGTTATAAATATTTGCCAGTACAGGTATGCTTTCAATATCAATGCTTTTGGAAAAAACACTATTTTTTTTCGCTTGCTTTATTGCTTTAATATTATCAGAAGGAGGACCCACCCAGGCATACCAGTGTCTTCCATATCCTTTACCGCGGTCCTCAATTGCCAGAATCCCAAAAAGATTTCTCATAATCTTTTTTCCCTGGTGCGGAGACCAGAGATTACTATCCGTAATAAGTGTTTGCGGTCTATGAAAACCATTACAAAGTTTTAACATCTCAACCTCTGCATCACTGAGTTGAATAGAATATGTTATTTTACTTTCTTCTTTGACTACTTTAAAAACAGGGTTTTTAATCTGAAGCCTGCTCCTGCGAATTCTGCCACCAGCCACTGAATCTAAAGATGGAATGCTTTCATCAACATCATTTTCCTCCACACACTTTGCCTCAACACCTTCAAAATGGTTTGCACGATCTGCAAAAGATTCAGCTTTGCCAGTGTGAAATCCGGCATTAATGTTAAAAAACACTCTCATTCTTATGCTCTCCTGAGATTGCTTATCTGGTTGCTGATAAACCGCGTGCGTTATTCTTACAATGTGATTTGGATAAGCATAATTAGTTAAATCCAATGAATCCAGGCTTTTTCCATCATAAAGAATTCTCATTAAGTTGCTCTGATTAACTCTTTGCGCTCTTGCAATCTTCTTAATAGTACTCATTCGGTCTTTCATGAATTCAAGGCCTTGCTCATAATTTTTTTCATCTACATAAAAAGGGCAGTCGTAACCATTCCCATCCCAAAAAAAAGCACTGTATTTTTTATGACTATCAATTGATTTAATCAAGCTGTCAAGTCCTCTTTGAAAAAACTCAGTGCCATAATCATATTGATATGCACTTCCTCTAAAATAACGCTCCAAGTCCTCAACATAACTCATTAAATTGCCAAGAACAAAAACAGTATCTGTGTATTTGTAATCATTAATATCTCCAATAATTACCATTAGCAAGGGGAAACATGATTTATTTAAAATTCTTTCTATTCTCAGAAAACTCAATGGCTCCTTGGGCTCTCCTTGGCTGGGGGAGCATGATACCTGAACATGTTAAGGTAAGATTTTATTTCTTCCTGGCATTCCTTGGCTTCTTTTATTAACTGCTGCTCGTACTTGTCTGTGTATGACTTGTAAATAAATTTGTCAATAATGGCTCTGTAAAAGTAATGGGCTGGCCTGCCCTCCCATCTGCCTTCATAATCTGTTACCAGGATTGCGTCAAAAGTAGCGTCTATTCTTCCTTTCAGGAGTTTCTGCTTTACTCCTTTTATCTCTACCTCTACTTCTTTCAGGTTCTCGCATGTAAAGAAGATTCTTATCTCGAGCTTGTGATAATCAGTTACTTTCTTATAAGGGATTAACTCGCATATAACCTTTTTTCCTTCCTCATATACTTCTTCAAAGTTCTTGTTCTCAAACATGTCATAGCCATGCTCATTAAACCATTTGCATATAAGCCTGAACAAGTCTTTCATGTTGAACAAGCCTTCGAATGATACAAGCTTGTCCTGATAAACAATTCTTTTCTCAGCCATACAAAACCTCTTTTTTATGTTTTAGCCCACCCCACTAGGGTCTGTCTCCATTTTTAAAAACTTTTTTATTTCTGCCTCTAATCTGTGCAAATCCTTATCAACAGGGTCTATGTGCTTCATCTCAATATCACGCTTAAAAGCCACTTTGTTAAGGAACATCTCCATCATCTTATGAATAATATTATCATTTTTATATCTTTTCTGCCAGTCAGTTATTATCTCGCCCTTAAGCTCTATGTGCATCCTGCCCTTCATCCTCTTAACCTGTTTTCCTTCAATAATCACAGGAACTTCTTTTCCTTCCCAGATATGATAACAAATATAAACCTTGTACTGATAGTACTCAGTCACTTCTTTCTCCCCCCACACATCAACCTCTAATTCATTGCCAAGAGCTGTCTGCACCTTGTCCTTGTAACGTTTCTCATGAAACCTGAATTCCCTTTTAACAAACCACTGGTGCACAAGCCTGTACAAGCCTTCCCAGTCAAACAAGCCCTTAAAACGAATCTTCAAAGGAGCAGGGAAAACATCAAACTTAGCTGTCATGATATATTCTACTGCAAAAAAGAGTATATAAAGGTTGTGGAAAAACAGAATGAATTTTTTTATCCCTCTCTCTTGCTGAGCTCTTTATCAATTAACTCACTAACTGTGTTTCTGCCTGTTAGAACACGATAATTATCATAAACTAACATCTTTATTGTTCCAAGGTAATCATTCCATTTTTTGCTGTATTTGCAGGCATTCTTTAATAAGCGCATTCCTGTTTTTATTGGTTCCTGCTTGAGAGATTCAGAGCCTTTGTGATACACAAATACTTCTGGATTAATAATAAGCTCATAATCCTGGCTTACTCTTCTCGCAAGGTCTGTATCTTCAAAAAAAGCATAGTTATATCTTTCATCAAAGCCTCCCAGGTTTTTTATTAAATCAGAATTCATTGCAAAACAAAAGCCCACAAGATTATCTGTGGCTATTCTTTTTCCTTTAAGCAAATCCTTTACAAAGCTAGAAAATGCCTCAAGATTCCATAATTCTTTTTGTGAGTAAGAATCTATTTTAGGCGCTTGCCCGCAGTGCTGGTAGGACCAGGCATAGTTGGATATAGGCCCTATCATTCCATAGTCCTTGCTCTCAGTTAAAGTATTGGCTAATGCTTCTACTGTGTCTAATGGAAAATAAATATCATCATTTACTATCACTAATTTATCTCCGGAAGCAAGCTTTATTCCGCAGTTAAAACTCTTTGCAAAGCCATGGTTCTCAGGGTTTTTCTCAAAAACAACATTACCAAATTTATTTTTCAGTTCAGGCAGGTGTTTATCAACCAATGCTTTTGTCTCTTTTTCTAGCGGAGAACAGTCATCTAGAACAACTAATTCTTTATCTGAAGAAGCATTTTTAAGTACTGAAGGAAAGAATAATTCATCAACTGTTTCAATAACAGACTCTTTCTTATTATACATTGAAGTAATGATTGATGTTGTGATTTTAATCCCCCTTATTTAGCTAAACTCATAGTTTATGATTGATTTTAAGATTTATAAATCTTTCGGTTTTGTAACTACTATTAAGTAAATACTAAATCATTAGAAAAATAATGAAAAGCCATTCATAGGATTGGTCTTCATATACCAGAGACTCTTTAATCAAATGTTAAAAAAGAGATTGGACTTATTAGTAGCTGCGTGCTGAACGCGTCGTTGCCTTCGCGCTTACACACCAGCTCTATCAACCCCATCTTCTATGGGCGTCCATGAGCGTCTCTTTTCAAGGATGGCTTCGTGCTTAGATGCTTTCAGCACTTATCCATGTAAAGCGTAGCTGCCCGGCCTACCCTGTCGGATAACCGGTCGACCAGTGGCTTCGAACCATCGTTCCTCTCGTACTGGATGGTCCTTCCCTTCAGACACTCAACACTTCCAGTAGATATCAAACAAACTGCCTCGCAGCGTTCTGAACCCAGCTCACGATCCCTTTTAATAGGTGAACACCCTCACCCTTGGCCGCCTACAGCAACCTCTGCAAGTGCAAAGATATTTCTGCACGGCCAGGATAGGAAGAGCCGACATCGATGTAGCAAACCGCGCCGTCGATATACTCTTAACAGTAGGTCATTAACTAAGTTAGGGAAGTTCAGACCTTTATAGCTGAACTAACCAGGAAAGTTAAAGTCGACCCAGAGCTAATAGGAGCTCTCAGGCGCGACAACTCTGTCTAGGATTCTTGTAGAAGAATCTTCAGCCGATATTCTTTATGAACATGATTGAAATTTATTAAATCACAAAATTTTCTTAAATTCTGCTTACCATATAATGGAAGCATTAAAACATTTGTTCTTTTATCGACATAAAAATTCCCAGTTGTTATATCAAATTCTTTTAACAGTTTTTTTATTGTTGAGATCAACTTTTTGTTTTTTGAATAAATCCTTATACTCAGTCTTTTATTATGAACGCTTCCTTCTGCATCGAAAACGCCTTGAAGAAATCCAATTTTATAATTCTTGGATTTTTTTAGTATCTTAGAAAAGTCTTTTCTTGCATCAATTAAGTCATCATAGATTTCCTTCGAATAACAAGATAACCTGAAATAGCCGGTTTTCTTCTTGTCAATTTTGCAATTCTTATTATAAGCAACAAGAAAAGCTTTTTTAACAACTTCTAGCCATTCTTTGTTATTCTGCTCTATTTCTAAGATATAAGCATTCTTTTTTTGACTGTAATAAAGGACTCCGTCTTCACTTGCACCAACAATGAAACCTTTATTTTTTTCAATTAAATCCTTCCTCTTAATTGAAATTACAGATTTCATTTTAGTTTCTTATTAAGTGAAACACCTTATCTATTTTTAAGTTTCGGTATTGAACTAAAAATAGAATATGGCTGTTGAACTCCTCTACAAGATATATCCCCGGAGTAACTTTTTGGTCATACCCGCCCCCCATTCAAGGAGGTACGGGGGTTCGCTAGGCCTAACTTTCGTTTCTGAGACTCGTCATATTTGAGTCCCAGTCAGGCTGGCTTTTGCCCTTACACTCAACACCGGATGCTCAGCGATGACGCTGGCACCATATGCCTTCGCCATCGGTTTCTGACCCGGCTGAGCCAACCTTAGGGCGCCGCTGATATAAAGCGAGTATAGCGAGGTTTATCAACAAGCTACGACTCATATCTTTTCAGCGGCGTGCCACCCCAGCCAAACTGTCTGCCTATTGGTGTCTCTGCTCTCAAGGAACAGGTAAGCATTGCAAAACCAAATGAGTAGTGTTACATTGACGTCTAAACCTGCACTTGCGTGCAAGCATCAAACAACTCCTACTTACGCTATACACTCAGACTCACGATGCAGCAACAGGCTACAGTAAAGTTTCACGGGGTCTTTGCTTCCCACTGGAAGTCTCTGGCCTTTGCACCAGAATAGAATGTTCAGAGGGTTCTGGTTGGGGACAGCGGAGATCTCGTTACGCCATTCATGCAGGCCGTCAATCAAACGGCAAGGCATTTCGTTACCTTAAGAGAGTTATAGTTACTCCCGCCGTTTACCTGTCCTTCGCTCCCTTGAAAAGGAGATTCAGATACAGGCACTGGGCAGACGTCACTGAGTATTCTAGCCTTTACAGGTTTGCACTCAGTTAAGTTTTTGTTAAACAGTCGGACCTCCTTTGTCAGTGCCCCCTACAATCGCACCCATAAGAATACAAAAGTAGGGACCCCTTAGACCGAAGACTTGGGGCTAATTTGCCGAATTCCCTCAACCAGATTATCCCTTCACGCCTTGGGCTTCTCACCCAGGGGCACCTGTGCTGGTGCTGGGTATAGACATAAAAGATTTTTCCATGCTCTTTTTTCACGGGCTCCAGGTATGGGCTGAACACCACTTAAGTGATGCTGTTCTAAGAGTTGCTCAGGTTCTCACCATTACAGTACTCCCCTGACCTGCTCTTATTAACAATCCAGACAAGGATTGTCAGCTTAACCAGAAGCGTCAAAAGCAGGGCTTGCGTTACCGCGCATACTTTTATGGTACAGGAATATTAACCTGTTTCCCTTTCCTCAACTGACTCAAGTTATGAGTTGAGTTAGGACTAACTGACCCTTGGTTGAACTGCATTGCCAAGGAACCCTTGCCCTTTCGGCGGTACTGATTCTCACAGTACTAAGCTCTTACTATTACCAGGATTCTCATTCCTGCAAGGTCCACTCCTCTTCTCAAAGAAGCTTCTAGCCTAGCAGGACGCCTGCCTACCGCAACCCTTGCGGGTGCCAGTGGTATCGGTGATTGGTTTAGCCCTGTCCATTTTAAGCGCTTATAACCTCGACGAGTAAGCTGTTACGCACTTTTTAAAGGGTGGCTGCTTCTAAGCCAACCTCCTCGCTGTTTTTGGTCATAAACAACCTTCACCCGTTAACACTTAACCAACACTTAGGGACCTTAACCACTGTCTGGGTTGTTCCCCTCTCGCGACTCACCCTTACGACGAGCCGCCGTCTCCTGAGGTCTACAGTGCCTAAGACTTCGGAGTTGGACAAAGAACCGAGCCCTTTCGAGCCCTAAATCCTCAATCCGTAGCTCTACCTCCTAGACAACCTTGCTCAGGGCTTGACTACGGCCAACTTTGGCAGGAACCAGCTATCGCCGCGCTCGATTGGCTTTTTACCCCTACACCCAGGTTACGAGAACACTTGCCCGTAGAACCTCTTCAGGCCTCCGCCCTTCTTTAGAAGGGTTTCACCTTACCCAGGCGTAGATCGCTCGGCTTCGGGTCTGGCCCGAGTGACTAAAGGCACTTTCACACCTTGCCCCTTGCAAGCTGCGGGCTTTTGCTTTTGCTATGGATACCCAGTGAGCACTGGTTATCCTCGCCACTCAGACAAACTCCCTGGCTCGTTATTCAAAACGGACGATACACACTCGTGAGCGCGTATCACTCTATATCTATCAGGTTTTAAGTTCTATTTTACTCTCTGACAAGAGTGCTTTTCAGCTTTCCTTCACAGTACTAGTGCGCTATCGGACTCAAGAACATGTTTAGGGTTAGGAGTTGATGCCTCCTAGTTTCACACCTAGAATCCAGTAGGTATTACTCAAGATACTATCACACCCTTCAAGCTTCTCCTACGGGGCTATCACCCTCTAAGGCGCCTCTTTCCAGAGGACTTCAGATGACCTGACTAGGGGTTAAAAGATAGTCTTACAAATCCACATCCATACTCATTTTTCAATGAGCAGTTCAGATTGCCCTGTGCTGTTTTCGCTCGCTGCTAATAACAGCATCCCTGGTTTGGTTTCTCTTCCTGCAGGTACTAAGATGTTTCAATTCCCTGCGTCTAACTAGCTTTTCAGCTTCTATGGCGAAGTCGCATTCAGACATCCTTGGTTCAACCCCTGCGTGCGGGTCGCCAAGGCATTTCGTAGCTTGCCACGTCCTTCATCGCTGTCTTGAGCCAAGCTATCCACCTAATAGAGTCTTTCTCTTAAGAGCTTTAACATTTAATTAGAGATAATCTATAGTACAAAGACCACCTATGAACAGCTTTCATTAAACATGAGATGTGAAAAAAATAATTCTCATATTCTCTTGCTCTACAACCATCAAATATTATTTGATGATTTGCTAATGAAATTTATTATGAATATGAACTGGACTCGTCGGGAGATTCAAGAGTGTGTTATTAACACAACCCCCTTTGAACCCGAGGCCCCCACCTTGCAAGGGTGGTGCTCTATTGCCTAAGCCATGCAAAGTGCAAAGACTTTCCAGGCTGAGCTACGAGCCCATGTTTATGATTATAAAAAATTTAGGTAGGAGAAAAACCTGTCAAACAGATTAGTAGTCTTATAATTACAAAATCCAAAAACGGATTTTGAATATTCCATTTCATGGAATAAAATAAAGGAGGTGATCCCACCGCAGGTTCCCCTACGGTGACCTTGTGACGACTTAACCCACCTCACTGAGCTCAGGTTCAGCACAACCAAAAAAGTTGAGGTTCACCTAAACCCTGCTCGGTTGGTTTGACGGGCGGTGTGTGCAAGGAGCAGGGACATATTCACCGGACAATGATGATATCCGATTACTAGGGATTCCAGCGTCACGAGGCTGGGTTTCAAGCCTCGATCTGGACTAAGATAGGGTTTAGAGGTTTAGCTCCCCTTTTCAGGGTGGCATCCCATTGTCACTACCATTGTTGCGCGCGTGTAGCCTAGAGCATTCGGAGCATACAGACCTACCGTAG
>JAHWIP010000024.1 GCA_019322375.1 Candidatus Woesearchaeota archaeon
GCAATAGAACATGCAAAAGCCAAAAACATAGATGTTGTTATGATAGACACAGCAGGCAGACTGCATTCAAATGATAATTTAATGAATGAACTAAAAAAACTAGTGCGGGTAAACAATCCAGACTTAAAGATATTTGTAGGAGAAAGCATAACAGGCAATGACTGTGTAGAACAAGCAAAGCTGTTCAATGAAACAGTAGGCGTAGATGTAATCATCCTGGCAAAAGCAGATGTTGATGAAAAAGGAGGAGCAGCAGTAAGTGTTAGTTATGTCACAAACAAACCAATCATATATCTGGGCACAGGGCAAAAATACAATGACCTGACAGAGTTCAAACCAGAGATAGTGATAAAGAGTATTGGGTTGTGAATTTATTCTTTTTCTAAATCAAACCCTCTGAAAAACACCTAGGCAATGATGGCAGGGTTGTTTTTCCCAGCTGCACACATCCATGCAGCAGCCCAGGTGCACATTGCCAGTATGATACCTGCACATAACTACAGAATCAGTTTCGCCTGTGAAATCAACACCACAAATGCGACACTTGGTCATTTTAATTTGTCCTTTCTATTCATTAAATAGGAGTTCAGGAGAGCTTTTTGGTTTTTTCTTGCACCAAACCAAGCTTGCAACGGTGATTACAGACTGGTATTAGAACACTGAAAAAACTTCTTATGCTCTCCCACCCTCCAGAAAGCGTTAGTATGTATTTGTTTTTAAAGTTTGCTATAATGATTATAATAAAGCGCTTTCAAGTTCTGTTATTGGTTCGGGCTCATGGGTCTTTCTTAATACTATGGAGTCCCAAGAATGATCTTCAATCATGTTGGGCTGTTGTGTAATTTCAAAACCACTTCCAGGAACACAAGAATCAGCAATTATCTCTCTGTTAGAAGCATAAAGTAACCCGCCCAAAGGCATAGAATTGGAAATAACTTTTAGCTTAGGGATCAATACATCAGGAAGATGGTTTATAGCATTAGACAGATATACTTTATCAAAACCATTTTCTGATAAGCAAACATCTATGATATCAGCCTCTCTGATTTCAAGAAAAGAAAGCTTTTTTCTTATCTTGTCAATTCTATCTTTATTTAAATAAGGTTCACCACCAGACCTATTAAAAGGATCCCCGCCTCCGCCTTGTCTTCTAAGCCAGAAATTTTTATAATCACCAATCTCTATAGATCTTGCTTGTTTTTTTATATAATCAACTTGATAAGCAGATATATCAACTGCTAAAACTTTTTTAGCATGTTCCAAGACTGCAAAGGCCTGGTCGCCAGAGCCTCCGACCATTAATGCATAGTCTTCAGGCTTAATATCTAAACCTCTCAGGATAGCTCTTAAGTTTTCATTAGTATGATGATACTTCTGAGTAGCAAGAAAATCTCTCAATCTCTTTGAATGTGTATTCATGCGAGGGAGGAAAAGCATAATTGCTTAAAAACTTTCTGTATGTATTGAATAGGAAACCTTTAAATAATCAAGAAAAACCTCTAGACAGGGGTGAGCTTATGCCTAAGGTTAAGGAATTAAGGTTAATGGCTGATAAATTAAGGATTCATTCTTTGAAATCAACTAGTGCTGCTGGTAGTGGCCATCCTACTACTTGTTTGTCTTGTGCTGAGATTATGAGCTGCTTGTTTTTTTCTGTGCTTAAAGAGGATGATGAGTTTATTCTTTCCAAAGGCCATGCTGCTCCGATTCTCTGGGCTGTTTATGCAGAGGCAGGCTTTATTCCAAGGGATGAATTATTGAATCTTAGAAAATTTAACAGTGTGCTTGAAGGACACCCAACCCCTAGGATGAGCATGGTCAAGATTGCTACTGGCAGCCTAGGGCAGGGCTTGAGTGCTGGTGTTGGAATGGCTCTTGCAAAAAAGCTTGATAAGAATCCTGGAATTATATATGTTCTGCTTGGCGATGGTGAAACAGCAGAGGGTGCTGTGTGGGAAGCTGCCAGCCTTGCATCTCATTATAAACTCAATAACTTATGCGCTGTTGTTGATGTTAACAGACTTGGCCAGTCACAACAAACCATTCATGGCCATGATTTAATTGCATACAAGAACAAGTTTGAGGCTTTTGGATGGAACTCTATCATTATTAACGGACATAATGTTAGGAAAGTATTGGGTGCTCTTAGAAAGGCAAGGAAAAGCAAGAAGCCCTGTGTAATCCTTGCTAAGACTATCAAAGGAAAAGGAGTTTCTTTTTTAGAGGGTAAGGAGGGATGGCATGGCAGGGCTTTGGATGAGAATGAGCTAAGAAGAGCTCTGCATGAGTTCAAGTACTGGCCTGAATACAAAAAGGTCACCTTAAAATCCAATATTAAAGAGAAAAAGGTTAAGTATGAATTCTATGATTTTGTAACCAACAAGTATGCTTTGGATGAAATGACAGCTACAAGAACTGCTTTTGGAAAAGCCCTTGTCAGCTTTGGAAAAAACAACAGCAAGGTTGTTGTGCTTGATGGTGATGTTAAGAATTCTACTATGACAAAATATTTTTTCAAAAAGTTTCCTGACAGGAGTTTTGAATGCTTTATTGCTGAGCAGAACATGGTTGGAGCAGCCATGGGTTTATCAGCATTAGGCTTTGTTCCTTTTGTCTCTACTTTTGGAGCTTTTCTCACCAGAGCTTATGATTTTATCAGAATGGCACACTACTCTGATTCTAATATTAATTTTATTGGCTCGCACGCAGGCGTGAGCATTGGACAGGACGGTCCTTCACAAATGGGTTTGGAAGACTTGTCTATGTTCTTAGCCATGCCTAACTCTGCTGTTATTTATCCCTGCGATGCTGTGAGCACTGAAAAACTGATTAGAGAGATGGGCAAGCACAAAGGAATTTCATATATGAGAACTACTCGTGAAAAAACACCTGTTATTTATGAGCACACAGAAGACTTCCAAATAGGAGGATTAAAGGTTTTGCGCAAGAGCAACAGTGACAAAGCCCTGGTTATAGGGGCAGGCATTACTGTGCATGAAGCTCTTAAAGCTCATGATTTATTAATAAGAAAAGGCATAAACATAAGAGTCATTGATTTATATTCTGTTAAGCCTATTGATGAGCCAGAGCTTGTTAAGCATGCAAAGCAGTGCAGGAATAATGTGATTGTTGTTGAGGACCATTATGCTAATGGTATTGGCCCTGTTGTGTCACAGGTCCTTGGAAAGACTAAGCATTTATACATTAAAGAGAATCTTTATATAAAAGAGATTCCCAGGTCTGGCAAACCAGAAGAGTTAAGAGCAAAGTACAGGATTAATGCTGATGCTATTGTCAAGGCAGTGGAAAAGAAATAAAAACATTTTAAAAACAAGCTTAATCTCCCTGGTAAAAAATGAAAAACAAAAACGTTGGAATCATAATCATTGGGATTGCTGTTCTTATAGGTTTTATCGTGTTCTCATTTAACAGAGCAATGACAGACATTGTCTCAACATCTTGTTCTCACGGCGAAAGCTGCCCTATGTGGGGCACAATTAATTTTCAGACTAATGTCAGCCTCGGGATAATGGTTTTTGTTATTCTTGTGGGCTTGTACTTGGTGTTCTTTGCAAAAGAACAAAAAATTATTACAAAGACAGTGAAAGAGCAGGTCAAGCCAAAAAAGATTACAAAAGAAAACTATCAGAAAATAATGAAAGACTTGAATGAAGAGGAAAAGCTTGTTCTTGAAAAGATTATTGAATCTGAAGGAACAATATTCCAATCAGACCTGGTTGATAAAACAGGTTTCACAAAGGTTAAAGTAACACGTATTCTTGATAAGCTTGAAGGAAAAAATATTTTGGAAAGAAAAAGGCGCGGCATGACCAATGTGGTTATTCTGAAGCATTAAACTTTTAAATGGCTGGTTAATTACAGAATTCTAAAATGACCAAAAGGAAAGCAGTGAAAGCAGTAGGATTATTCTCAGGAGGGCTTGACTCTGCCTTGGCTATCAAGCTTGTTCAGGAACAAGGGATTGATGTTGTTGCTCTTAATTTCCTGAGTCCTTTTTGTACATGTGTTGGGACTGGATGCTCAATTGCTGGGCTGGCTAAAAAATTAGGTGTTAAAATCAAGCTTATGAACAAGGGAAAGGATTACCTAAAGATAATCAGGCATCCAAAGCATGGCTATGGAAAAAATCTTAATCCTTGTATTGACTGCAAGATATACATCCTGAAAAAAGCAAAGCAATATGCAAAAAAGATTGGTGCAAAGTTTGTTTTTACAGGAGAGGTTGTGGGGCAAAGGCCTATGTCCCAGCATTACAAGACCCTGATGCTGATTGAAAAAAAAGCAGGGTTAAAGGGAAAAGTGGTCAGGCCTTTGTGCGCAGGGCTCTTGCCGCCTACTGAAGCAGAGAAGAAGGGATGGATTGACAGGAATCATCTCCTTGATTTAAAAGGAAGAACAAGAACTCCTCAGCTGGACCTTGCCAAGAAGTACAGGCTGGATGGCTTTATGTGCGGAGGCTCTGGGTGCAGGCTCACAGAAAAAGAGTATGCAAACAAATTAAAAGACCTGCTTGAGCACAAGAAAAGAATAAGCATAAATGATATACAGCTTCTGCGCATTGGAAGGCATTTTAGACATGGAAACAACAAAATAATAAGCGGGCGAAATGAGTTTGAGAATAATCAGCTTCTAAAACTAAAGCAAAAAACAGATTTAATATTTGAAGTAAAGGACTACATGGGGCCAACAACCCTGCTGAGAGGGAAACCTAACAAGAAATTAATCAACTTGGCTGCTAAACTAACAGCAGCTTATTCTGATGCACAGGATGAAAAGGTTCTGGTAATTTATGGAAGAAGAAAGCTTTCTAGAAATGTGGTTGTAAAGCAGATGAGCAAGCAGGAAGCTGGTAAATTCAGGGTGTGAAATCTCTGAAGAAACTAGTTTCATACAACCCCTTATAAGGTGTTTCAATTATATATAATATTATGTTGTTGCTGACAAAATATGGAGGGGAAGAATGGTGGATAAAAATTATTCAAAAGAGGAACAGAGAAAGCTTGAGCAGCCAGATTGTTGCTCACCTAAGCCCAAGGAAAAACCAAAGAACATATGGCAGGGAATTGCTTATGGCTTAATCCCGCATACTGGATGCATTGCTTTTATCATAGGCTCTATACTTGGAGTTACTGTGCTCATGCAGTTTTTCAGGCCGTTGTTAATGCACAGGAATTTCTTCTATATATTAATATTAATATCACTGATTTTTGCAACAATCTCTTCAATGATATATCTGAACAAGAACGGCTTTCTATCATTTGCTGGCATGAAGAGAAAATGGAAGTACCTTGCAACCATGTACGGCTCAACTATTGGCATTAATCTCCTGCTTTTCATGGTGATATTTCCTTTGCTTGCAAATGTATCTGTTGCTTCACCAACAGGAGATGCTGTTGCAGAGATAGATAGTGGTTCATTAGCATCAATAAAACTAAAAGTAAATATTCCCTGCCCAGGGCATGCTCCTCTTATATCAAATGAGCTTAAAACCATTAATGGAGTTGCAGGCATCAAATTTAGTTTTCCTAATAACTTTGATGTAACTTATGATTCTTCAAAAACATCAAAGCAAGAGATGTTATCATTGGATGTGTTCAACTCATATCCTGCCACTGTTCTTGAAGAATCTGCTACTGCCAGCCCATCTGTTGTTGAACAGGTTAATCAACCCCCTGCAAGCAGTGGATGCGGCTGTGGTGGCAGTACCTGCGGAGGAGCAGGGAGTTGTTGCGGGGCATAAAAAAAATCACATCTGCTTATATTTTAAAACTGTTTTTCAAAATAACTTATATTTCAAATGAAATAAATTTATATTTTTTCAGATATTAATAATATCTGGGTGATAAAAATGAAGAAAATACTTAAATGGTTAAGCAGTATTTTTATTGCATTAACAAGTGTACTTGGAATAGTCTTGGCAGATGTAGGTGATGCTGGTGGTTGCTCTGGTTGTGGTGGCTGGGGCATGATGGGCGGCTGGATGCCTATGGGTTTTGGCATGGGTTATTTTGGCTGGATTATCTGGCTGCTTGTAGTGGTTGCACTAATTTTACTTATCATTTGGTTGATTAAGCAGATTGGAAGGAAAAATAAAAAGAAATGAAAAAACAAAAGAAAAAAGAGCTTTGCCCTCATTGTATAGATAAAGGTAAAAGGCCTTGGTACAAGGAAAGATTATATATTGTTATGCTGATAACTGCTGTGTTGCTGGTTGTGAGTTATCTTCTTCCACTGCTAAATCCTTTTTTTAATGCTTTTATTGATTATCTTAAGCTGATTTGGTGGGCTATTCTGCTTGGAATATTCATTGGAGGGATTATTGATCATTTTGTTCCAAGGGAGTATGTATCAAAGTTCTTGTCAACTCATAAAAAGAGAAGCATCTTTTATGCTGTTGGTTTTGGTTTTCTTATGAGTGCGTGCAGCCATGGCATTCTTGCAATTGCAATCCAGCTTTATAAAAAAGGAGCATCTATACCTTCTGTAATTGCTTTTTTACTGGCTTCTCCTTGGGCTAATCTTCCAATAACTATCCTTTTACTTGGTTTTTTTGGTGTAAAAGCATTGTTCCTGATTGTGTCTGCAATAATTATTGCTATAATCACAGGTTTTGTTTATCAACTGCTTAATAAGAAGGGAAAGATTGAGAAAAATCCTCATACAATTAAAATATCAAAGAAGTTTTCAATAAGAAAAGATATTAAGAAAAGGTTTAAGAAGTACAAATGGTCAGGTGCAGACTTCCGCGGTGTTTTAAAAGGTGCCTGGGCTTTGGCAAAAATGGTTATGTGGTGGATTTTCATTGGCATGATTCTTGCTTCTGTTGCAAGGGCTTTTGTTCCCCATCACTTCTTTATGAAATATCTTGGTCCCAGCCTGCTTGGGCTTGGCATCACTCTTATTTTTGCAACTATCATTGAAGTTTGCTCTGAGGGTAGCTCTGTGCTTGCTTTTGAAATCTTTAACCAGACTAAGGCTTTTGGTAACAGCTTTACATTCTTAATGGCAGGTGTGGCTACTGATTACACAGAAATAGGTTTAATATGGTCTAATATTGGAAAGAAAACAGCTCTTTGGCTTCCTGTGATTACTGTTCCTCAGATCCTAGTTCTTGGTTATCTCTTTAATATTCTCTTATAAATTCTTTACTTCATCCATGCATTTCTGATCATGCGTTACTTGTTCTTTGCTTTCATAATCTATGTTAAGGGGCATTACCAGGTCTTTGGCTGAGGATATCACTATGTTCATCTCTATCTCTTTTACTTTTGGGTTTCCTCTTAAATGGTAGTTCACTATTCCTTCCAGTCTTTTAAGGTCTGTTGCCATAAAGAACAAGCACAGATTATATTTTCCAGAGGTTACAAGTGCATTGATAAAAAAAGGGCAGTCTTTGAACTCCTTGATTACTGCTGTTGTGTCTGTTGAATTAATATCCACTTTTGCAAGGCTTAAATCCACTACTCTGAAGTTCACTCCGCTTATGTTGTGCAGGATTCCTTTTTGCTGCAGTCTTCTTATCCTTGCCCCTACTGACGGCTGTGATAACTTGATTTTTTTTGCAATTTCTTCCTGTGATATTTTTGGATTCTTTTGTATCATTGATAATAGGGTGTTGTCTCTGTCATCCAGCCCTAACTTTTCATTGAACTGGATTTTTTTCTTAAAGTCGTCTAATTTGGAGAATAGTTTTTGTTTTCCGGGCATTTTCTTATAACATAAAGAGGAATTAACTAATATTTATAAATTTTTCCTTTTATTTAAAAGATTTTATATTATTTTTCTTATATTTCAGAGTAATCAAATTTATATATTTATGTTGGAAACATATCCATACACTGCCCAAAGCTTTGCTGCTTGGGAAAGTCTGCTGCTGCCACCCAGCCAATAAAAACAAATTCCAATCAACCCCCCACACCGCGTGGACAAGGCTGGGGTGGTGCTTGCAGATAAAAAAAACAAAAAGCCAAGAGGAAAAAGATATGGCAAAGAAAATGCAAAGGGAAAAAGAACCAGTAACCAAAGAAATGGTTATTGGAGAAATCCTGGAAAAACATCCTGGCTCAGCAAAAATAATGATGAAACACGGCATGCACTGCATTGGGTGCCATGTAGCAACCTGGGAGACCATTGAGCAGGCTGCAACCGCTCATGGAATTAATATTGCTCAACTCTTAAAAGAATTAAATAAAAGAAATTAAGGGGTGAGTTAAATGAAAAGCTACCAGGACTCAGTTGAGGTTAACCTGGACGACATAGAAGGCATAGACCTTGAAAGAGCAAGGTTTATAAGAGGATACATAAAAGCAGTGTCATAACAAAAAACTCACTAAACGTGAGTTTTTTGAATGTTTTATTGTGGCTTCATCCAGCACATAAATGTGCTGGTTTTCGCCTCAACTGCAACATAATAAGAAAATATAAAAGAACAAAAGAAATTCCAACATAAAATTGGGGTGATATGAAAATGAAGAATACAGAAGAAAATCTAAAAGCAGCTTTTGCAGGTGAGAGCCAAGCAAGAAATAAATATGATTATTTTGCAAAGACTGCAAAAAAACAAGGCTATCATTATATTGCAAAGATATTTGAGGAAACAGCCCTGAATGAGATGCAGCATGCAAAGGATGAGTTCAAGCTTCTAAAAGGAATAGGGGATACAAAAGCCAATCTAAAAGCTGCAATTGAAGGCGAGCACTATGAAACAACAGATATGTATCCAAGTTTTGCAAAGGATGCAGAAAAAGAAGGCAATAAAAAAGCAGCCACCTTGTTCAGGCAGGTAGCCAAGGTAGAGGCTCATCATGAAGCCAGGTACAAGAAGCTGCTTGAAATGGTGGAAAAAGGAACTGTTTACAAAAGAGAAAAGCCAATTAACTGGAAATGTTCAAAATGCGGTTATATTCACAAAGGAACAGAACCACCCAAAGAATGCCCTTCATGCAAGCATGAAAAAGAATATTATGAGCCAGCATGTATGTGCTTTGAAGATGATTGCAAGTGCTGTAATCCATAAGGAGGTAGAAAATGAAAAAAGAAACAAAGGAAGAAGAAAAACCTACAATTAAAGTTTACTCAACACAAACCTGCCCTTATTGTTTTAAGGCAAAAGACTTCTTAAAAGAAAAAGGAGTTGAGTTTGAAGACATAGATGTGTCTGTGAATCAGGAAGCAGCTCATGAAATGATTGAGAAGTCAGGGCAGATGGGAGTGCCTGTTATTGATATTAACGGCAAAATCATTGTTGGGTTTGACCAGAATGCAATTGAAGAAGCAATTAGTAAAAAATAATTTTTAGGAAGTGACCCTGTGAAAGCAAAAAACCACACAAAGCAAGATCCAGATGAAAGAATTAAAGCAGAATTAGAACAAAAGAATTGGCAACGTGCAGGACACGAATATACTGAATTCACAAAATTAGATAAATCTGGTCTTTTCAAAACTTCAGCTGTTAAGTCATTAGATGAAATAAAAAAAACATATCTTGAAAAATATGGAAGTCATGGCTTTAATGAAGTCAGAATAGAGCCTGCACACAATCCTATAACTGGTGAAGAAATAAAAGGAAAGATATATGTTTATTTAAGGAGATCTGATAAACCTGAAAAAGAATAAAAGAGATGATGTGAATAAAGAATTATAAAGATGCTAAAAATAAGAAAAATAAAAATGCAAGGAAAAAAATTCTGGAGATGTAATGTGTGCAATGACATACATTATGGAATTAAAGGGCCAGAGATTTGTCCTACTTGCAAGGCTAAGAATGCTTATGTTGAGACTGAAGAAAAAGAAGCAGGGTTTGTGATGGGAATAGCAAAATGAAAAAGCGAGAACTAATAGA
>JAHWIP010000025.1 GCA_019322375.1 Candidatus Woesearchaeota archaeon
TAGGCTTAAGCTTATCATACACCTGTTTGATTTCAGATGCTAAAGCAGTCTTCTCAAACCTGTAACTATAAGGATTAACACCTGCTTTTTTCAGCTCATCAAGCTTCTTCTTTCTCTCAGATATAATTCTAGTTTCAGTGTCCATATGATAAAAAACAAGCGAAGGAGGGTTTATAAAGATTTCTAAAACAACGTTTTAGAACTAGCGAATAAAATTCGCTAATTTCTAAAAATATTTTTTTTATTTTTAGGATCAGAAAATCGTAGATTTTCTGTTTGTTGTTTAGGAAATAAAAGAAATACGCCGGCCTAAAAGCAACTCCGCATTTAAATGCGGTGTTTTAATAATTTAACCTAAGCAGTGGCTTTTCCAATGCCAATATCATAACTAGTAGGTATAGTCACAGGTACTTTAATTTCTTCCTTTCGTTTAGGTAAGCCTAAGAGAACCCAAATAACAATACGATAAGGATTTTTATTATCCACTTCTAATGCAGCAGACCGAATATTTGATAACATGTTTCGTGTAACATTTAGGGGTTTAAAAAATTCAGAAGCTTTCTTTATCTCAAGACCAACAACCTTTCTTCTAGTTGTGAAATCTATAATAAAATCGCCAGCAATTGCACTTCCCTTTACTCTTTCATTTTTTTTCTTATTAGATAAAAACAAACTATCTACATCAGAATCATATATTATTTTTGTGTTCATCTTCTTCCCCTCGCAATATGTTTTATCATCCTTTGTAATTCCCGGTAACGGACATACATGTGAGTTATCTTTAACTTGTTTTTTAATGGTATTGTGCCAATGACAAGTGTTCTTCTATTACTTAACTCATAAAACAAATCATACATTACGTCACCTTTAGCTCCAATATCCTCATTGATTAATTTGACTTTATCAAATTCCCTAAAATGCTTTTTAAACAAAGTTGGGTCTGTATCCCGCAAAATTAATTTAAGCTCATAGTTATGTGTTTTTTCAATCTGAGCATCAGTATACTTGCCTAGTTTATCTGTTATCTTCTTAATCTCCCTCTTTAATACATGCTGCTTAATATAACTCATACAGAGGGAATATGCCTAAACGTTTAAATAATTATTTGTTAACCAGGTTTTTATATTTTTCGCCCTTAAGTATAAACCGAAGGAAAACCAGGGAAAGCGAAAAGAATATTTAAATGTTCGTAAAAAATAGATTTTTGCAGAAAGAAATGCGCCGACTGAGAACAGGAAGAAAGTTGCACTTAGGCGCACCTTCTATATTAGTGTTTTAGTTCATTTCACTTGAAATATTCCATAAACTAATAAAGAATTGTTTGAAAGAATCAGAAACATCATTACTTGTTATCAACAGGCATTTTGGCTCATCTTCAAATGTGAATATCCCTACTTTATTTCCTAGTATGCCTATTGCTGACGGAGTAACATTTTCCAGAAAACCAACTCTTGTTTGCTTCATTTTAAGGTACTGCTCAAAGTATTTTCCTTTCTCAGAAAAAACAATCCTGCAAGGAACCCCTTTTTTTATTCTTTCCTTATGCCAGTTAAGAATATACCTGTTATATGTTTCTCTTTTAGATGAAATAACCCCCATTGCTAGGTATTCATCTTCCTTTGTTGAGGCTATAAGCATTTCTTCTAAAGCTGTTTTTAAGCCAAATACTCCTTTGAACACAACGGCAGAATAAGGCTTTTCCAAGGTTTTCTGTTTGAGCTCAAGCTGGGGAATTATTTCTTCAACAATTTGCTCTTCTAACTCAATCTCTTTCTTCTTGGCCTCAACAAAAGCCCTTAATTTTGAAGGCAGGGCTGCTTGAAAATGCATGACATTATTCTGTACAATCTGTGAAACAAGGCCCTTTTTAATAAGCTTATCTAACACCTCATAGGTCTTTGACTGGGAAATGCCTGATTTTCTGGATATTGGGGTTTTTGTGGCTAAACCAAGGTCAAATAAGGCCAGATACACCTTTATTTCGCCTTTGGTAAGGCCTATTTTCTTAAGCAAATCAGGTTGCATACATATGTAAATGACTTCTCTGTTTAAATATTTTATTATAAAAACCCCCCAAGGGGGGGCTAATATTTAAATAAAACAAATATCAATAACTACTATGAAGTAAAAACAAATCAAAAGGGGTGAAAAAATGAAGATAATAGAAACCAAGAAAGACCACATAACTTTTGAAATGCATGACAAAGATGCATTTGATATCTTATATCAGATAGGAAAGCAAGCCTACCTGCAAGCACCAGCTGGAAAAGGATACGCAGCGTTTGCAACAAAACCACAGTATACACACGATGAAATAGTGAAAGGAATCTTTCCAGATGATGCAGGATTTTGGCAAGGGCCAGCAGCACTATACTTAGACTACATCGGACCAAAAGTAGTAAATGCCTTTGTTGCGGAAGTAGCAAAACACCAGACAGAACCAAAAAAGCTGTACGTCTTTTATACAGCCAAGCTTGATGAGATTCAAGACCAAGGAACAGCACAGGAAATAATCGACAAGGTGCTAGAATCATATACTAAATAAAAAAATCGCAGTGTAATCTGCGGGAGGTGAGAAAATGTACTCAGAAAAAGATTTAACTCAAAAAATTCAAGAAATAGAGAAGAAAATGCCGGGCATAGGAGAACACTTAGAATACCAAACAAGTTCCGGTTGGGGATTTCACTCCACATACCAAACAGAGGATGTAGAATACATAGAATTTGCAGATTACAAAGTTGTAGCTGCTAAAGTATTAGAGACAGGATGGGATGATGATAGCCCTGTAAGCAAGTGGTATGAATATGCCGGTATTTACTATACAAAAAAAGATGGCGAGATTAAGACAAAGACAACTGAACAGATAAAGACAAGAGGAGATACACACCACGAAGATAGCCCTCTTAAAGGAAAGTACCCCTTTATCAAAGCAGAGCATCTTGGCGGCAAAGATATCAAAGCTGCTTGGGTTGATGCGGAAGGTGAAGAAGGTCCAAGTTACGAAATTGAACTAGATTAATCACAATGCAGCACTGAAGAATATGCTCAAGCCATCGATGATGCTATCTCTACAGAATTAGAGAAGCAATAATTTTTTTATTTTTTTAACTTTGTTCAAAAATAAGAATGCGCCGACCGGGCATCACACCAACTTCAACCCAGAAATAACTTTGTCTATTGTTTCTGTCTTATCAGGCCCTAGCCCTGCGCAGGTTGTTGTGCCTGGTTTTACAACTGTGTGTCCTGCGTCTGTTATCATGCAGGTTGCAATGCCAAGCTTGGCTGCTTTTTTAACATGGTTTTTTAGCTCAGTGATGTTTTTTACTTTAAGAACTACTTTAGCCATGCCCTCTCTCATCCACTTGTTTACAATCCTTTTATCAGCATTCATCATGACTTCAACACTGGCATGAGCCACCTGAACTGCCATCTTGCCTTTGGGCAGTTTTAAGTCCTCTCTTATCAGGATTGCTTGTTTGTACTCCATATTAGTTTGTTTATACCCAAAGTATTTAAATATAATGGAAATAACAAAAAAAATATGGGCTTTAAATCAGAAGAAGAAATCGAGGAATGGTACCTGACAGAAAAGCAGGGATTAGAAGATGAGTTCATGAAAAAGATTAACAAGGATAAAGGGAATATTCCTAAGCACAGGGAAAGGTTTGATGCTGACATGAAAAGACTGATTGCCAGGTATGAAGCAGAGCATTTCAAGCTAATGGATGCTAATAAGAAAAAAGGAGTGTTAAAGGAAGAATAGTTTTTTACTGTTTCTCTTCTTGTCTTTTCTCAACTTCGTATTGATGGGCTTTGAGAGTGAGCTTGCTGCCCTCCCTTATTATATATAACTCTTCTAAATCATTAACAACAATATCATTGCCTTCAAGGTAATAAGAGACATTAAGCCTTCTAATTCTTACTTTTTCTATGTTTGTAAATTTATATATCTTTGTTGGAAAAACATTCTTTTTATGAGGGTTGTTCACTTCAAAAAGCCTTATAATAGCTGTCTTGTATTCATCGCTTTTCTTATCAAAACTTAGCCTTCCAATCAATATGCTCTTAGTAGCTACTTTTATTCTGTTCTCCTTAGGATTCTTGATTTCCTTTATTTTCTTTTTTTCCTTCATAACAACACCTGAAATCTGGTTTATTTAAAAAGCTTATGTAATTCATCAATTTTTTTATGAGTTAATTCAAGCTTGTTATTAGCAGCTTCAACTAGTGCTCTGATATAGTCTTCATTAACAAGCAACTCCCTATCCTTTGCAACAATGCATTCAATCCTTTCATTGCCAAAAATCTCTACAACAATCTTTTTCTTTAAAGAAAAAATTCCTGAATGAGTTAATCCTAGCTTACTAATTCTTTCAAGTATTTCAGCAGCATTATCAATTGTTTTACAGCAGATATGAAGAATCATAGGCTCCATCTTAAACCAAACCTCTTCCTCTGGCAAATCCTTTAAAGCAGATAGAATATCAGGTGCATCAATCTTTTCATGGCTTAAAAACAACCATTTTGACCTTTTTTTCTTTTCTTCTTCAGAAACCTTAAGAAGCAGAATTCTTCCAGAGCAGGAGCTGGAAGTAAAATAATCATCCATTGAATTAATCAAGTCAACCAATGGCTTAATTCTTTTATCCAAGCAGCCCTTGGCTGACAAATCCTTTTTATTCAAAGCATTTTCCTTGTCTTTTTCAAAGGTCATTTTTAGAGTTAACACAGTCCCAGACAGAGCAAATTATTCAAGCCATTCAGTATCATCACTATAGTTGGCTTTTGTAACAAGTAATAATAAACCTTTTCGGCCGCTTCTGACTTCATGACGTTCGTCTGGCGCTACTATGAACATTGTGCCAGGGCGCAAGCGTATTATTTGTTTTCCAGAACTAACAGTGCCAGAACCAGTAAGGATGTATTCTAACTCGCTCTGCCCTTTATGATAATGTGTTATCACAGTGGTGTTCGGAGGAATCGACACAAACTGTACTTTACAAGTTTTTTTTGCGATGTTGTTGACTGTCATGAGTACTTTTCTGGAGTAGCCATGCCCTGTGTCTTGCCATTTCAGCTTTGAAGGTTTTACCTTACGCATTTAAATCACAACGCAAAGTCTAATATAAAAACTGCGAGGGATGGGATTCGAACCCACGTAGACACTAAGTCACAGGATATCCTCATCTTGTATTCGATGCTTAAGTCCTGCCCGTTTTCCAGAGTCCGGAGCCAATAAGGCTTCTCCGGCACCCCCGCATTAGTATCAATAGAACAAGTTGGAATTTATAAGTGTTTTTCTTTGGAAAAGAATAAGTGTTTAATCCCCTCCAATAGTGTTCTTTGGACAGGTCTCAAACTTGCAGGGTCCTTTTAGTATGTCGCAGAAAAAGGATATCATTGAAGGGGTTACATGCTCTTTCTTTGCACTGCATCTGTCCCAGATAGCTCTTTTCCATTCAAAGATTGATTTAAATTTTCTCCTCTTAACTGCTTTGGCAAGTATCTGCTCTTCCTCTACCTGCCTGCCTTCAAAGAGTTTTATTTCTTCTTCTATCTTGGCTATTTCTCTTTCCAGGTCAAGGCTCTGGTGCAGTAATTTCTTTATTTTGAGCATTTCCAGATATATTTTTTCATTGCTGACAGCCATTATCATGATTAATTGTTAAAGGGTTTTATAAAGTTTTCTGAGCAAAGCAGTTTGTTAGAAATTCTGGTATTAATAATTATTTTCTGTGCTTCTCTTCTCCTCTTTGGTCTGAAGCACCATTTGGTCTATTTTTCTAATGAAATCATTAAGAGGCTCTGTGCTGGCATGGCTCCTGTAAAGAAACTCTGAGTGAATAGGGAAGCTGTATTCCACTA
>JAHWIP010000026.1 GCA_019322375.1 Candidatus Woesearchaeota archaeon
CTGACAGAAAGTTCCTCATAGGAAAAGATGTTACAAGAGGACTTGGATGCGGAGGCTTCCCGGAAAGAGGTGCAGAAGCAGCGCAGGAGAGCATGAACACAATCAAAGATGCTCTTAAAGAATCAGACATGGTGTTTATATGCGCAGGCATGGGCGGTGGAACAGGAACAGGAGCAGCACCAATAATAGCCCAAGTAGCAAAAGACGTAGGCTCAATAGTGATAGGCACAGTAACCATGCCATTCAAGATTGAAAGGGCAAGAGTAGACAAAGCAGAGTTCGGCTTACAGCAACTAAGAAAAACATCAGACACAGTCATAGTCATAGACAATAACAGACTGGTTCAAATCGCAGGCAACCTGCCAGTACAGCAAGCATTTGCAGTAGCAAATGAACTGATTGCAACCATGATAAAAGGAATAGTAGAAACCATAGCAGTGCCAAGCCTGGTAAACCTGGACTATGCTGATGTAAAAGCAATAATGACAGAAGGCGGAGTAGCAAGCATAGGAGTAGGAGCTTCTGATACTAATAACAGAGTAGAAGAAGCAGTGCAAGGAGCACTAAGCAATCCACTGCTAGACATCAGCTATGAAGGAGCAACAGGAGCCATCATCCACATTCATGGAGGCCCAGACATGACTCTGGACGAGATAAGCAAGGCAGGAGAGCTAGTAACAGGAAACATGGATGATGATGCAAACGTGATATGGGGAGCAAGAGTAACAGATGACATGAAAGGAAAACTAACAGTGATGACTATTATAACAGGAGTAAAAAGCCCATGGATACTAGGAAAACTAACTCCTCAGCAACAGCAAGAATCCAGGAATGAGCTCTCAGAAGAGCTAGGCATAGAAATTTTTGAATAAACAGGTAAAGGATTTTCCTTTACCCCTTTCCATTTTGTATGGTCAGCTTTTAAACCTGAGTTCTGGCCTTCACCTTTTTGTATCACCCCCCCAAACCTGATCAATGGTGAAGGCTATTTTTTTTAATAAATCTTAACTTACTTTCTTAAGAAACTCTAAATGATTTTTATGCTGTGGACTGTTCAAAGCATTGAGTATGCCCCTTGAAATGTTCCTGTAAAATAACTTTCCTATAATTGGGTTGTTCGGGAATTTTTCCAGTATCTTGTCCAGGTTCTTTTCACGATCTGGGGAGTAAAATGACCGAAGCAGATTATCTATTGGGTCCTGAAGCCCTATGGGAGTGAAATTCTTTGGCCTTACAATAACTCCGTGGCCATCATATAAATGGTATTCATTAGTAAGGATTCTTCCCTGTTCTTGCATCTCAGCCCAGAACGGGGTTCCTGGAAGAGGAATATATGCAAATGGCTGTACTGTGAATACATGTTCTTTTATCCAGGCTGATGCTTCTTTAATTCTTTCTGGTGTATCCTTGTCACCGCCGAACATCGTCATTCCATGAACCAACAATCCTGCTTCCCTAAAGATCTCTATTGCCTCTTTTGTTTGCTTTGCGCTGAATGGTTTTCCCAAATCTGTTAGGACATCATCAAAAATAGATTCTATTCCTACGTAAATGAAATAGATGCCTGCATCCTTAAGTGCTTGTAAAAGCTCTGGGCTTTTTGCCGCACTTACATCAAGTTGTGCTGAACCTAGGCGTGCCAGGCCATTGTCTTTAATCCTCTTCAAAAGAGGTATTGAACGCTTGCGATTTAATGTGAGATTGTCATCTATCCAAAAGAGTGATGTTCCAATATCTTTAATTCGCTCTAACTCTTCAAGAACATATTCATCTGATTTCATTCTGTACTTTCCCCAATATGTTGTAACAGCACAGTGTCTGCAGCCACGAGGACAGCCTCTTGCGGTTTCAATAACAGCCACTCTAGTTTTTTCACTGTAATGTGGGTGAGGCAGCTTGCTTAATTCCTTAGGGGTTAGAAATTCCTGTTTTCCTGTATGCACATAGTCCTTTCCCTTCCTGAAGATCAGACTAAGTATGTCATCCAAAGGATAGTTGCCTGGCTCATATCCTTGTTCTAGACGTTCCATGACTTCAACTATTGCTTGATCTGCTTCTCCTAGAAAAATAATATCTATTCCTGCTTCTTGCCATGCTTTTGGTTCGAATGTAGGAGGCATGCCACCAGCAATAGCAATTCCATTAGGATTTGCTTTTTTGTACGCTTTAACAGACTCTACTGACTGCGGTGTTGTATTGATTAATGGAGATACTCCATACACCTCAGAATTGTTTATAATTTCTGGGTCATAAGACCTGACAGAACGAATATTAGTGAATCCATTGAATCTTAAAATGCCTTCCAATGCAGGAATAGCTCTTGCAGGCAACCCAAATCTACTGTATACATTATGACTTAGCTCTCCTTGGAGAGTTCCATCTTGAGTTGCAGGCAGCTCAGCAAGTGTTATTGAACTTTCTTTTGATAATTTTCTCATATTAGTTCTCCCAGAATTCAATTCTGAGGTTTTATCACCTCTTAACTCCTGATAACTACATAATTATTAAAAATCTTTCGAAATAACAGAGGGTTTTTTCTTTTATTTTTTCATGGTCAGCTTTTAAACCTGAGTTCTGGCCTTCACCTTTTTGTATCACCCCCCAAACCTGATCAATGGTGAAGGCTTTTTTTATTTTTTTAATATAAGATACAAAGAAATAGAAAACCAAGAACTGTTAATGATTAATGCTTACAACCATGTGTTTCTTGTCTGGCACAGAGACAAAAACTTCTTCGCCTCCAGTAAGATTCAGGCTCCTAGCTATATCACGATTAATATACATTCCTAATCTGTCATGAGAGAGTTTTATTATCTTCTGTTTTATCTGCAAAGCCTCTTCTTTAGCCTTGATCTCAGCAATTGCTTTTTTTATTGATTTGTCTTCAAAATCAAAATAGCCGCACTTAGAACACTGATAACTAGTCACAGGTCTGCTTGCATCCTGTATTTTCACCTTGACTGTTTTCATTTCTGAAGCACACTTAGGACAGGTTTTTTCTTGCTTTGTTTTTTTTAGAGTTTTTGATTTCATAATGCTTCACTTCTTCTTGACATTTATAACATAAAGCACCTTTCCTTTGATTTGGCATAAAATATAAAAGCGTTCATTTTCAATCTCAATTTTGTTTCCTTTTCTGCGTTTATTCTTTATAGTATAGATTAACCTTATAACATCACTCCAGGCAAGAGTTGCCTTGTGGTGCTCTTTATAATGAGAGCTTCTTCTGATTTCTTTCCAGTACATAAATCCATCACACAAGCCATACTATAAATTAATAGTCATTTTGACTATATAAATGTTTCGATTAAACACTGATATTAACTGAATGCCAACGAATCATAAGGGCTCTTAACACCAAGCAAAGCAGGCCTAGCCATGTGAACATAAACCATGGTTGTCTCAGCACTATTATGCCCTAACAAAGGCTGGACAGCGCAAACCTCATAGCCGTTCTCAACAAGATGAGTTGCAAAGCTATGCCTAAGGGTATGAGGATGAACATTCTTTTTAATACCAGCTTGAACAGCAGCATGTTTAACAATCTCCTGAACACTCCTAACAGAAATGTGGGAGTTCTTCCTACCCACAAAAAGATAACTTCCAAACTTGCAATTTGCCTCAACACGTAACTTAAGCTTAGGAACCAATAATCTAGCAATAATAAAAGGCCTGTTCTTAGCGCCCTTACCTCTGCGAACCCAGCCAATACCCCTCTCAAACTCCAAATCCTGCTTCTTAAGCCTGATAACCTCTCCAACCCTTAAACCCGCAGAATAGATAAGCTCAAGAATAAGCCTGTGCTTAGGATTAATTACAGCTTCAAACAACCTAATAACCTCGTTCTTGGTCAGAAAAACAGGCAAAGTCTTAGGAGTCTTAGAATACCTAACCCGGAACATAATCCTCCTACCAAAAACTTCCTGGAACAAGAATCTCAAAGCATTAATATGAACATTCAAAGTATTACCACAGGCACCTCTCTCAACTAAGGAATCAATATAATCAGTAATATCTTTCTTACCAACCTTCAAAAACTCCTTTCTACACTTCCTCATGAACTGCTTAACACACTGACAATAAGTCACAACAGTCCTATGACTCAACCCTCGCCTCAAAGCCTCTTTCTTCAAAAGATAAAGCTCGTCCATAAAACCAGAAAAAAGATAATCAAATTAATAAACCCTACGCTAACAAGTCCAGTCAAGCACGAAAGAATTCCGAAAATGTCCAGTGAGAAAAAGAAAATCACAAAAGAACCACTCAACTAAGACGACAAAAAAACAAGTTAAAACCCATCAAAAACCCTGCTCTAAACCACTCCAAAACCCCAAAAACCAAGGAATTCGCATATAAACAGTTAGTTTCAATTGGCAGACTCGCTAAAAAAGAAGCGTTTATAAATGCAATAATACTTCTTTTTGACAAAATGAACGCACACCATTATTTAATTAAATGTGAACAAGGATATGATCCTTCACGCAATA
>JAHWIP010000027.1 GCA_019322375.1 Candidatus Woesearchaeota archaeon
GATTTAACAGTAGGGGGCAGAGGTTATTATAGAAAATGACACTCTCAAAACTAGGTGTTCGGTATTTTTATAGCCGCTTGCCAAAGGAAATAACTTCTGAATACATTGATACAGGTTCTTCTTTAGAAGAGATTATATTTAGCCGAATCAGAATTGATTTAGAGCATGAGTGTGTACAATCATTTGTTGATGTAAGAACTGATTTTGAGAATTCTTATGAAGGGGATAAAGACAATTCCTGGCACTGGTCTGTTATAACTGCTTACAGGGCTATTAGTCAATTAGCAATTGCTTATATTTGCCTTGAATTAGATAAAACAAAGAATGAAATTGGAGAGATAATGCAGATTAGTTCAAGCATAACTACAAAAGAACCAATAAAAGAGAAAACAAATGTTCCTATGTACATAAACTTTTCAAAATACATCAAGCGGGGCAACAGGCTTTTAGGACAACTGGACTTTGATGTTAAAGGCAAAAGTTTCTACGGCAACATTAGGTTTGCTGTTGATCTGCCTCACCAACAGAAAACTTTTTAAACTAACTTCCCTTCAAGGGAAGTATTATGGCAAGGCCGAGCAAGGAAAACCAGTTATTGGAATTATTTTTTAATTATCCAACCAAGCACTGGCACTTCTCAGAATTAGCTAAAAAAACTGGTTTGGCTGAGAGCAAGCTTGATAAATGGCTTAAGCGTTTTGCAAAAGAAAAACTGGTTCTCCGGAAAAAACCCGAAAAAAAAAGGCCGCATTATATAAGCAACCACTCTCATCCACATTACCAGAACAGGAAAAAGCTCTTTGCAATGGCAAAACTTTACAACTCAGGATTACTGGATCACCTGGCCTCGCTTAAAAAACCAAGAGCAGTGATAATCTTTGGCAGCTTTGCACACTGGGACTGGTACTATGAGAGCGACATTGATTTGTTTATTTACGGGGATGACAGCGAGTTAGACCCTTGGAAATATGAGCAAAAACTAGGCCGTGAATTTCAGATTTTTGTTTGCAAGGATGAAAAAGAACTAAAAAGATTTGGGCCTGGCTTGTTAAGAAACATATTGGAAGGAAAACTTATCAGCAGAGAAATTCCTATTGAGTTGATTAAATATGCCGCGAGAAAAGACACTGGAGGAAAATTATGATGATTGTATTTCTAAAGGCTACTTAAATGAAACGCGCAAAGTAGATGTTGCAAAAATAAAATCAAATATAAAACTTTCTGATGAGCTTATTGAAAGTGCAAGAGATGATTCTGATAAGCAGAGACGGAATGCTGGTTATGACTCGCTTTATGACGCCCTTCACAACCTGGTTGAAGCATTTCTGGCTTTTGACAAGGTTCGTTCTTCAAATCACCAGTGCCTGTTTGCTTGGCTTTGCTATAAGCACCCAGAACTTGAGCTTGATTGGAGTTTTTTTGAGAGAATAAGAACCAGGCGCAATGGCATAAATTATTATGGAGAGCCAATAACCAAGGAGAAATTTAATCAGGACAAGCTAGGATTTAAGCTTTATGCAAATCTTCTTAAGAACAAAATCCTGAAAAGGCTGAAAAGCAACGAATAGAACTTCCTTTTCAATTAACTATATAAACTTCTTTAACTTATCATAAACACATGAAGGGCTTCATCATCCATCCTGCGTATGTTGTTAAGGAGGGCAAGGCGTATATCCATCTTTTTGGCAGGCTTGAGAATGGAGAATCCTTTTTAGCTGTCAATGAGTTCAAGCCTTATTTCTTTATTAGAAAAGCAGACTTAAACAAGGCTTTGGAGATTGAGAAGTTTGATTATGAAGCTACCCGCCTTAAGAACTTTGATAATGAAGTAGTTGCAAAAATAATCCTTAATGTTCCTCCTGAGGTTGCCAAGCTTAGAGACAAATTTTCTGAACATAATATCAAGCATTATGAAGCAGACATAAGGTTTGCTTACAGATTCATGATTGACAAACTTGTCCAGGGCTCTGTTAATATTGAGGGCAAGTATGAGAAAGGAGAGCTTATTAACAGGGTTTACTACAACCCCCAGCTAAAGCCAGCAGACTATTTCCCAAAAAACCTTAAAGTGTTATCAGTTGATATTGAAACTGACAAAAAAGCAAGAGAACTCTACTCAATCTCTCTTTACTCAAAGGATTATAAAAAAGTGATTATCAGAAGCAAAAAAAAGCTAAAAAACGCTGTTAGTGTTGAGTCAGAGCAAGAACTTTTATTAAAATTCAAGGAATTAGTGCTTAAACAAGATCCTGATGTTATTGTGGGCTGGAACTTCATAGACTTTGACCTAAGAATTCTTGACACCAAGTTCAAATATTATAAATTACCTTTTACCCTGGGAAGAACAGACAAGCCCTGCAGATTAAGGATTTATCACTCATTTTTCCAGGATTCAAAAGCAGATTTTCCAGGCAGAATGGTGTTAGACGGCATTCATGTGCTAAAAAGTAATTTCATATGGCTGGATGACTACAAGCTAAGCACAGCAGCAAAAATATATCTGAATGAGTCAAAGATTTTTGAAGGACCTGAAAGATGGGAAAAAATAGAAAAAGCATTTAAAAATAACCCACAATTACTAGCCAACTATAATCTTAAAGATGCAGAATTAGCTTACAAAATCCTGGACAAAAGCACTGCTTTTAATCTATCTATCCAGCGCTCATTAATCTCAGGCATGCCTCTTGACAGGGTAAGAGCAAGCATTGCAAGCCTTGACTCATTATACCTTAAAGAGCTAAGAAAAAAAGGACTTATAGCTCCAAGTGCAGGCTTTGAAACAAGAGAGGAAAGAATAAGAGGAGGCTATGTTATGAACCCAAAGCCAGGCATATATGACTATGTGATAGTGTGTGACTTTAAAAGCCTGTACCCAAGTGTAATTCGAACCTTTAATATTGACCCCTGGAGCTTTGTTCCTAGTGGCAAAGGAAAAAATCTTGTAAAAGCACCTAATGGTGCCTGTTTTAAGAACCAGGACGGAATCCTGCCATTGATTATCCAAAAGCTCTGGGTGCAAAGAGAAAAAGCAAGAAAGAAAAAAGATGAACTGGCAAGGCATGCAATCAAGATATTAATGAACTCATTCTTTGGAGTGTTTGCAAACCCAACCTTTAGGTTTTACAGCAGGGATATAGCAAATGCAATCACTTATTTTGCACAGCACATAATAAAAACAACTGCAAAAAAAGTGGAAGAAATGGGTTATGAAGTTATCTATAGTGATACTGATTCGATTTTTGTCAATCTAAAAGTTGAGAGTTATAAAGATGCTGACAAGAATGGTAAAAAGATAGCCAGGGATATTAACAAGTTCTTTACCAAGCACACAATAAAAGAGTATAAAAGAAAGAACTTTATGGAATTAGAGTTTGAAAAAGTTTACAAGCGCTTTTTAATGCCAAGAATAAGGCACTCAGAAACCGGAAGCAAAAAAAGATATGCAGGATTATTAGTTGATGATAAAGGCAAAGAAAAAATAGATATTGTAGGATTAGAATTTGTTAGGCGTGACTGGACAGATATTGCAAAGACTTTTCAGCAAGAACTGTTTAACAAAATCTTTCATAAGCAAGAAGTAGCAGGATATATAAAAAAGATAGTCAAGGAAATAAAGCAAGGCAAGCATGACCAAGAATTAATCTACAGGAAATCCATAAGAAAAGGAGTAGCAGAATATATAAAGACTACTCCTCCGCATGTAAAAGCAGCAAGACTGCTAGGCAAAGACCTGAAAAGCACTTTAATAGAGTATGTAATAACAAGCACAGGCCCAGAGCCAATACAAAAACAAAAACACAAAATAGATTATGAGCACTACATAGAAAAACAAATCAAGCCAATAGCAGATGCTGTTCTTGTATTTTACAACCAGACCTTTGATGAAATCATAGCCGGTGCTAGTCAGAAAACGTTGTTTGGGTTTTAAATATTCTAGATATTCTCCAGATTAAATAGAAACATTTAAATAATATAACATATTCCCAAGACATAGGTTGATAGAATATGTTTAATATTAGATACAAAAAGATAAGACTAATTCCATCCAAAAGCGCTGCAAGAGAATTATTAAAATACGGACTTACGATTGAGGATTGTAAGGAAATATTAGA
Source organism: Candidatus Woesearchaeota archaeon (assembly GCA_019322375.1). Lineage (GTDB taxonomy): Archaea > Nanobdellota > Nanobdellia > Woesearchaeales > SM23-78 > SM23-78. The sequence continues at coordinate 4,113 of JAHWIP010000027.1, forward strand.
GAGTGGTTATGCACCAAGAAAAAGAGGAAAAGACACAATTGAAAAATGGATGGACTCTGGGAATGACACTTATAATGTTGTTATAGTAAAATCATATAATTACTTGTACCAAGAAGATGTTTATTTGATAAAACATGTAGGTAAATTTACTAAAAAGAAATTAAGGAGGAGAAAAAAATGAAGAAGATGAAAGGAATGAAATGTATGTGCGGAAAGACTGCAAAATATGTGAAACACTTAAAGTTTAACAACTATGACCTTGACGGATGGAAGTGTGGTGCTTGCGGAGAAACATATTACAACCCAGAAAAAGCAGAAAAAATATTATTACTAAACAAACTGAAAAAACACAAATATCATTTAAAATTAAGCAAGGTTAAAAGCAACTTAATCCTAAGAATACCCAAAGAAGTAAGCGAAGCCCTAAACCTTCATAAAGGTGGAGAAGTAGAATTCAGCCTAAAAGACCCAAATGAGATAATAATACATCCATTGGAGACAAGTGGTTTGAAATAAGGGTTGGTTTTGTTTGGGTTTTGAAATTTCTTATTTTATTAAACGAAAACTATTTATACTTTTTATCTTTTCCAAAGTAGTAATATGTGGTCAAAAGATGAATTAACAGATGTTGTTTTTAAAGGATGGTTTGAGTCATACAAGGAAAGTTCCCTAGATTACCCAGATGATCCTAGAAAAGCTGACTTTTCTTTATGGATCCTTGATTATCTTCCTGATTCTGGTTTATTTCTTGCAAGAACCAATGACCATTTTGGTGAGTCTGGAATAATAGGAACTATCCTCGGGAGTCAAATAAAATTTGACAAAGCCTATCCTAATTTACCTTATGTACGTTCTCGCGCTATTCGATCAAAAGGATTCTTTGATGACTATAACTTTAGGATTATTCATTATTCTGGTGAAATAATAAAACCTGATAATGTTATTACAGCAGGAGGAGATTATACACACAGGGGTATGAAAGGTCCTAACGGCACTTGGAGAATGGATTCTCAACCTAAGAAATAAAAATTTATTCAAATCACAGAAATAAACCCTTCTTCTGGCTCTGTTATCATTCTGTCTTTTTTAAGGAGGTCTATGAATCTGTCCACATCTGTTTCTCCCATTCCTTCCAGCTGGGCTTCTATGATTATGCTTTCTTTTTGGATTTTTTTCTTGCTGCCAGTCATCATGTTGTTGATTATGTTCATTAGTTTTATTTTGTCATCTGTTTCTGATTCATTTGTTACTGTTCTGAGCGCCATTCGCTGTATTCGCATGAGTTCTTCGAATTCTGCTTCATCCATTTTCTACAGAGCTCAATCTATTTGGTGAGTATTACCTGCACCCCCTATGTATGAGAAGCCAGCAACCACTTAAATACTTTTCGCTATTAACATACCTTTATGTATATCTAGTCAATAAAATTTAAAAATAATAAGGGTTTCATTGCCTGAGTTTTGGGGGGTTAATTTGGAATTTATTTCATTACAAGAAGATAAGCAATCTAGGAAGTACAACTTTGTTACTATTAATGAAGAAGATAATTCTGTATGCCACAGACAGTTAGAGAATCGTAATGGAAAAATCTTTATGCGTGCTAAGCGTCGCTCTTTGCAAATTTAATCTTTAGCGGTGACTTGAACTTTATGGTTTTTCTTTTCTTTTCTTTCATCACACTTTCTTCTCCTGTGATATCATTGTTAAGCACTAGTTTCCTTGGCTTGTTCATGACTTCTTCTTCTCTGTGATGCTCTATTAATCCAAGCACATGGTCAAGCTCTTTTATTGCTCCATATATCTGGTGCTGTTTTTCCAGTTCTAAGAAATCCTTTTTACTCTTTAAGGTGAAGATAAGATTTTCTTTTCTAATCTCAAGCTCTTTTCTAAGCATCCACATGGATATACCTCTCTACTTTATAATCTTTTTTCTTTTGTTTGCTTTACCTTGTTTAAAAAATATTCCAGGCAGTCAAGAGCGCAAAAACTAGCTTTTTTCCTTAACCCTGCAGGACCAAATATCAAGGCTAAGCTCTCCTCCTTTATCGAGCTTTGGCAAACAGGGCATACCTTGTTAAAGTCCTCCTCTCTTTTTTCTTGGAGTTTCCTGTTTATTAATTTTTCTATATTCCCAGTTTCCAAGTCTTTTTTTAGCAGTTTTAAATCTTTTTCACTTAGATTGTCAATGAGCCTTGTCAGCTTGTTCATGCTTGTCTCTCCGCCCACCTCTTACTTATATTTTTTGTCTTAGTTCTTTTAAATATTCTTTTTTGTCTATAAGTTCCTTACTATTCTTTATTAAATTAATAAAATATTCCTCTTTCCTTTCGATTCCTTCTTCTACTTCTTTCTTATTATGGCTCCAGCTTATAATCTTTTTGGTTTTGCCTTCCAGCCCAGGGATATTCATGTTGCTGTACTTCTCTCTTACCTCTTTGATGTGCTCTGTTATTATGGTTATCTCTATCTCTTTTTCATCTGATTTTAGATAGCCTATTGTGTCTGCTTTTTTTATCATGTCAGTGTTGCATATGAATTTGATTAAGTAGTAATGGTCTTCTGGCTTTAATATAAATAATATGTTTAATAAGCATTTATGGCATTCATCCAGCTCTCTTAGTTTTAAGAGCTTTTTATCTGCTATGCCTGGCTTTAGCATGCTTGCTAGCACTATTTCCTGGCTTAATACATATGGTGTCTTGGGCTTGCCTGCTCTTCTTTTGCCTTCCTTGACTTCCTGCTTTGCTTTTTTTACTATGTTATATGCTTCTAGCAGCCTGAGCTGCTGGGTCACATTGGCTGTGCTCTGGCTGGTTTTCTTAGCTATCTCTGTTGCTGACTTTTCTCCTTTTGCCAACTCCTTTAGTATGCTCCATTTGCTCTTTGTGAGCAGGTCTTCATATTCCATATATACAATCCTGCTCATTGACTTTATAAATTTTTCTAATAAATACTTTAGTTAATAACTTAAGTAACTTCAAATTAATATTTGTGTGATACATTTCACAAAACTTTATAAAGAATAAAATACATCTATTAATCTTAAGTCTGAATGATTAAGGTGAGGAAAAAAATATTAGAAATAAGTTATAAAACTATCTTTGAAAAAACATAAACTAGATAAAAATATATTAAAATTAAGTTAAAAAATAAGGAAAAATTAAGAAAAAAATAACTGAAAAAAACCGAATAAAATAACCAAAAATAAACAAAATTCAAAAATGAATTTTGAATATTTTTCTTCAAAAAAAGAAAAATATAAACAAAATTAATAAAAAATTAAGCATATTTTACCGACGATAAAAAATCGAAAAAAATAAGAAAAAATAAAACAAAAATAATCGTAAAAAAAGATTAAACATTGCAAAAAAATTAGGAATAAAATAAACAAAAAAGAATGTTTTTTTCAGGTTTTTTCCTGGGAAAAAAGAAGGTGAGAAACCAACTTGAAAGTGTTAATGTTAGGGTGGGAATTGCCGCCTTTTTTTGCAGGCGGAGTAGGCATGGTCTGCTATCATCTGACCAAAGCCTTGTGTGAGCAAAACATAGAAGTAACCTATGTCATGCCATTTGGGCCAAGGATGATACGCAGTGACTATATGAAAATCCTGGTAGCAGACCAGCTCTTCCCAAGAATGCGCTTTCAGTTAAAAGAGATAGACAGCCTGCTGGGAGCATACATAACCCCAGAAGGCTATGAAGAAGAGTTCAGGAAATACCTGCTCTCATTATCACCAAAAGACAGGGCAAAAGCCTTGTACGGGCCAAATGTATTCCAGGAAGCATATTTATTTGCAAGAAAAGTAAAGCTTATAGCACAACAAGAAGACTTTGATGTAATCCATGCCCATGACCACTGGACCTTTCCAGCAGCAATAGCAGCCAAAGAAGCAACAGGAAAACCCATGGTAGTGCATGTGCACATAACAGAGTTTGACAAAACAGGAGGCATGAGTGTTAATCAAAGAGTGTATGATATTGAGCGCGAGGGAATGCACAAAGCAGACCTGGTGATAGTGGTTAGCAATTTCATAAAACAAAGGCTAATGAATAATTATGGAGTGCCTGAGTGGAAAATAAGAGTAGTGCATAATGCTGCAGAAGCAATGGATAAAACCATTTTCCATGATGCAAGCAAGATAAAAGAAACAGATAAAATCGTGCTGTTCATAGGCAGAATAACCCTGCAAAAAGGCCCTGATTACTTTGTAGAAGCAGCCAGGAAAGTGGTTGAAAAAGAGCCGAATGTGAAGTTCATAATGGCAGGAACAGGCGATATGCTGCCAAGAATTATTGAACGGGTAGCAGAGCTAGGAATTGCAGATAAATTTATTTTCCCAGGCTTTGTAAACAGAGAAGAAGTGGCAAAGCTCAATAGAATAGCAGATGTGTTTGTGATGCCATCAGTATCAGAACCCTTTGGCATAGTGCCCTTGGAAGCCATGTGGCAGGAAACACCAGCAATTATATCCAGGCAGTCAGGGGTTTCAGAAGTGCTTAACCATGTGTTAAAAGTGGATTTTTGGGATGTAGATGATATAGCAGGCAAAATCCTGGCGCTTCTGCATTACAGAAGCCTGCATGACCAGCTAAAGCACCACGGAGCCTTTGAAGTAAGAACCCTGACCTGGGAAGGGCCTGCAAAGCAATGCATAGCTGTTTATGATGAACTAGTAAGAATGAAGAGGTAAGAGGTAGTGTAAATATGGTATCGATTTGCTTTTATTTCCAAGTTCACCAGCCCCTAAGGCTGAGAAAGTACAGTGTTTTTGATATTGGCAATAAATCTGATTATTTTGATGAGCACAAGAACAAGGAGATAATAAAGAAAGTAGCAAAAAAATGTTATCTGCCCACAAATAAACTGCTCCTGGAACTAATCAATAAGCATAAAGAAAGCAAAAGACAGTTCAAGGTAAGCTTTTGCATCTCAGGCATGGCTCTTGAGCAGTTTGAAAAATATGCACCAGAAGTGCTTTACTCCTTTAGAGAGCTGGCAAGGACAGGATGTGTAGAATTCCTTAATGAGACTTATTACCACTCATTATCCTTTCTCTATGACAAAGAGGAATTCAAAGAACAAGTAAACAAGCACAAAAAGAAAATCAAGGAGTTATTTGGCCAGGAAGCAAAGGTTTTCAGAAATACAGAATTAATATACAATAATGAGCTTGCCAACTTTGTGCAAGGCTTAGGCTATAAAACCATATTGGCAGAAGGAGCAGACCATGTATTAGGATGGAGAAGCCCTAATTTTATCTACACCCCTAAAACAGCTGAGAAAATGAAGCTCATGCTCAAAAATTACAAGCTTAGCGATGATGTAGCCTTTAGGTTTAGTAACAAAGGATGGAAAGAACACCCATTAACAGTTGAGAAGTATGCACAATGGATATCAGCAACCAATGGCAATGGCAATGTAGTGAACCTGTTCATGGACTATGAAACTTTTGGAGAGCACCAGTGGGAAGACACAGGCATCTTTGAATTCCTTAAGCATCTTCCAGAAGAAATACTAAAACACCCTGATAATGAATTTGTCACAGTAAGCGAAGCTGCTGAAAGATATGATTCTGTCTCAGAACTTGACATCCACCACTTCCTGTCATGGGCTGATATTGAGCGGGACCTAAGCGCCTGGCTTGGCAATTCATTACAGAATGCATCAGCTAATGAGCTTTACAGAGTAGGGAAACTTGTGAAAGAAACAAAAAACCAGGAGTTAATAGGGGAATGGAGAAAACTAACCACAAGCGACCACTTCTACTATATGTGCATCAAATGGTTTTCTGATGGGGATGTGCACAAATACTTTAATCCTTATGACTCCCCGTACGAAGGCTTTATTGCATTTATGAATGTGCTGAATGATATTGTTATAAGAGTCAGGGATTTTAAGAAACAAAAAGAAGCTTTAACCAGCCCTAAAATCTACACTCACAGCTCTGATACAGGTTTATTTACCCAGAGCTTTATAAGCGAGCAGCCAAGCGAGAACCTGCTTGATATTCACATGATAGACAAATCATGATTTTATTAATACACAAAAAGAGGTGAGGTAAAAAAACACCATGCCTAGAAAAACCAAGAATAATAAGAGGAAAAGAAAGAAAAGAGGAAGACCACCTAAGAAGAAAACCAGACGCAAAAAAACAACCAGAAGAACAGTAGTGACCAAGAACGCACCGAAAAAGCATTATTTTATTCTGTGCAACGGCATGCCTGTAAGGAATGTAAAGGAACTAGCAGACCTAATGGACAAGCTTGAAGAACAAGTCTTTAACCACCATGTAAGGGCTGATGGCAATGACTTTGCCAACTGGGTTAAGGACATATTCAAGGATATAGAGTTAGCAGAGAAAATGGCAGGCACAAAAGACAAGAAGCATATGCAGTTGGTAATCTATAAACACATAACTCACAAGTTATGGTAAAAATTTTAATTTTTTTCATAATCGGTTTTAAATCAAAAAAGAGGTGGTTAAAAATGCTTACAGATGATAAATGCTTCCATTTTGCTGATGGAAGAAAAGCTTCTAGCATAAAAGAACTTAAGGAAATTCTTAATCAAATGAGCGAAGCAGAGTTCAGACATCATGTTAATAATGAAAGAAATGACTTTGCCAACTGGGTTGAAGGAGTTTTTGAAGAGAGAAAACTTGCCCAGAACATGAGAGAAGTATCTGAAAGAGAAGGATTAATCATAATACTAAACGAGTTTTTTAGGGAAAAGAAGCATAAAATGAAGTCTCATGAAAAGCTTAAGAGGCTGATAATACCCAAAAACAAAATAATTAGCCAGGGAAAAGAGAAAGAATTATCAGGGAAAGATATTAAAGGCATAGTTGATGAAGCCAAGCATGTGCTTAGCCAGGCAATACACAAAACAACAAAAAAACCAAAGCATCGCCGAATAGAACATCCTGACTACACCAAGTTTGTTGTAAAAGAATTTATCTATGGGTTTGTGCTGGGGCTTATCTTTGGCTTGATAATGCTGGGGATAATATTTAACCTTAAGCCCTGATTAATTCATAGTTTCATAGTTTTATTACTTTATAACTTGGTAACTTAAGTTTTATAATTTATGGTGGAACATTGATACGAGCAAACGCAGACTATGTATTTGAAGTGTCCTGGGAGGTATGCAACAAAGCCGGAGGCATAAACACAGTTATAAAAACCAAGGCTCCTTACATGATGGAATATTATACTAATTATTTTTTGATAGGCCCTTATTTCAAGGACAAAGCAGAGGTTGAGGTTCAGCAAATAGAACCCCCTGATTTTCTTAGAAAAATATTCTTTGATTTAAAGACCTGCGGAATAAAATGTTATTATGGAAAATGGGAGGTGCGTGGAGAGCCGCGTGTAATCCTGGTGGATTTTCAGAGTTTCTTTTCAGAGAAAGATAAAATAAAGACAAAGCTATGGGAAGATTACAAAGTGGACTCATTAAGCGCGCCCTATGATTTTGATGAGCCAATAGTATGGTCATGGTGCGTAGGCATGCTCCTGGAAAAAATAGGTCATGCTCTTCCCAAGATGAAGATAATAGCTCATTTTCATGAGTGGCTTGCAGGAGCAGGCATGCTCTACCTGAAATCCATAAATTCAAAAATAGGAACTGTTTTCACAACCCATGCAACAATGCTTGGCAGAACCCTTGCTGGAAACGGCTTTGACCTCTATGACCAGCTAGGCAAATTTGACCCATCACAAAAAGCCAAGGAATATAATATTACTTCTAAGCACACAATGGAAGTGGCATGCGCCAACAACACAGGGGTGTTTACAACTGTGAGCGAGATAACCAGCATAGAAGCTGAAAAACTCCTGGGAAGAAAAGCAGATGTGCTTGTGCTTAATGGAATAGAAATAGAAAGGTTTCCAACCATAGAGGAAACCTCAATCAAGCATGTTACTTGCAGGAACATAATAAGAGAGTTCCTGACTTATCACTTCTTTCCTTACTACACCTTTGAACTAAATAAAAACCTGACCTTTTTTATTGCAGGCAGATATGAGTTTCATAACAAAGGCATTGATATATTTATAAAAGCCCTGGGCGAGCTTAACAGAAGACTTAAGAAAAATGATACTCCCCGCACTGTAAGTGTGTTTTTCTGGGTGCCTATGAGGACATACGGCATAAAAGTAGAGCTGCTTGAGAACAAAAATTATTACAGGCACATAAAAAGCCTTGTGGACATGAAATCCAACCAGATCATGCAACAAATTGTTAATGACTTTATATCAAGAACCCTGAGCGTTGAGGAAAGCTTTTTTGAAAAAGAATTTATGAGAGAAGTAAAAAGCAATGTACTGACCTTTCAGAGAAGCGGCAACCCCTCGGTCCTAACCCATAATATTGAGAATGAAGCAAAAGACCCTGTTATTCAAGGCTTACTAGCAGAAGGACTTGACAACAAGCCTGATGACAAAGTAAAAGTAATAGTGTACCCGGTTTACCTGACAGGCAATGATGGCTTGCTTGACCTGCCAGCCTATGATGCAATGGCAGGCTGCCACTTTGGAATATTTCCTTCATACTATGAGTCCTGGGGATACACACCCCTGGAAGCAGCAGCCATGGGAATAGCCTCAATAACCAGTGACCTAGCAGGGTTTGGCAGGTTCATACATAACAAGCTCTTAAAAGAACACGCAGGCATATATGTTCTTAAAAGGTTTGAAAGAACAAGGGAGCAGGTAGTACAAGACCTTGCAGACACCATGTACAAATATGCTAATCTTGACCATGCAGAAAGAGTGCAGAACAAGATAAACGCAAAATACATATCCAACCTGGCAGACTGGAAGCACTTTATCAAGTTCTACATAATGGCGCATAACAGGGCTTTGGAGAAATAAGCATTAATTCTTGTTTACATCTTTTTGTAATGCTGCTGCAATACCTGAAATATTTCCGCAGAGTACGTGTCATGGGTTGCTGGATTTAATGGGTTGAAAAGCGTATTTGCAACTACCAACAGGCCACTATCTTCTATTACCTCATAGGAGTGCATCATGAACTGGGGGATAAAAAACCCATTATCAGGTAAAAGCAGCGCTGTTCTTTTATTTTTATAAACATCTTCGAATTCATACTGCACTCTGCCTTCCATCCCAATTACAATCTCTTTCCTTATCCTATGGAACTCGCCACCGCCGCGGCTACCTTTTTTCAGTTTCCTAACAGAGTATAATCTTAACCCGCGGATGTCCTCAGAAATGTTTGCTAATTCATTCATATCATATGAGAGGTAGCTGCTCAATATTTGCAGAGGCATCTTTAGAAGAACATTTAATTCTCCTTCAGACTTAGTTCTCCAAGGCCCTTGGGTTGCAAACTCTTTAACGGCCGCAATCGAATCTGCTTTTTTTTCTGGAAGTGTACAAGGAAACTCTGTTTTTTTCATGCCCTTCAGAGACTAGAAAGCTTTATAAAGATTGTGAAATAGTAGCGCATAACAGGGCTTTGGAGAATAATAAATCCAAAAAATAATTAATCTAGAAATACCCCTTAACCTTCTCTATCACTCTGTAAGGGTCTGTTAATATCACGTTTCCCATGTCATAGATTTCCATTCCGCCGATGTCTGTTGTTTTGTTGCTGAGCTTGCCCCTGTCAACAATCCTTGTGATAACTGGGAAATCCTTCCAAGCAGGGTCATTGTTAAGAGGAGGGAAAACTGTTCCCAGGTTAAAGCTCATAACTCCAAAATCCTTTTTTAAGCACTGCACAACCTTATATATGATATTAACACAAGTCTTGTCCAGTTTTTTGGAAATAATAGTGACCTGCTTGTCCTCTCTGGGAACAATGCTGGCGAAAACCTTGATTTCTTTTGTTTCAAAACCTAATCCAATAAGTTCATGGACTTTGTATAAATCAGAGAAGAAATCACACTCATATTTATTATGATATTCTTTTATGGCTTTTTTATCATTCTCAGCATCTGCATAATGAAAGCCTTCTCCAAGCACTAGCTGCATGTGGCCGTGAACAATACTGGCAGCTGCCCTCCACAAGCAGTTCCATAAAAGAAAAGGATAAACAGCTTTTTTATTACTCTTATAAGCTTTTTTAAACCATTTCAAGGCAGTCTTAAAATAATCCTGAACTTCTTTCTCATTAAAATCAAGAGGATCATGTTTTTTAAATATTATTAACCCGTGGGTTCCATCATACTTGGCAACATTGCTGGCAGAAACACAGTGCCTGCCTTTAATCCTGCCAAAAGTATCTGCCGGCGTCATGCTAAGAGGCTTGCTAAAAGGACCTCCTTCACTCTGTGCAATGATTTGCTGCAGATTCTCTTTTTCCTTTACCTGCATAGGCCTTTTTGCTCTGAGCTCATTAAACAGGGATTCTTCATACACATGGATATCAAGCACCTTTACAATCCTTTGCTCCTCTACATCAGCAGGATTACCAAAGGTTTTCTTTGCCCATTCCTTCATTTCTTTAGGCAGAACCAGTCTTCCAGTGCCCCTCTTAATCCTGAAAAAGCGGTAGAACAATTCCTTTTCTGCTTCACTAAGACTAGCAACTGTTCCTGGCAAATCAATAATCGAGGGCATATATTCATAGTTAAGATTTGCTTATAAAAAGTTTGTGCTTTAAGGGTGATATGGTTATATATACCATAATGTTTATAAATATCGTATAGTTGTTTATTTGAAAAAGGAGGGGGTTCAATAATGAAAGTGATAATACCATTAGCAGGAGAAGGCAAGAGAATGAGGCCTCACACTCATTCAAAACCAAAGCCTTTGATAAACATTGCTGGCAAATCATCTCTTAAGCATATTCTTGATGAACTGGAATCTCATGATAAAAAAGGAGATATTAAGATTTCTGAAATAATCTTTATAACAGGCCATCTTGCTCAAAAGATAGAAGATTATGTAAAAAAGCACTATGATTTTAAGACTCGTTTTATCGAGCAAAAGGTTAGGGATGGAACTGCAGGAGCAGTTAGGCTAGCAGAGAAATACATTGATGAACCAGTTCTTATTATCTTTGTAGACACAATCTTTGAAGCAGACCTAAGCATTATTAATAAGCTAAAGGATGACGAGTCTGGAATTATCTGGGCTCAGGAAGTAGAGGATTACCAGCGCTTTGGAGTTATGGTGATGGGCAAGGACGGATACATGATAGAAATGGTTGAAAAACCTGACAAGCCTGTTTCAAAGCTTGCAAACATTGGCATGTATTTTATGAAGGATTATAAATTAATGTATGAAGGAATAAAATACATTTATGATAATGATATTAGACCTAAGGGAGAGTTTTATTTAACAGATGCCTTTGGTTATATGATCAAAAAAGGAGCAAAAATTATTTGTCCAACAGTAAAAGGATGGTATGACACAGGAAAACCAGAGACCTTTCTTGAGTCCCATAAAGAACTCTTAAAAAAAGGCAGGCACAAGGAAATAAAAACAGAGAACAGCAAGATTATTCCTCCTGTTCATATAGCTGATGATGTAACAATAAAAGGCTCTACTGTTGGGCCTCATGTGACTATTGCAAAAGGAACAGAAATAATTAATAGTATTGTAAAGGAAAGTGTTATTGGGGAGAACACAAAAATTACTGATGCTAACCTAGATGACTCAATTATTGGAGAGGAATGCCAGGTCACAGGCGCTTTTAAGCATCTTAACATAGGAGATCACTGCGTTGTTAAGGGTGCTGGGAAGAAGAACAAATAAAAAGAAAGCGTTTAGAAAAAAGAGAAATAAATAAACAAAAGGGAAAAAAGGAAAAAAGAGGAAAAAGGGGTTGAATACTTGCACATAATCCATTCTTTTAATAAAAAAAGAGTTGATGAGCATGTCAAAGTGCCTGTCAGTTTTCTAATAACTAATAAGAGAGGAAATTATATCTCTCTTGGAGAAAACAATTTTACTCATATGCAGGGCTTGTTCTTTTTTGACAGCAAGAACTGGGAGCTTTACAAAACAGTTGAGAATATCAAGCTTAACAAGAAGATGAGCTCTATTAAAAATAATTTCTTTAATGTTCAAAGGCTTTACTCAGACAATGTCTCAGAGAGTTTTAATCTTTTTAATGAATCAATGCTTTACTCTGTTAAGAACTACATAGGGGAAATTGTTTTAGAGCTTGATTTCAGAGCCATGTTTGATTATGATGATAAAGGAAAAATCTATACTATTGCAAAGAATGAAAAAGATGATAATATAATCATAAGATATGATAAGTACACTGATGAATCATTATCTGTGCTTGACAAAACCAGGTTTCTTGTGATAAAAGGAGTTAAAAAAACAAAAGATTACAAGCAATTAGATGAATGGGTTAAGAAGAATTATTCATATGATGCTGGGAGAAAGTCAAAATCAGAGTTTTACACTTACAAAGCTTTGAGCATAAAAGTCAACAACCACCTGGACCTGGTGTTTTCTTTTTCAGATAACAAGAAAGATGCCAAGGAGCATGCAAGAAAGGTTTATGAGAATAGAAAACACCTGATTAACTCTTATAAAAAATACATGACTCATGCTTTCACAAGCAAAAACCTGGCTCTTAACACTGCTTTAAAAGCCCTGGACGACTTGCTTGTAAGTGCTGAGACAGAGGAGCGAAGCGTAGGAGTATTTGCAGGCCTGCCCTGGTTTTATCAGTTCTGGGCAAGAGACGAGCTTATAAGCCTGAAAGCCTTAATGCTAAAAGACAAGTATTACCTTATAAAAAACATATTATTCAAATACCTGCACAGCATAGCTGATGATGGCCTTATTCCTAATCGTTTGCCAGGCAGCCCTGGTGATATTAAAAGTATTGATGCTGTTGGCTGGCTCTTTGTAAGAATAAAGGATTATATTCACTTATTATTTTCAAAAAAGATTATTAGCGAGTACTTGTCAGTGTCGGACCTTATAAAGATTAAGAGAGCACTGGAAAAAGCAATCCAAGACCTGGCTCATCACCACTCAGATAATGGATTAATTATTAATAATGAGCAGGAGACCTGGATGGATACAAAGCCTGCTAACAGAAAAGGAGCATGCATAGAAATACAAGCCTTGTTTCTGGCAATGATTAACCTGCATAACCAGATAGCAGGCATAACAAAGTCAAAACAGATATTTAAAAGCCTTGAAAAAGAGCACAAGCAAAGAGTGAGAAAAGAGTTTTTTAAGCAAGGAGCACTGTATGATTGTGTTGACAATGATATGCTGAGTGGAAACATCAGGCCGAACATATTTTTAGCATATTATATATATCCTGGTTTGCTAACAAAAAAAGAATGGAAAAAAGCCTTTGATAAAGCTCTTAAAGAGCTTTGGCTTGGCTGGGGAGGGCTGTCAACAATAGAGCACACAAGTCCATTATTCAAGCCAGAATATACAGGAGAAGACGATGCTAGTTATCATAACGGAGACTCATGGTATTATGTTAACAACTATGCAGCCATTGCAATGCACAGGCTTGATAAAAGATATTATTCAAAATACATAAGAGCCATTGTTCATGCCAGCAAGGAAGAAATGCTGTTCTCAGGATTCATAGGATGCTGCGCAGAGCTGAGCAGTGCAAAGCACATGAAAAGCCAGGGATGCTTAAGCCAGGCCTGGAGTGCAGCATCATTCATAGAGCTGATGCATGAGATGTATGGGTGAATTTTCTTATTGGTATGGTTCAAAGAATTTTTCATCAACATATTCTGCTTTGATAAAGTCAGGTATGCTCTGCGCAGGTCCATATCCTTTTTTAAAGAAGACTTTATGACTAGCATCTCCTGTTGTGAACCCTGCCCTCACTCTTTCTGCGACATCCCACCTTCCATCGAAATCAACATCTGTTAAAAGAATGTATCCTACTGCAAGATATCCACGCAAATACTCTGGGTGTAAGATTATTTGTTGATTTTCTTTAGGTGTTGGTATTGGGCTTTTTAATGTAGAATATTCATGTTCTGGTTTTTGAAGTAGTATGCCAATAATACTTGCTGATATCAGACTTGATACTACTGCAAATCGTATTGCCAGCCATTTTTTATTCTCTCTTTTTATCATTTCTTCTGTTTTATGTTCAAGTCTTTCTTTCATAATAATCATCTTACTCATAATTTATTACTTGGTAATGTTTTTATGTGAATCTTTAGTATATATGATCAAAGTATTCTGGTTTTCTTATTTTTAATATTCCTCTTTCTCTTAATTTTTCAAGTCTTGGCTTGTTTTTCTCAGGAAATGTATCTACAAAGGCTTCAAGCCATTTTATGTATCCTTCTCTGACATTAACCTCTGTTGGGTCTGGTGCTGTGTGTTGTGTATAGATTTCTTCCAGGTCATATAAACCGTCGTTATTAAAATCTGTTCTTACTGTTACAGCGCTATACCTTGCGCGGCTTCGTATTTGAGGATGTATTCCTTCGAAGTAACTGGTTACTCCTGGTTCTTTGTATTCAGGTACTTTTTCTGGTTGAGTGCATGCAACAAGGCATGCTAATCCTATTAAGGTAGTTGTGATAGTCTTTTTCTTTAGTCCTTTCATACAATCACCGTTTTATCTTAGCTATTAATAAGTAGTAACTAATATTTAAATATTAGGGTTCCCTTAAGGGTACCTATGAATGAAAGCGTTTTAAGAGAAATCGGGCTCACAGGTTCAGAAATAAAAGTATACCTAGCATTACTAGAACTAGGCGACTCAACAAGAAGCGATATAGTAAATAAGTCAAAGATTACAGGCTCAAAGATGTATGAACTACTAGAAAAACTACAGCAGAAAGGGCTAGTTTCTATCTATCTAAAAAACAAAGTAAAACACTTCAAACCTGTGAATCCAAAGCAAATACTAAACTATCTAGAAGATAAAAAACAAAGTATTACAGAAATAGAAAAGCAAACTAAAGAAATCCTGCCCTCCCTTCTTCTGCAGTTCAACTCATCAAAAAAAGAGCAAGAAGTTGAATTATTAACAGGACTAAAAGGCCTTGAGATTATATTCAGAGAACAAGTAGAAATGCTGAGAAAAGGAGAAACCTGTTATGTAATTGGAGGCACTAATGGAATGGATGAAAATGTTATTATTGCCTTTTTTCAGAAAATACACGAACTCAGAGAAGACAAAAAAATAAAAACAAAAATGCTCTATAATATGCGCCAAAAAAAGGCTGCAAGCAAGAACTACTCTACAAAAAGATACGCCGGCACGACGACCAGATTCATAGAACACACCTCGCCTGTATCAATTAATATATATAAAGACAGAACAGTAATCATTATTTTTTCCAAAAAAATAAGTGCTATTCATATTAAATCGCAAGATGTATCTAATAGCTTTCTAGAATATTTTAATATACTATGGAAGCAAGCTATGAAATAAGATAAAAACTTTTTAAATAAACCCTGTTTCTTTTCTTGATATGAATACTATCCAGTCAACACTTTCAACAACCTGGTTTGGTAAATGCATATTCATTAGCTGGTACTGTGAAACAGCCAGCTGCAAGTTCTGTTTTAGGGCTTATCAAAATGCCAAAGTGAAAAAAACTCCTGAGCAGGCAAAGAGAAGCATGGCTTCAATACTTGCAGAAGCTTTTATTGCCAAGCAGCTTGGCTGGAGAATAGAGTTTCTTACAGGAGGATGCAATTCTTATGCTTTTGAAGAACTGCTTGAGATAATAAAGAATGTTTGTATAGTTTATGGAGAAAAGATTTGGATAAACCTGGGATTATTTGATGAGAAAAAACTGGAGCAACTCAAGCCTTATGTTGAGGGAATATGCGCATCAATAGAGACAACAGCATCTGAGCTGCATGACGAAATATGTCCTGATAAGCCAATTAAACCTTATGAAGAGATGCTGCAGTCATTGAATGGTTTTGGTTTTAAGAAGAGCGCCTGCATAATCATTGGACTTGGTGAAACAAAAAAAGATATTGATTCATTATTTGAATTCATTGAGAAAAACAAGCTCGACAGAATCACTTTTTATGCTTTAAAGCCTGTTAAAGGAAGCGGATTTGATAAAAGCCCTGAGCCAGAATACTATGCCTGGTGGATTGCGCAGACAAGGAAAAGATTCCCTGAACTTGAGATAATGGCTGGCCTCACACCAAAAAATCCTGAATATGCAGAATGGGTTTTAAAGGCAGGTGCAAGTGCAGTAACCAAGTTTCCTGCAATAAGAAAATTCAATTCAAAAGAAGCAAGGATTGTTGAGCAGGGAATAAAAAAAGCTGGCAGAGAATTCAAAGGAACCCTAACAAAACTGCCTGATGTTGACTGGGATGAAGAAGTTGATAAGCTGGATGATAAACTGGGTTTTGATAAAGAGTTGAAAGAAAAGATTAAAGTTAAGTTGAGGGATTATCTGAAGAAAATGAAGAGCAACACCTAGCTCTTCCCCTTAACATAATCCTCATAATAGAATTCTGCCATTGCTATGAACAAGGCTGCTATTAATGGCCCTATGATTATTCCCAGGAAGCCAAACACTTTTAATCCTCCAAGAAGACCAACCAAGGCTACGATTGGATGAATCTTTCCTTTGCCAGAAATAATTCTTGGTCTTAAGATATTATCAATGCCTGCTATCATAAAGAAACCATAAACAAGCAGGAAGATACCCCACCAGACATTACCATTAATAATTAGGATTATGCCAGCAGGAGCCCATACCATGCCTGTGCCAACAATGGGTAAAAAAGCCAGGATAGTCATTACAAAACCCCAGAACACAGGGTTGGGTATGCCTACAATAAAGAAGCCTATGCCTCCAAGGATTCCCTGGAGCACTGCTATGAATATCTGGCCGTAAATAACTGCCTGGGTAACATTCTTGATTTCCCTTACCAGTCTTTCCCTTCTTTTCTTGGAAAAAGGAATAACATCTTTTATCTGGGAAAACCATTTCTCTCCTTCTACAAAGCCATAATACATTATAAAGAACATGACAAACAGTCCAAGAACAATCTCAGCTACAGAGCCTGCTATTGTAAAAGCTGATTTCACAATAAAGTCTTTGGTGTTAGTAATGAGCTCATTAATGTTATCGCTAATGTCTGCTCTTGGCCCAAAAGCATTAACAAGATAATTGTTGATATTATCAAGAGAGCCTGGTTCAAAAGAGTTGAAAAAGTTTGCTGTCTGTTTCACAAGAGCGCTCACAACAATGAATGAAGGAATGATTATTATTAGTAAGATGAGAATAATAGCAATAACACTGCTTGTTCTTTTATGCTTAATTCTCTTGGAGAACCACTTGTAAAAAGGATAAACAGCAATAGTCAGTATTAAGCCAAGGAATATATATGTGAAGAAAGGCTGGACCAGCAGGAAAGCAAGATAGAGCAGGATTAGGAGTAATACTATGAAGATATATCTTGAAATTTTACTTGGGTCCAGCAACACAACACCTCTTTTTATGGTTTTTATTTTATTTTATTTAAAATTTGTTATTAACCATCAAAAACATAAGTTTTTGTGGTCACCAAACTTACGTTTGTTAACCCTCGAAAAACCAGCTCTCCTGGTCTTGGAAAAAATCATCAGGGCTTTTCAAGTAATTGATTGCATTGCTTATAAGTGCATAATGAGCATTTTCTTCTTTCATCAGGAACTCAAAAAGCTTTTTAACATTCTGATGCTCTGCTTTGTCAAATGCTTTTTTATAAAAGTTATACCCGTTCTGCTCCATTTGCAAGCCCAGCTCATACACAGCAATATCATCCTCACCAGCAATTGTTTTCTCAGCAACAGCTTTCATGCTGGTTGAGAAGAACTCCTTGCCCCTGTTAATAGCCTCGTCCTCTGTTCCAGCATCAATCACAGGCTGTGTTCCTTCTTTTATAGATTTATTAAAAGCATGAATTGCATCAACATGCCTTAGCTCTTCATCAGCCAGAAACATAAAAGTTTTTTTTGCAAGCTCATTCTTCATCTTATCAGCATTATCCAGGTAGAACTTCCTGATATCCAGCTCTGTTTTTATAGCTAGTTGTAAAGCATTTAATTCATCTTTTAGATAGTCTTGTTCAGTCATGCACTTCACCCCATATATATGAGAAACATCTATCTATTTATTAAGTTATTCGTATCTAAGAGCACACAAAAATATTTTCAATATTTTTGGGCATTGAATTACTCATAACGCAAAGCGTCCACAGGCTTCTGCTTTGATGCTCTTATTGCTGGGAACAAGCCTGAGCCTGCTCCTACTAGGAATGAGAATAAGATGCATCCAAGTATTAAGTACCATGGAAAGGCTGGCTGCAACATGCTGTAACCTGCTTGTGCTGCTACTATCCCTCCTATGCTTGCCACTACATAGCCCAGCAGCACTCCTATTATTCCTCCCATCATTCCCAAGAAGCCTGATTCAAACACAAAAACAACCAATATATTGGCGTTCCTTGCACCTACTGCTTTCATTATTCCTATCTCTTTGGTTCTTTCAAGCACAGCAGTGTACATGGTGTTCATTATATTAACAGAAGCAACTATTAGAGAAATAAGTGCTATTAGCACTAGGATTCCGTTAAGCACCTGGATTATGCTTCCAAAGATTTCCATTATATCTTCAAAACTCTGCACAAAAAAGGTTTCTTTTCCTTCTTCCTCTCCTCTGTGTTTTCTTAGCTTGTCAGTAATCTTTTCTGCTAGTTCTGTTGGATTAACTCCTTTTTCTGCGTTTAAAAGCACATAACCAAACTGGCCTGCGTTTTCAGGATACAACTCTTCAAATGCTTCCAGGGTTATGTACATTTGTGCATCATCACCAGGGTTTCCTATTTCGCTGTAGAACCCAACTATCTCAAAGGGTTCTCCATTAATCTCAACCTTGTCCCCTACTTTTAAGGGTTTGTCAAATATTCTTTTTTCAAGCAAATAATTATATCCAAGCACTGCTTTATTCATATCTCCTTTTTTTAAGCCCCTGCCTTTTTCTACCTCGACATTAAAGCTTTCCATTATGAATTCCAGGTCATCAATGTCAGTGCCAAGCACAAAGTAATACGTGACTTCGTCTTTGAATCTTAATTCTCCTGCTTTAAAGTAAGCTCCTGTTATGTCTTTTACTCCATTTATCTTTGCTACAAAGTCTATATCATCCTGGGTTAAAAAGAAGTTTTCATCTAATCCAGGAATGCCTGCTCCTTTGGGCTGGATATATAATTGATTTGCCCCTGCTTCTTCTGCTAATGTATCCATATAAATTTGTATTCCTAAGCCAAAGCTTACAAGAGCAAATATTGCTGTGATACCAATTAGTATGGAAAGAATAGAAAGACCGCTTCTCATCTTTCTGTTTCTTAAGTTTTTCAATGCATATATTATTTCATCTAGTTTTATTATAGCCATGTTATTTTACACTCCTTAATGAGTCGACAGGGTTAAGTTTTGAAGCCCTGACAGCAGGCAGCACTCCAAATATTGTCCCAAGTACAAATGAAAACAATAATGCTCCAATGATTAAATCAAATCCAATGCTTGCCTGTATTAGGTCAGCGCCAAGGGCAACTCTTCCAATAGCTGCCAGTCCATAGGCAAATATCATTCCAAGGACTATGCCTATTATTCCTCCCACCATTCCCAGGAAGCCTGATTCAATAAAGAAGAGCGTGAATATGGTTGAGTTTCTTGCACCTATCGCCTTCATTATTCCTATTTCCTTGGTTCTTTCAAGTACAGCAGTGTACATGGTGTTCATTATGCCAATTCCTCCTACAAGCAGGGATATTAGTGCTATTATTGTGATAAATAACTGGATTGCGAATAGGGTTGAGTCCAGCGATTCAAGCATTGCTTGCGGGCTCTGCACCTCAAAATCTTCTTCTCCTAGATCAACATCTCTTTCTTTTCTTAGAAGCCTTTCAATTCTTTCCTGTACAGCATCTATTTCTTTCTCATCTTTGACTTTTACAGCAATAATATCAACTTCATCCTCGTCTGTGTCTAAAAAGTCAATCATGCTTTGTTCATTAACTAACACTGCCTGGTCAAACATAAAACTTCCTTTTTTCTCTAATATGCCAACAACCCTAAACTCAACATCATTAAGCAGTATCCTGTCACCTGAGCTTATTCCTCTGCCAAACATGTCATCTTTTGTAAAGTCATTACCAAGAAGAACACCTTTAGTATCATCGTCTCTTAATAATCTTCCCTGCTCTGTTTCAAGGTTTGCCATTTTCTCAATTATTTTTCTTTTATCTCCTTCAGGTACAGACATGGCAAAGCCTATCACCTGCTCATTATTGAACTCCATGGTTCCGCTCTCAATATATCTTGCAATAACAGCATCCACGCCATTGACCTTTTCAATTTTATCCACAAGGTCAGTTGTTAGTGGTGTTACAGCTCCTGAGCCAGGCGGCCCTCCAAAAGTAACCCCTGAAGCCTGAACAGAAAGGATGTCTGTTCCAAGAAAACCGAATTGAGAGGTTATAGCAACCCTTAAGCCCTGGCCTAATCCTATCAGAGAAACAACTGCTGCTATTCCTATGAAGATGCCTATCATGGTGAGATAGGTTCTTAGCCTTCTCTTGGCAAGACTTCTAAAAGCTATTCTAAAATAATCAGTGAACATTTTACAATGAAGTGATTTTATATTAATATACTGATGAAATACAAATGAAAAAAAGGATAAAAAAATAGTTTTCAGCCTTTTCTCTGCTTGTTCTTTCTCCTCTTTCTAACAAAGTAAATCACTATGGCAACTATCACAATAATTATGATTATTGTTCCCCAAGGAAACCCAGCACCATTAGTTCTTTGTCTTAGCTCTTCTCCTGAGAAGAGTTCCAGGGTTAAGGGCACATCTTTGGTGTAGAGGTTTCCATTAGCATCCCTGTAATCAACTCTTAATGGCAGAGTAACCTGGTCCTTGACTTCCTTGCTCACCATTAAATCATATTCAGCTGTTTCATAATCATCAGAGTCAAGCTCTCCAATGTATACATCTGGGTTTGAGATTATCTTGAAATCATCTGTTTCTGTTAGCAGTACATCAAGGAACTTTATATCTGTAAAGCCTTTGTTAACCAGTTTTATCTCTACTTTTCCTTTCCCTCCTGCTGTATATATTTCTGTGCTCTCAATGTTTACTGATAAGTCAGGGGTTGACTCTACCAGCAGCCCTAGGATTCCTGTTCTGGTGAAATTTTCTCCTGATGAATCAGAATAAGTCAGGGTGTAAGGCACCTTGTAGGCTTTTGACTCTGCATCAGCATCTGTGAACAAGTCAAACACTATTTCCCTGGATTCTCCTGTTCTGAGACTCTTAAGGGTTTTCTCATTTCCAGAGCCTATAGGTGTGAATGGCAGCTCTATAAAGGTTACTGAAGTGGTTAAAGTAACTTCACTATATATATCCAGGTTTAATTTGATACCACTAAGAGTGTTGTCTGCAAGGTTTTCTAAGACAAAAGAAACCTTGGTTCTGGTTCCAGGGATTATGTTATCTCTGTCTGTTCTTATCTCATTAATTGCCAGCACAGCTTCTCTTGACCTAACAGTGATATTGTATTCTCCTGATTTTATCCAGATGCCATTGTTTATTCTATACCAGAACTCTACTGTGTGGTCTCCTGTTGTTGCTCCAGTATCAACTAGCAAGTCCCATTCTTCTCTTACACCTATGTCACCAATCTGGCTGCCTGCCAGGGTTCCCAGGCTTTTTACTTCAGCATCTCCATAAAATGAGAAAGGATATTTTAGCACTAGTATTGCTTCTACATCCTCAGCCACTCCTCCGCCTTCATTCTCAATTCTGAACTTCATTTCAACTGTGCTGCCTGGTGCTACTGGGTCAGGCTCCTGGTTTATGAGTGTAACAGTTACCTGTGGAAAACTAGAGTATTGGGCATTTACACTCATTGCTAGCATCAAAACTACTATTGTTGCTATTAACACTTTTATTACGATATTGTTTGGTCTCATTTTATCACCTTCCTCTTTTCTTAATAATATTTTTTTTGGTTTTTATTATTCTGCCGTCAAGCAGATACTCTGTTCTGTCTGCTCTTCTGGCTATATTCACATCATGCGTGACCATAATAATTGTTTTTCCTTCTTTTTTATGCAGTTTTTTCAGGAAATCCATTACTGTTTCTCCTGTTTTTGAATCCAGGTTTCCTGTTGGCTCGTCTGCAAGCACAACATCAGGATTATTTGAAAGAGCTCTTGCTATTGCCACTCTTTGCTGCTCTCCGCCTGAGAGCTCTGTTGGCCTGTGATAAATCCTGTCACCTAAGTCTACCATTCTTAAGAGGTTGCTTGCTCTTTCCACTCTTTCATGCCTGGGTATGTTCTGGAATATCATGGGCAGCATGATGTTTTCTACTGCACTTAAAGTTGGGATAAGATTGAACTGCTGGAATATAAAGCCTATCTTTCTTCCTCTTATCTGGGCTAAGTCTGATTCTGTTAGTAATGCGATGTCCTGTCCTTCAAGCAGGATTTTTCCTTTGGTTGGTATGTCCAGGGCTCCTATCATGTTCATGGCTGTGCTTTTTCCAGAGCCTGAAGGGCCCATTATGGATAAAAACTCTCCTTTTTTCACAGCCAGGTCCAGGCCTCGCAGAGCATTTACTTTTACACCTCCATCTCCCATCTGGTAGATTTTCCATACATTCCTTAGTTCTATTATTGGTTTGGATGTTTTTTTGCTCATCAATCTTTTTGATTGATGTTCAGAAAACTTTGTTTTTTGTATCATTTCATCTCATCTATTTTTTTCAGCATTTCATTTATTAATATTTCGAATTTTAGCATTTGTTTATAATAATTATCTATGATTCTGAGTTTTTCCTTTTGTTCTTGTGTTAGTTTCTTGTCTTTGTACTTTTCTACTATTTTTGGTATTTTTTCCTTAGCAAGGTTGATTACTAAATCATGCTTCATTGTAAAGCCTTTTTTAAGGATTTCAAGCACATTTTTTTCAGCACGCAAGAAAACTTTTTTTGTGCCTGGCTTTCTTATTCTTTTTACAAAGCCTGCTGGCTCAAACATCTTTATCTTGTTGCATATTGATGCCCGGCTGTAGCCTGTTTTCTTGGCCAAGCCTTCCATAGATATTTCTTCTGGTTCAAGGTAAAGAACACCAAGTATTGTGCCTAGGGAGGCATCTACGCCTTGCACTCTGCTGGCTGTTTGGTAGAATTCTATGAATTCCTTGTCTATCTCGTCGAGAGGCATTTTATTTTTACTATTTTTATTATTTATTGAATATTGTAAATATGTTGAAATTTAAAAAGATTTCGGTTTTTACTCAAAAAATATTTATATCTCCTTATCCATAATCAGTTTTACATTAAAAAGAGGTGATGTTTAATTGGTAGACGCTCATAAAGCACTCTCAGATGTCCCTGACTCAGGCCAAGCCTTCTGGTTTGCTAACGGAACAACTGCAAGGAATATATATGAACTTGTAAGCACTATAGAAGCTTGTGGCAAAAAAGTTTTTAAGCAACACGTTAACAAGGAAAAGAACGACTTCTATAACTGGGTATTAAACGTGCTTGGAGACCCAGTGCTTGCAAAAAGGCTTAAGAAGGGAACAGACCAGAAGAAATATGCCAAGAAGATAAGAAGAAGAATAAGAGAACTAGAGAAGATGAAGAAATAAAGAAATTTACTTTTGCTTCTCTTTTTTAGCATCCTTATCTTTTTTATTTTTCTCTCCTAACTCAGTCTCAATAATATCAAGAGTTTTTTGTAATTCTTCAAGCTTGTCAATCACTTTTTTCTCAGCGCCTTTCTTGAATAAGTAATCAACAATATTCCTCACCACCTGGACATCATCCTCAATGCTTGTCACTAACAACTCATTCTTCCATTTAAGCTTATGGCTCTTTAGAGCTTTTAGAAGCTCAACAATCTTATCCATGGACAACTGGATGCTGTTAAGAAACAATTCAAGCCTGAAAGCATCAATAGTCTTGTGATAATACTTCTCACTCCTGCCGGGAATAATAAGATTCTTAATATTAATCAGAGTGGTGTCAAGCCCAGAAAAGAAAATCCACAAATCCTGCACCTCTCTCTGCTTAATAGTGTCATTCTCAACTTTCTCAAGAGCCCTGTTAATATCAGCCCTGAAAAGATACAACCCGCTCCTGAGCCTGTCAATAACTTCTTCATAACTAATATTATAGACCTCCTCAAGCAGCACTTCCTGCTTAACACCAACTAATTTGGAAATAAGCACACCATAAATAATTAAGCCAAGAATAACCTCAAACCCAGCCAAAAACTTACTAAGACCCACAGGAGCAACATCACCATAGCCAAGACTGGTAGCAGTAATAAAAGAAAAGTACAAGCTGTCAACAAAACCTCCTAAGTCATAAGTAATAACCTCACCCCCGTACTTAAGAGAGTTCCCAGGCACAAGAGCAAGCAGAAAAAAAGTTCCTCCAAAAAGAATAATCATAACCAGCCAGAAAGTAAACACCTGGGAAAAGCTAATCTTTTCAATAATCCTAAACAAGCCATACACAGGTTTTTTAATATGTCTCTTATGAACCTCAGTCATAACACTAACATTAAAAGTAATGATATAAATAGTTTACTTATTTGGAACGAAAACTCACCCCTGCACCAACCTCACCAGCTCATCCCCAAAATCCTGTGCAGCACCTGGGCCATTAGCAGTCACTAAATCTGTATCAACAACAACATCTTTTTCCTCAAGGCTTGCTCCTCCTTGCTCAAGAGCAGCAATTGATTCAGAAGTCTTGAACACTGTTGCTCTTTTGCCTTGCAGAACACCTGCTTTGGCTAACACCATGGGTGCAAGGCAGATGGCTCCGAGTTTTTTATTATTTTCTTTTGCTTGGCTTAAAAGATTAAGCACTTCGTTATGTTTTGCTAGCTCAGGAGAACCAGGGCCACCAACAACCACGATTAAATCATAGTCATCAATGTTTGCATCTTTAACAGCAAGGTCAGGCTTAAGCCTTCCTCCTAATGCACCACTGGCAGTGTCTGTTGTTAAAGAAGCAACCTCTGCTTTGTAACCAGCATTTTCAACTATCTCTTTAGGTGTTCCCAGCTCTTTATCCTGATAACCAATCTGAGCAATGATAAATAATACTTTACCCATAAACTCACCTCCTGTTTCTTTTTGTTCTTGTTCAGTTTTAGCAAGTTCTGATTTTTCTTTTTTTTCAAGGATGGTTTTTTCAGTAGTGCAACTAGCTAATAATACAACCAACAAAACAAAAAATACAAGCCACCCCTTCATGAAAAAAAGAAATCCTTGTGTTTATTTAAATTTAATTGATTAACATCTCAGGATAAGGAAAAGGCTTTTCATCTCCTTTTTTAAACCAGAAACACTTCTTAGTTTCTTGGAACAAGGGACTTTCTTTGTTGCAGCACACATTACAACAAACATATTCATAATCAGGGATATCAACAAGATAAAATTTCTCGTATTCTTCAGGTATGAACTCTCCTTTATAATATCCTTTGATAGTAATTACTTGTTTTTTTCCTTCAAACTCCTTTTTTCTGTCATATAATAAGGTGTCATAATCTCTTAAACACTCATCTTTCTCAGCATCCCATAAAATGTAATCATCAACAAGGTTACAGGACAGATAAGGTGATTTTCTAGAAAAATGAGAGCTGGAAATGAGTTCTCCTGTTAAAGTAATAGTGCTCTCGTCTGACTCTATGGGAAACTCTTGACTAGGCTCACAATTAAAAACATAAACATCATGGTAATCCATGCTTTGAGGGATATCAATATTGGTTGGTTCAGAACCTATTTCTTCACCAACCTGTTGTTCTGAAGAAGGAGGTTGGTCTGTTTGCTGAGTACATCCAGCAATTAGGAATATCATTAAAATTATTATAAGGATAACAAGTTTTTTCATTTACATAGATGAATTGACAGAATACATATAAAAAACTATTGATAATTTTAAACTTAGTTATTTAGTTTAAGAAAGGTAGAGCCTCCGGTGGGATTCGAACCCACGACCTGTAGATCTCTTGCAGTGGCTACAAGTTTCAGTTCATACATAATCTACTGCACTAGCCACTATGCTACGGAGGCAATAGTGCAAAGTATGAGAAAGCATTTTAAAAAGCTTTCTAAAAAGAAAAACTTTTCTATAAAATAGCATAAACAATTACCGGAATAACAATCCCTATTACCAAACCAACAAGAACATCAACTGGCTTATGCCCAACATGCTCGCTTAGCTTTTTAAAACCAGGCTTATCCATGATTAACTTGTTTATTGCCTTTGACTGGTTCTGTGTAATCCATCTGACATTTAAGGCATCATTAATAACAATTAAAGCAAGGATAACACTAATAACAAACCAGTAAGAAAAGCCTGTTTCCAAGAACAAGCCAGTGGCTAAAGAAACCACAGCTATTGTGTGCAGGGAAGGCATGCCTCCGTCATAGAACAAGACTTTTAAACTTATTTTCTTTTCCTTAACCCAGTCAATAATTGTTTTTAATACTTTACCAAACAACCAGGCAATAGCAATGCTTAGAACAAGTTCTTTTATCATCTTTATCATTCATCATGATTAAGCAAAATTAAAAAATAATTTATTCGTTGCTCCATACTGCTATGTTTAGTATTGCGTCGCTTCCTTGGTATTTTACTACTGTGCTTAGTACGAATAGGTCTTCTACGTCTCCTGTTATTTGTGCTTGTACTGCTGTGTATCCGGTTTTTGCTGGTCCTTCGCAGCATTCATAGGCGTATATTATTCCGTTTATTGTCTCTGTTGCTGTGAAGTTTTTTTCTCTGTGGTGGCATAGGTCGCTTATGAATGTGCATGTGTCTCCTCCTATTGTTACTCCTTCGCATGCTGGGTTGCAGTTTCCTTTTGCGTCTGTGCAGTCTGCGTGGCAGCTTCCGTTTCTTAGTGTGAAGTTTACATAAATCACAGTGTCTGTTGTTACATCTACTATTGTTATGTTGTCGTCGTATCCTTCTTTTCTTGCCATGAAGCTGTATTCTCCTACTAGCGCGTCGAAGATGGCATAGCCTCCTGTTGAGTTGGTTGTGGCAGAGCTTTCGTATTCTGCTGCTTTTCCTGGTGGGCTTCCTATTATTGTTGCTTGTGGTATTCCTATTTCTATTTCGTCGTGTACGTATCCTGTGACTATTCCTGAGCAGTTGGTGTCTTCTGCGTCTATTCTTCCGTCGCAGTCGTTGTCTAGTCCGTCTATGCATAGGTCGAATATTTCTTCTTGTCCTATTTGGCAGCTTCCGTTTTCATCTACGCAGTCGTTTGGGTTGTCGCAGCAGGCGTGTAGTACTGGGCTGTCGTCGTTTGGGTTGTCGTTCATTGAGGTGTTTTTGTAGTATTCGTCTGTGTCGTCTCCGCAGCAGTATTCTCCTCCCAGTGTTTCCCAGTCTTCCATTTCTACTCCGCAGAAATCATTAAAGTAGTTTTGGTCATAAACAGAGTTATCCCACATCATTAATTCATTAGTGTCTGGGTGTATTCCTGTGCATAAGTCGCAGCACTTGAAATCATCTCTGTCTAGATAACCCCAACCATCAGTACAATCAGGGTCACTACACTGAGCAGGGTCATCTTGTTCTCCTTGTTGCAGAGGATCTGTGTCATCGCATCCTCTGTAAGTACTTCCAAGGTTTAAACCAGCTCCTTCAGGGCAGTTCCAGTCCATTCCATCAATCCAAGTATCACCATCATTATCATTATCATCATCACATATTTCTACTGGGGCTGCTGGGCAGTCTGCTGGGCAGAGTGCAAAGTCTTCTCCGCAGTTGCATGTTCCGTCTGGGCAGTTTGTGCAGTTTCCGCAGTATGCGCTTCCGTCTTGAGGTGACCATGTGCTGTCTGATAAGCAGAATCTTCTTGTTGTTGTGTTGCATGTGTCTGGTGTGCATCCTGGTGCTGGGCAGTCTGCTGGGCAGAGTGCAAATGTTTCTCCGCAGTTGCATTGTGTGTCTCCGCAGTTTGGGCATTGTAGGCAGTATTCTGGGTCGTCTTGTGGTGTCCATGTTGCGTTTGGTAGGCAGTATCTTCTGGTGGTGGTGTTGCATGTTCCTGGGTTGCATCCTGGTGGTGGGCATATTCCGCAGTCTGCTGGGCATGTGCTGCAGTTTTCATCGCAGTTGCATGCTCCGTCTCCGCAGTTTGTTCCGCAGTCTTCGCAGCAGTTAACACTGTCTTCTCCTGCATCGCATACTGTGTTTGGACAGTTTGCTGGGCATATTCCGCAGTCTGCTGGGCATGTGCTGCAGTTTTCATCGCAGTTGCATGCTCCGTCTCCGCAGCTTGTTCCGCAGTCATCGCAGCAGTTAACGCTGTTTTCTCCGCAGTTGCATGCTCCGTCTCCGCAGTTTGTTCCGCAGTCATCGCAGCAGTTAACGCTGTTTTCTCCGCAGTTGCATGCTCCGTCTCCGCAGTTTGTTCCGCAGTCTTCACAACAGTTAACAGTGTTCTCTCCTGGCTCACATCCTCCTCCTGGGCAGCTTGTTAGTATTGGTGTGTTTTCGCATGTGCATGTGCCAAAGTTGCATGAGTCACTGGTTGATGCATTAAAGTCATTGCAATCATTATTATCATCGCAGTTTGCGCTTCCGCAGTTGTTGTCTACTGATTGTGTGCATGTTCCGTCTACCCATCCCCAGTAGTTGCATGTGCAGTCTCCTTGACAGTTAGCATCATTGGTTTGCCATCTGTTTCCATTGCATCTTGTTTGTTGTGGGCATCCACTGCTTGGGTCGCATACTGCACTGCATCTTGAGTCATCGCATATGTAGTTGCAGTTGCCTTCGCTTACGCATCTGTTTGGTCCTCCGCTGTATTGTAGGTTGTTGCATTGAAGGCACCAGTCACAACCAATATCACCATTGCAGTCACCTGAGTTTCCATATCCTGAGCAGCAGCCGCTTCCTCCTACTGTTAGTGAGTATGTTCTGTCGCCTCCTGATTGGTAAGACCTGCTTGTGTCTATTTCGCATCTTACTGTGTATGAGCCTGTTGAGCTTGGTGATGTGCAGTCAAAGATTGCGTCTGATCCGCTCCATCTGTCAAAGATGCATGATCCTTCAGTATCAATCCCTGCTTCAATACTATTAACATTTGCAACTGTTGATGTGCATCTTACTTCAAAGTTTTCTCCTGGGCATAATGAGTTAGGGCCATTAATAGCAGAGACGCCTACTGGGCAGTTGTTGTCTCCATGAGGAGGAATATTGCCTGCTGGTCCTCTGTCAAGGGTGTCATAGTCCCATTCGCCGTCGCAGTCGTTGTCATGTCCGTCGTTGCAAGCGCTTTCTGAGCCTGGGCTTCCCCATGTGTATGTGCCGGAGTTTGAATAAAAGCATTCATTACCAACGCATGTTGCACTGCATTCATTAGCAGAGTTGCAAGTCATGCTATCGCTATTGGTGCAAGTCCATCCTTGTCCTGGTGTACAGAAATCGTTTTGGTTTCCATAATAGCAGGTAGTTCCTACTATTTCTCCATTTTCCCGGCAGTTTGCATATGAGCTATCTGAGCTTCCTCCACTGCATTCCCATCCACCTTCAACTCCAGCAACACATACATCGTTTTGACTAACATACCAGCAAGTGTTTCCATCTATATCTCCTGCGTCAAAGCAATTAGGATCATATGTGCTGTCTGATGCTCCGTCAGTACAAGTCCATCCAACGCCTGAGTTACAATTATTGTTTTGAGGACCATAATAACATGTGCTTCCTGAGACATCTCCATCTCCCAAACAATTAGCAGCATAAATACTGTCAACCCTTGAATCCCCATAACAACACCTGGTTCCAGAAGACCAGCCAGGTGCTCTGCAATTAGCATTAACATTACAATCAGAGTTTGAGTTGCAGCAAATATTAGTAGAGCCTACATCTGCGGATTGGTAGTATTCTCCTGCGTCATCTCCGCAGCATTCTACTCCTGTTGCTGCTCCGTTTATGTATTCTCCGTGTGTTGATGTTTCTCCGCTTGCTACTCCTCCGCTAGAAGGACCGCATCCTCCTGTGCACCAAGTATTATACCATGAGTTATAATCACAATCAAGCCATCCTGCTCCTCCATCTTCTCCATTCGATCTGTAGCAGTAAGCTTTGTTATCGTTTCCGCCTGGGTTTAGTCCTGTTCTTAGATAAGCAGAGTCTCCGAAATGAGCTGGATTACTATAACCACTTAAGATACATGTTCCTGAATTAGTAACGCAATCATTAGCAGTGTTACAGCACCTGGTTGTTCCACCAGCCCAGGCAACATCATTGCTACCTGCCCATTGGTCATCAGTGCATCTGACTTCACCTGAATCATCACCACAGCACTCTGTTCCACCTGATCCTCCATTAGCACTGCTTCCGTATTCTCCTATGTTTCCATCACCTGAAGCAGCCCAGCTAAGCCCTCCTATGTTTACACACTGATTTGATCCTCCATCAAAGTCATACCATTGATTATTAGTAGCACCAGCATCACAACCAACAACTTTATCAGCATGATTCCAGCTAGGCCAAGACTTTCGTTGTGCTGAAGAAGTGCATGCGCTAGCTTCAACACAATCACCAGCATTATTACAGCAAGCATCATCATTAGGGTCAGGATTTCCACTCTCCCAATTAACATTCCATTGACCTGAGGCGTATCTTTGCTTCTGTATATAGTTTTCTCCTGCATCATCACCGCAGCAGGTTGTTGCTGCTACTTCTCCTCCAACATTCCAGTCTCCTCCTCCACAAGTACATACATATGTAGCAGAATCACCATTAGTGCTGAACACACCATTTAAGCAAGCAGTGTATCCTCCTGCGCACCAGTCATCTAGTGAGCCATCATCTCCACAACAATCTGCATATGTTCCACTTCCATCTGCATCCCAGCAGCCTGTTTCTCCATTACCGCAAGTACTTTGGCTTCCTGAGACATAACATTCACAAGCAGCAAGAGTAGCATCAAGGCTTCTGGTAGTGCTTGAGCGGTCACAATTAGCAGCTGCTGTGCCTGTGCCATCACAAAAACCCCTGGTGGAGTATCCATATCCAACACCATAAGCACCGTTTGTATTCAGTTGACTAGTGCAAGCCCAATTATCATTACAACGATAAGTAGTTGGTCTGTTCTCACAAGCAACATCACCATCATTACAATAACCACACAAAGCACAATTATGTCGCTGCCCATCATTATATGCTCCGCATGCTCCTGCTCCATTACAAGTGCCTGTTCCACAGTTGGCTGTGCCACACTCATTATTAACGTCTGTTCCTGCGTTTGCATTCTTGCAAGCACCTGCTCCATTACACACCCGGCATAATCCACAGTCATTATTTGGGTCCTGGTTGTTATTAATAAAATTGCCACTACTATCACAGCAAGTACTGCCTGGGGTGCAATCATCGGTTTCAACACAGAAACCATTCTGGCATACCTCTCCTCCTGTGCAATCCACTGTTACTATATTTGTGCAAGTACGGGTTCCTCCAAGACTTATTGTTTGAGGATATGCTCGGGTATTACCATCCACACAATATGCTGAGGTACTGCTAGGATCACATATGCATGTCTGGACAACTTCATGGCATGACTCACAGAAACCAGGATAGTTTAATTGGGCACATAGTACAGGAGAGTTGCCATTATCACATACGCATCCCCCACCAATATCAACAGTGTGAGAATCACAATCACACTGTTGTGTGTCATGGTTACACGGGCAGTCATATGTGCACCCTACACAAGCAGCTGATGCCAGCAAGGGCATTAGCATTATTATTAACAGGACAGTTATTGTTATAAAGGTTTTTTTTAGAAATATGTGTTTGTTTTTCATTCTATCACTCTCCCTCTTTTAATTTTTTTTTGATAATAAGATTTATATTAATTACGAGGTTTGTTATATATAAATGTTTTCATAAAATTTTAATTTTTTAGGAAAGCATTTATGCTTAAAATAAAAATTTAATTTAAGAATTTAGTTCAAGTTCATTGAAGCACGGTCTTTTGCAAATACATAAGCAAGCAGGCATTCTCCTGTATAGTTTAAGTTGCCATTGTCATCTGTCATTTTTTCCCAAGAACCAGCTCCTCCTCCCATGTCATATGTGCCCGTAACATTCTCAAAAATCTCTGAATTCCCAATTCTAAGAAAGCCCTCATATGAGGTTAGTATTTTTGCATTCACAGTAACAAATGTGCTTCCATGCAAGCCCATGTGCTCTTTGCCATCAGGAGTTCTGCAGTCGCTATATCCATAGCTGAAATCTCCGCTGGTGCCATTGGGTCTTCTTGTGATTGAACCCCAGATAATCCATCCCCTGTTTAAGGCTCGGTTGTGCTGGTCAAAGGCTTCTTTCCATGGGGCTTCCTGGTCAAAATTAAACCTAGAGTCCCAGTTTGCTGGTGGCTGTCCGTCACGGTCTGCTCTGTAAACAATATAATGGCGTTTGTTTTTGAGTAGCTGGGCGTTTTGGTTGTCCACCCAGTCATAGGTTGCTGGTGGTTGTAGTGCTTGAGGCAGTACTAGGTTGTATTTTGTGTTGTATCTTGGCACTTCAATGGATAGTTCTCCTGTGTTGCTGAATCCAAGGTTTTCTATGAATCCATCACTGTATAGGATTAGTCTTTTATCATCAACCCCTTTTACTCCTAAATTAGTTAAGTCACTCATTTTTATGGTAAGAGTGCTTTCACTCCAAACATTATCTTTGAAATACATTTTACCTGTGTCACCAGTCATATGATTGTAGATAGCAAAGGCTAGGTTGACTTGTACTGGTTCTGGCTCTGGGTCATTTGGGTCTGTTGGGTTTCCTTTGCACCCAGTCATCCCAAAATCTGCATTTTTCAGGGTTTGCATTATTGGCGGTGTTTTTTCTTTAAAGAAGTATTTGTCTGCCAGGTTTGCTAGTGGTTTTGTTATTGTGCTTCCGAATATGCTTAGTGCCAGGGTTGTTGCCAGGGCTGTTGTTTTTAGCCAGCCTGGTCTTTTTTTAGAATCTTTTTCTGGTTTTTCTTTTATTTTTTCTTCTATGGTTGGTGTGCTCCAGGAACTTATTGTATATCCGTCTGCCCCGATTATTTTGTTTCTTTCTTTTGTAATCGGCATTGCTTGTGTGTTTAGAATTATGCCTTCTGGATTATTATATTGTTGTGCTTCTTGTGGCAATATTATTCTTTTTTCTAGATTCATTTCATCATCTCTCCCCTAGTTACCTCTTTCCTCTTTATAAATCTTTCTATTTTGTTGTTATTGTTTAGTGGTGATAAAAGAAGGGGGTTTATTTGAGCAGTTTTTTCATTTCTTTTAAGAATTCCTTGGCTGTTTTTAATGCTTGTAAGCATTCATTCTTGGTTGCAGAAAATGTGAAGTTATATTGTCCTTGATGTCTTAATTCGCGTTGGTGGTCTAGTAGTTGAATCCATTTTTGTTCTAATAAGTTTTTTTTAACATATACGTGCTCGAGGTATCTAGCAATGCAGGCATGGCTTTTTTCTCTGAATCCGTCCTTGAAGAGTATTGCTCTGGCAGAGTGAAACATTGTGGCATAACAATTTAGTAAGCAGGAGTTAAATGCTTTGCTATCAAGATTCTTGTGTGCTTCCTCCAGCCATTTCTCTGCTGTTTTCAAGCTGCTTTCAGCTTTTATTTTTGATGCTGGAATTCTTCTTAGCAACCCTTTTTTCATACATTCGTTATAGTCAAACTTCAATTTCTTCACCGTACAGGATTATTGAGCCGAATATTAGTGAGCAGTAAAAGATTTTATCTTCTTTTTTTAGGTTTTCTATTTTTTCTTTGGTTAGGTATAGTGGTTTTATTTTTTCGTTTTTTCTTTTTAGTTCGTTAGTTAATTTTGAAAGTTCTGTTTCGTTTGTTTTTTTTATTTTTATCCA
>JAHWIP010000028.1 GCA_019322375.1 Candidatus Woesearchaeota archaeon
GAAAAGCTCAAAAATGTCAATTTTTGTTATGTTGCGGTTTTGGCCAAAATCACCTGCTTTTCAGAAAAATATTAAAACCCCATAAAAACTCAATAAAACAATGACCCAAGAAAAAGACATGACCAAAGAGTACGAAGCCCTGAAGAAAAAGCACAGCCTTCCTGAGCTTGCTGAGCTTGACAAGGAGTTCTGTGTGGGTAAGCTAGAAGAAACAGACTTTGTTCTGAGAGTTATTGTGAGCAAGATGAGTGAGAGACTGGAACAGGTTGCTAAAGTGCTTGGAGATGTGATTCAGCCAGAGAACAATCTGAGCCATGTGTATGAAGCAGAAGCTTTTAGTGATGATGAAAAGAAAAAGATTTTTGAACTGTTTAAAAAAGCATCTTATTATCAAACTGAACTAGTAATCAATGATTTTGAGCATGATGAGGATTCAGCAGCAAAACTGATTAATAAAACTTTTAAGGAATGGAAAAGTTTGAAACAGGAATTTTTAAAAATACTAGAAAAAATAAAAAATGCTTGGAAAAACCAGAAAATATCAAAATTAGAATTAGGCTATTTTGGATGATATATATAAGGTGAGTGATTTGAAAAACAATTATGTGATATTAGGGCCTCCTGGTTCTGGAAAAGGAACCCAGGCAGAGTTGTTGGCAGAAAAACTGGGTGTTCCTCATTTTTCTCCAGGAGCTATTTTCAGGGAAATAGAAAAACAGGATACAGACTTTG
Organism: Candidatus Woesearchaeota archaeon; assembly: GCA_019322375.1. Classification (GTDB taxonomy): domain Archaea; phylum Nanobdellota; class Nanobdellia; order Woesearchaeales; family SM23-78; genus SM23-78. Next base: position 733 of record JAHWIP010000028.1, read on the forward strand.
GAAGAAAAATCAAACAAGTGATTGACAGCGGAGGCCTGGTGCCTGATGAGAGTGTTAATGAGATGGTTATTAAAAGACTTGATGAGCCTGACTGCGAGCAAGGATTTATTCTTGACGGCTATCCAAGAGACATGATTCAGATAGAGTTCTTTGAAAAACACAAAGAGGTAAAAAAAGTTATCTTGGTAGATGTTAGTGAAGAAGAATGCATAAGGCGTATAACAGCAAGAAGGGTTTGCTCTAAATGCAAGGAAGAGTTTAACACCATATATATTAAGCCAAAACAAGAAGGCATATGCGATAAGTGCGGAGCAGAGCTTGAGCACAGAGAAGATGACAAACCAGAAGCAGTAAAGATAAGGTTTGAAAAGTTTCACAAAGACACAAAGCCAGTGATAGAACATTATGAAAAAAAAGGCATTATCCTAAGGATTAATGGAGAGCAGACTGTAGAAAAAGTGTTTGAGGAGATGGTTGGGGAGTTGGAAAAAAATTAATAATCACAACGGACTCATCCTTCTTAGCTTCTTAACTATGCCTGGCAGTACTTTTATTACATAGTCTATTTCTTGTTCTGTGGTGTTTCTGCTTATGCTTAGTCTTATGCTGCCATTGGCTTGTTCTTTGCTCATGCCTATTGCTTGAAGCACATGGCTTGGCTCGAGTGTATGCGCACTACATGCTGAGCCTGTTGAGCTTGCTATTCCTTTTAAGTCTAAGTAGCCTCCTATTGCTTCGCCTTCGATTCGTTTAAAGTAGAAATTAGCATTATTGCAAATCCTTTTGTTTCCTGTTGGTCCATTTAATTTTACTTCTGGAATTTTTAGAACTCCTTGAATGAGCTTGTCTCTTAGCTTGGTCATGTGCTTGATGTGCTTTTTGTTCATTGCTTGTTTTACTGCCTCTGCAAAGCCTACAATACCGTGTATATTTTCTGTTCCTGATCTTAAGTTATGTTCATGTCCTCCGCCGTGTTGCCAAGCAAATATATTTGTTCCTTTTCTTATGTACAAGGCTCCTGTTCCTTTTGGCCCATGAATCTTATGAGCATTAAGGGTTATGAGGTCTATGGGCATTTTTTTTACATTTAGCTCTGTCTTTGTATAGCTCTGGCAGGCATCTGTGTGAAAATATACTTTATGTTTTTTGCATATTTCTCCTAGTGTTTTTAAATCTTGGATTGTTCCTACTTCATTGTTGCCATGGATAACTGACACAAGAATGGTTTTGGGTGTTATTGCTTTTTCCAGTTCTTCTGGTTGTACAAAGCCTTGTTCATCAACATTAAGGTAGGTTATTTCAAAGCCCTGGGTTTCCAGCCATTTAGATGCATTTAATACACAGTCATGGTCTATCTTGGTTGTGATTATATGGTTGCCTTTGTTTTTATTATTAAAGGCTATTGATTTAAGTGCAAAGTTGTTTGATTCTGTTCCTCCTGATGTAAAAACTATTTCCTCTGGCTTTGCTCCTATGGATTTAGCTATTGTTTTTCTTGCTTTTTCCATTGCATCCTTGGCTTCTCTTCCTTTAGTATGGCTTGAGGATGCATTGCCGTATTTTTCTGTGTAGTATGGCATCATTGCTTTGAGCACTTTTGGGTCTAGCATGGTTGTAGCAGCATTATCCAGATACACGTATTTCATTTCTTGCACCTCATATCACAGTATTTTTGAACATGTTTTTCAACCATTTTTAGCATGGGTATGACTGTATCTTTGTTTAATGAGTATATTCTTTGTTTTCCTTTTTGCTCTACATTAAGAATATTACACATAGAAAGTTTTGCAAGATTATGCGATACCTTGCTCTGCTCTTCTTTCATGGCTTTTGAGAGCTCATTAACACTCATAGGTTTGTTCTTTAAGTGCATGATTATCCTGAACTTGGTCTTGTTTGCAAAGTTCTTAAAAAAATCCTCGTATGAAGCACATTTCATATGATTTAGAATTCATAATAAGTATTTAAAGGTTGTGGTTTCAGAACATCGCCTTAACAACCTCTGTACCATAACTCCCTTTGCCTAGTGAGAAACTAATTTTAACTTTCTTTTTGCCCTTGTTAAGCTCATCATCTTCAAGCTCACCAATCTCCATGGCTTTAACTTCTGCATATACATTTCTCTCACTTCCTTCACTGCTTAGTTCAGGTATTGCTCTGATTACAAAATCATTATAATCTATTTGCTTGTTTTGCATTACTTTCTCCACAATCTTCTTTACATTCTTATCTTTTATTTCAGTTGCAAAACCAATTAAGGGTATTTTCTTTTCTTTTATTTCTTTTTTTACAAGTATTTTTACTGTCTCATTCCATAACTTGCTCTGATAAGCATGGATGTATAACTTAAGAATTTTCCAGGGCATTGTTTTTAGTGCACCAACAAAGTCGTTCCTGTTCTTTTTCAAATGCTCAATAACTTTCTTTTCATCTTCCCCTATACTGTCAAGAATCCTGTCAACAGCTTTTTTAAAGTCCTTTTTAATAATGGCTTTGCCAATCTCTGCATTGTTCCTGCTGAATCTTTGCTCTCCAAAGTAGTTGATTATTCTTTTCAAACAAATAGGGCTTTTCTCTATGTTTCTTACGATTATTTTAAACTTGTTCCCATTCAGGTCTCCCAGAGAAATAGGTTCTTTGCTATAACCAATGAATTTTAGTTCAATGTCTTTGATTTTTAGATTCTCAACTTTTTCTTTCTTTATGTTCTTTATGCTTATATTTTGCTCTGTAACTGCAACTCTGTCCTTGTTGCCTGCATAGCCAATCCTTTTTCTATCCATGTGCAGGGCTTGAATAATATGTTGAACAGCTCTTTCTGTTGTGTAGTTCTTTTTCTTTAAGTTAAAAACTGCATATCCACCTGTTTTAGATGGTTTAATAGCTGA
>JAHWIP010000029.1 GCA_019322375.1 Candidatus Woesearchaeota archaeon
ATATATTTTGGGTTTTTACTTAAATCATCCTCTTCTATAATATCTATCAAACCAGTCATCAGATTTGTCTACAGAGTATTCTATTTTGCATAGCTTGTAATAAGCTTTTTTTGTTCCTTGAACTAACTTATTTCCAATTTGCATGGCTCCAAGAAGAGTCAAAGCGCCTACACCTTTAACTGTGTCTGAAATCTCGCTTATTTTGCTGCGGCTTTTGCCAACTGGTTTTTTCTCTGGCATAAGAGGAGGGAAGAGTGGTTGAGTTTATAAATGTTAGCGCTGATTGTCTTTGTCAAGAAAAGGTAGTGTGGGAAATATTTAGTTGGAGTTTGAGGTTGATTCAAACTTTTTGTGATTTTTCCGGTTTTTCTTGTGCAGGCTTTATTAATGAGTTGCAATAAGACTAATTCATGCCAAAAAAATATTACTTAGACACTTCTATCTGGAGGGATTATTTCGAAGGAAGGAGTAATGGCTTAAGGCCTCTTGGTGAGTGGGCTTGGAAGCTAATTAACCTGATTATTAAAGACAAAAACATATTTCTTTACTCTGATATTGTTGTGCAGGAATTAAAAAAGTATTATCCAATTGAAAATATAAACAAAACTTTTGCTGTTGCTAGAGTTGAAGGATTGTTAGAAAAAGTGTACATAAATCCTTCTCAGGAAAAAGAGGCTTATAAGTTAAGTAAGAACAGGAAGGTTTCTTTTCATGATGCTCTGCATGCTATTATTGCAAGGGATGAGAAGGCTGTCCTGGTTGCCCGAGACAAGCATTTTCTTAAATTACTAGATATAATTGTTCCTAAGAAGCCTGAAGAAATTATTTGAACCCAAGCCTTTCCAAATATTCTTTGCTTAGCTTTTCTCTTGTTATTCTAAGCTCTTCATCACTCACCTTCTTCTTTGAAGAGCCATAGAACTTCTTGAAATGCTTTAATAATTTCTCTTCCCTGGCTTTTTCCAGCTTAATCCTGATAGCTTCCCTTATGAACTCTGTTTTTGTTCCGTAATCAGATTTAACTGCTTTATCTATTTCCTTTGCCATTTGTTCTGGCACTTTTATAGTAATTGATTGCATAAGACATAGTAAGACTAAGTCTTATTTAAATGTTTTGGTTTAGAAGTAAAACAACTAACAAGTTTAAATAATGTTATGATAGATTTTCAAAGGATTTTCATTCTCCACTGGACAACTCTGCGTAAGCTATTTATATTCTTAACAACAACAAACTATATAAATCAGTTAATATTAAGTAATATCATGAGATATCAAAAGAAATGCTCCCAGTGCAACTCAAACATGAAAGAACTTAAAGCCAAGACGCCTGAAGGGATAACCTACAAGTACTATAAATGTTCTAAGTGCGGAGAAGAAATCGTTGATATGAAACAACTGCACGCAGTAGCAAACAAGTACAGAGAACTAAAAAAATACCATGCAAAACTAACCCCTTGGGGTAAGAGCTTGGGATTAAGAATACCAAGTGAACTAGTAAAAAAATATAATTTCAAAGAAGAAGTCACCTTAATACCAGAGAAAAAAGGCATAAGGATAGTTGGTTAATTTCTTTTTGTTCAGATTTAGCTCTTTGCATATGCTAATCCTATTTTCACTTGATTCATTGATATCTTCTTTTCCTCATAAGCCAGCTTCAAACATTCCTTAAAGTCTTTTATTAACAATCTTACTCTTTTATTATTTTTATCTAGTTTATACAGCTGTGTTCTTCCTATCACTCTGCTTTTATTTACATATTTCTTTTTCTCTAATTCTTTTATCACAGAGTAAGCTTTTGGCCTGGATATCTTTGTTTCTTTGGCTAGGTCTCCTATTGCAAAATCCAGTCCTTGATTCTCTAATAAATATTCCAGAACAATATTTTGTATATTCAACCCGTATGTTTCGCAGAACACCCCTCCTTTTCTCATGTTAACCACCTTATTACTTCTCGAACTTTCTTTGCATTTAAACTTATATGCCAGTCATATCCTTTGCCTGTTCTTTTCTTTGCTCTTATTATTATTCCTTCCTTAACCAGTTCTTTGTATTCTTTGCTGAACTCTTTTCTTTCTTGTTTACCCAAATACTTTGTTTTAGACTTAATTATCCTGTGTTCAACTGTATGTTTTCCTCCTATTATTCTCTGGTTTAATAGTGTTGTTAGTAATGCCTGTATTGCCTGGTTCATATTAAAGCAATAGTTAATAATAATTAACTAACTGTAATCATTAATTAACTATCTTATTTAAATGTTTCTATTCTATAAGCTTTAGAAACCCTTGTTTAAATAATGCTATGATAGATTTTCGGAGAATTTTCATAGTTTAAATAATTCACCCAACCAACTCTCTTGCTATTTGTAATTATAAACCCA
>JAHWIP010000030.1 GCA_019322375.1 Candidatus Woesearchaeota archaeon
AAAAATGGTAAAATGCTATGAATGTGAAAAAGGAAAGCTAATAAAAAAGAAAGTTAAATATGAATTATACGGAACTGAAATAGGCAGATATCCTGCAGAAGTATGCGATAAATGCGGAGAAATATATTTTGACAGCAATGCATTAGAGAAGATTGAGAAAAAAACAAAGGAACTAGGCCTTTTTGGCTTAAGGAAAAGAGTTAAAATCGGAACCAGTGGGAATGCACTGGATATCAAGCTATCAAAAAGTTTTGTTGATTTTTTTAACATAAAAAAAGGGCAGGAAGTAGAGATAGAACCAGTCAATAAAAACAGATTTGAAGTTGAAGTGCTTTAGGAGAAGGAACTAAATTAGATTTCTTTAATTGATTGGCGCACTCTCAATTTAATTTATAAATCTTTAGAGAAATAATATATTTCAGCCAAACATCCTTGTGAAATCATCGCCTTCAATTTCTTCTTGGCGCACCTTGTCTATTGCGCACAGGAAGTCGTGATGAATTACTTTGGTTCGATTACTTCTGATTGCAAAGTAGCCTGCTTCTGTGATTGCTGCTTTTACTTCTGCTCCTGAAAAGCCTTTCATTTTTTTGAGCAGAACATCTTTTCTTGTTTTCCTGTCAAGGGTCATGTTCTTGGTGTGTATTTTAAAGATTTCTTTTAAGCCTTTGGCATTGGGTATTGGAACTTCTATTAGCCTGTCCAGCCTGCCTGGCCTTATAACTGCTGGATCTAATATATCCATGCGGTTGGTGCACCCAATTATTTTTACATTTGCCAAGGGTTTGAATCCGTCTATCTCTGCCAGAAACTGCATAAAGGTTCTTTGCACTTCTCTTTCTCCGATTGTGCCTACATCCACTCTTCTGGCTGCCAGGGCGTCCAGCTCGTCAACAAACACTATGCTGGGGGCTTTTTTTCTTGCTAACTGAAACACTTCTTTCACCAGCTTGGCGCCTTCTCCTATGAACTTCTGGACTAGTTCTGAACCAACGATTTCTATAAAGGTTGAGTGCGTGCTTGCTGCTACTGCTTTTGCCAGCAGGGTTTTGCCTGTTCCTGGAGGCCCGTGCAAAAGAATTCCTTTGGGAGGTTGTATTCCTACTTTTTTGAAAAGCTCAGGATTTTTTAAGGGCAGTTCTATTACCTCTTTTATTTCCCTTACCTGGGTTTCTAGTCCTCCTATCTGCGCCCATTTAATATCTGGCTTTTCCATGATTACAAATCTTTCTACATTAAAGTGTTTTGAAGAAACAACTTTGTCAACAACAGTCAGGTTTCTTTGCTCTAAAAGCACGTTTTCCCCAGGCACCAAGTCCTTTACTTCATTTGATATTTGCACCATAAACTTGTTTCCGTTTGGAAGAACAATTACTGCCTTGTTCTTAACTACATCAACAACCTCTGCCACCATTAAGGACGGGCTTCTGAATCTTTCAAGTTCTTCTCTTAGCTGGGAAAGGGTTTCTTTGAGTAACCTGTTCTCTTCTTCTAGTTCATTGGTTGAGGTTGTATAAGAAAAAAAAGATCTTTTTAGTCCGAGTTTACTCACCATGCAAAATGCGAAATACAGTTTTGTTTATAAAACTTACTGTTAAAAAATTCGACGAGTAGGGGAAAAAATCGACGACAAAAACAAAAACAAATCACACCACTAGTTTACCTTTTTTCATCATCCATAACTTTTTTTTGCCTTTTAATCCGTAAATATCCAGTTTTTGTTGTTTTGCATTGATTACAACATCATAATGGTAAACACTTGCTCTGTCATCTTCAAAACCAGAGCCTAATGCAATATGTATCATGCCTGCTATCTTTTCATTTACAATTAAATAATTGCACAGCCTTGCTTTTGGATTGGTATTAATTGCAAATTCTCCGATTTTATTGAAATTATCTTTTTTCATTTTAATGATTTTCTTTGGCAGTGCTTTGTGCTTTTCCTGTTTTAACAAAACCTTCATAGCTTCTTTCTTTTTTTCCTTAATCTTGTTAATAATCTTTTTGGGGCCTTTAATTATTTTGTAGCCTTTTTCATTGCACTTGATAATAAGAGGATTCTTAGGGCTTAGCACATAGCTCTTGTCAATGCTGATGACAACATCACCAAAAAAAGTTCCTTTAATATATTCAGGAGTTACAAACATCTCTCCGCCAGGAATATTAGCATAAGTGCCAGCCTTAATGCCTTTTTTTAAAAACTTAGGGTCAAGCTTGTGCCTGACATCAACATCAGAGCCAAGAGGCTCTCTTCTTTTGCCTTTTTTATTTTTTAAAAAAATCTCAAGCTTAGTCTTGTCAGAATCAACAATTATTTTATCAGACTTATTGACTAATCTAATAAGAGCATCATCAACTCTTTTCATTTTAAGCCAGTCAATAAAACAGCTCTCAATGAATATGTCAATAGGTAAAGTGTCTGTAAAACCAATCCTGCTCAGAGGAGCCCTGGTGTCAACAGCTGTCTGAGGCTCCCAAGAAAGCTGATAGATTATTCCTCCAGGAGAACTCCACCTGGATATCTTATTAGGTGTTGGGTAGCCAATGGTCTCTCCAAAAATATGTTTGCCAGGAAAACCCTCTCCTTTGATAAAAAAAGTTGCATTGCTGGTCTCAAACCTATTAAGCTTAAGAAGAGCAGATAATTTTTTGAACTTTTTAAAAACAGGCTCATTAATGTTTTTTTCTAATTCACAACCCAAAAGAGTGGCTGCTAACTCACTTGTTCTTTCAGACTCCTCAAGCATTGTTTTTCTAGGAGTATAAGTGCTCAAAGGTTTTTTCTTAGCAAAACAAGTGAGCCACATAGCCCTGACAATAGCATAAGAATCAAGATAATCCTCTAAAGGATACTCAATATCTTTATCTTTTCTAATAACATCAAATCCAAACCCGACTTTTTCATTCTTTTTTAAGTTGTAAAGCTGGTCCCAAATGATTCTTCCAGTGGCTAATAGCCTGTCCCACTTATATTTTTTAAACCATTCAGGCTTAAAACCCATTCTAAAGCCCTGGTTAGTCATAAACTCCTTGTTACTGGCATGCACAAACACTTCTGGCCTCTTAAAGATTTTCTTGAACTTACCCTTGGCTTTTTTATCAGCAATTTGAATAAAGTCTTTTAAAGCTGATGTATATTTGTTCTTAACACCTTTTTCCAGGTCATCAAAAACATTCCACACATCAATCAAAGCATCCAAAGCCTTGGAAGTCTTGTGAATAACCCTGACAGCAACATCAATATCAAGATTGCTGGCAGCCCTGCTCAACGGAGCAACAGAGAAAAAAGCCTTTTCATTCTTAACATCAAGAACAATAAATAGATTTTTTCCCTTAAATTTTTTTAAAAATTTCTCATAATACTTGACAGCATTGTTAAAAGCCTTGAGATTATACTTCATTAGAAGAGAAAACTGAAAGAGAATTAATAAAGGTTGTGGTTTTATTTTAATTTCACACAAACCAGCTTCTTAGAACTCTTGGTAAGAATTTCTTTTTTATTTCCAAGATAAACATCATCCTCTATTCTTATGCCAACTCCAGAGCGAGAGTTATAGTATCCAGGCTCTATTGTAAAAACACTTCTCTTAAGTAACCTATCCTTTGATTTCAAGCCTATGCCTGGTTTTTCATGAATCTCAACTCCAATGCCATGTCCTAAGCCGTGCACAAAGTATTTTTTATCTTTGCCAAAGAGCTTAACAGCATGGTTGTACAAGGTTTCTGCTCTCATGCCAATCTTTGCCTTTTCAACACATTTCTTTTGTATATCCAGGACTTTTTCATAAATTTCTTTTTCTTTTTTGCCTGGCTTGCCAATGTATAGAGTTCGTGTCATGTCTGACATATATCCTTTGTATTTTATTCCAAAGTCAAGTATTAAAAAACCTTTTTTTAGCCTGGACTTAGGCTCATGATGAGCAACAACAGCATTCCTTGCATTAGCTATTATTGGTTCAAAAGCAATCTCTGCTCCTGCTTCCAAAGCTTTAATCTTAATATATTTCATAATGTCTGCTTCTGTCTTGAATTTAAAGTTGGTTATTATCTTCTTGAAAATGCTATCTCCTATCTTACATGCTTTTCTAATCCTGGCAACCTCTTCTTTATTCTTGGCTTGCCTTAAATCCTCTAAGAATTTGCTAACATCCTTCGTCCTGAAATGCTTTCTTAAGAAATATTTCTGCCTAACAAACAAGTTAGGATTATCAATCCCAATCCTTTTAATCTTGTGCTTCTTAATAAAAGCCTTGAAATCCTTTGCAAAATCTTTCCAGTGCACCACCTTAAACCCAGGAAACCTTGGCTTGTAAAGCAAAGAAACAAACAAATAATTATTTTTCTTAGTCAAAAACATTATTCCATGCTCAAAATCCTTCTTAACAAAATACTTAAAACTAGGGTCTTTGTTAAACAAAACAATTGCATCGAGCTTTTTTGCTTGCAGATAATGCTTTACCTGAGGGAGTTTCATGAAAGGCAGATATTGATATTAATATTTAAATTTTCGTATATTAGAAGTCAAATCAGCCTAAACAAAAAAATTTATATACCCCTAGATTCTCCAATTAACTTATGCTTAAGAACATCTATAAGAAAGAGTACAATATTGGAGAGATTCTCTCTGATGCCTGGACAATATATTCTAAGAATTTTAAGTTAATATTATTGATAATCCTGTGCACATACCTTCCTTTAACTATTATTAGTGAGATTATATCATTACAAGTGCCTGTTAGCGCAGATCCTGTTCTGACTTTTAACTGGGGATTGATAGGAATTCAAATACTTATTGCCTTGCTCATGTTAATAGTTACTTTAGCCATTGCTTTTGTTGTTAAGTTCAGGGCTGAGGGTGAAGAGATTGATTTAAGCAAAGCCATTACAAATGCTTTTTCAAGATGGTTTCCTGTGATTGGAACCTCTATTCTTATGGGAATCTTCTTGATAGGTTTGTTCATCTTATTAATAGTTCCAGGAATTATTTTCTCTGTTTACTGGATTTTCACCATATATATTGTGGCTCTGAATAATAAGTCAGGGCTTGAGGCTTTAAAGCACAGCAAAGCCATTGTTAAAGGAAGATGGTGGAAGGTGGTTGGATATGGATTTGTGTTCGGCCTTATTGCTCTTGCAGTGGTTTTTCCTGTCCTGGCTGTGAGTGCTCCTATTATTTTGCTGGCAACTATGATTGGTAAGAGTGTTATCTTAACTTCTGTTTTGAACATTGTTTTTGGTGTTATTGCTTATGTAATATCAGCTTTCTTCACAGTTGTCTATGTTGTGTTCTTTCTGAACTTTGATAAGAACAGGGTTGGTAACAAGAAACCTGCACTGGACACCTCACCGTAAGCCTTATAAACTGTAATCTAGTTTTCTTTTATTACCATGATTAGTGTTAGCTTGCTCTCTAGTTATGATTACTGCGCCAGAAAGCTCTTCTTAGAGCAAGTGCTAAAACTGGTTGTTATTCCCAGGGATGTTGTTGTCAAGGGCAGCATCAGGCATGAAGTGCATGACAAGATATCCAAGGCAGAGGAAAGCTTTGTTAAGAGCATAAAAAAAGAAGTCAGTTACAAGGAAGTGCTTGAGGGTTATAAAAAATCTCATTCAAACATTCTTAAGCACAGCATTATCAAGAACAAGAGCAAGTTAGCAGAGTTAAAGATTTCTTTATCAGAGTTTTTTAAGAATACATGGCCTCTTGTACTAGAGGAAAGTAAGGACAGGGCTGTTAATGTACATGGCTTTATAAAAAAGCGCAAGGTTTTTGGAGACGAACTTTGGAAAGAGCTAAGCCCAAAAATAGAAACAGAGGTCTTTGTTCAGTCAGAGGATTTGCAGCTCAAAGGCAAGATTGACAAGTTAGAGATATATGAGAATAAGTTAGTCAGAGAAGTGGTTCCTTATGAACTCAAAACAGGCAAAGCACCCAAGGAAGGAGTGTGGCCAGGGCATAAGTTACAAACAGGAGCTTATGTATTGCTGTTAGAGAAGAACAAGATGTTTGTCAGAGAAGCCTTTGTAAAATACCTTGATGTAAACGAAGCAAGAGCAGTTGTTATGAACCCATTTCTAGAGAAGAAAGTTATTGAAACCAGAGATGCAGTGCTAACTTTATTTAAAGCCAAGGAAATCCCTGTTATTTGCGAGAACAAGAACAAATGCAATGCCTGCGCTCTAAAAGACAAGTGTTATGATGAAAAATTTATAAAGCAGAGGATGTCTCTTCTTTCTTGATTTTGAGATAAGCCCGTCGTTGCCATTGTTGGGCCTGTGGTCTAGTGGCTATGCTTAGGCACTGCAAATGACATCACCCTCACAAAGCTTTTGAGAACGGTGAAAGTCGCCGGTTCGAGTCCGGTCAGGCCCATTAAAAAATGTTAACCTCTAGCTTAAGAAAAGCATTATCTTCTTATGATAAGATTCTTAGTCAGGAAAAAAAGCCTAAGTTTAAGATTAATAACAACCTGCTTGATGAAAAAATAAAAACAGGTGAAAAGATTCTTAAGAGCTGTGAGTTATGCGAGCACAAGTGCAAGGTTAACAGAACAAAAGGAAAACTAGGGGTTTGCAGGGTTGGCAACAAGCCTGATGTCTCAAGTTGTTTTGTGCACATGGGAGAAGAGCCTTTTCTTGTGCCCAGCTTTACAATCTTTTTCATGAACTGCACATTTAAGTGCCAGTTTTGCCAGAACTGGAGCATTAGCCAGGGCATTGAACTAGGGCATACATTTACAGAGCAAGAACTAGCAAAAATCATTGATACTCATAGCCATTGCAATAATGTTAATTTTGTAGGAGGAGACCCTGTTCCTTGCCTTCCTTTTATCTTAAAAACCTTGAAACTAATGAAAAGCAATCTGCCAGTTGTCTGGAACTCAAACTTTTACATGAGTGAAAAAAGCATGGATTTATTAAAAGATATGGTTGATGTTTACCTGAGTGATTTTAAGTATGGAAATGATGAATGCGCAAAAAGACTGAGTAAAATAGATAATTACACAGAAACAGTTAAAAGAAACCACTTGTTAGCTTTCAAAGACGCAGAATTAGTGATAAGACACCTTGTTCTTCCCAGCCATATAGAGTGCTGCACAAAGCCAATCCTTGACTTTATTGCAGAGAACTTCAAGGACAAAGCAATACTAAATCTGATGGACCAGTTCAGGCCTGAATTCAATGCAAAGAATTACCCAGAGATAAACAGACTGCTAAAAACAGAAGAATTTGAACAAGCAAAGAATTATGCAGAAAAGCTGGGGTTGAATTTTATAACTTGAAAAAAGATATTTTTATAAACCCAGGTCTTTTCTATTAAATTATGAAAATTTTTATGCTAAGACATTCACATTCCATGGGTAATGAAAGAGGAATTATAGACTCTGTTTCTCCTAAATTTGACCTTGGATTATCAGAAAAAGGAAAAGAACAAGCCAGAGAATTAATTTCAAAATTGAGCAAATATAACTTTGATATCTTTATTGTGAGCCCTTTAAAAAGAACTGCCGAAACAATAAAACCTTTTCTTAAAACCCTACATAATCCAAGAGTTATAGTTAGTGAATTAACCTTAGAAAGAAACGCTGGAAAATTTATTGGAAAACCATTACCTGCAATAAAAGATTATTGTGAACAAAATAATATCAATAGAGTTACATTCATACCGAAAAGCGGGGAATCAATTTTAGAACTGTATGAAAAAGCAAAAAAATTCCTTAAATTCCTGAAACAAAAATATAGTAATGAATCGATTCTAATCTGCGGGCATAAAAATTTTATAATATGTTTAAAGATAGTAATTGAAAACAAAGACATTCAAGATTATTATTCTTTTGAACCAATTAAGAATAATGAGATCTGGGAATTTAATATCCAAACCCTAACCCTCAATCTCTTGACATGAGGGCTGGCCTGCCATAATTTTTATTAACAAGAAAGAATTTCTTCCTGCCATGGCACACAATAACATTGAGATAAAAGCAAAGCATGATAATATAAAGCATGTTAGGTACTTATTAAAACAAAACAAGGCTAAATTTATTGGTAAAGACCACCAAATAGACACTTATTTTAAAGTTCCTTCTGGAAGATTAAAGATTAGAGAAGGGAATATTGAACATTCTCTTATTTATTATGAAAGAGAAGATATAAAGGGACCAAAGCATAGTAAGGTGACATTAGTGGATTTAGAGCCAAAATCTAATTTAAAAGATCTTTTTATGAAAATATTCAGACCTTTGGTTGTTGTAGATAAAAAAAGAGAAATATATTTTATTGATAATGTTAAATTTCATATTGACTCAGTCAATGAATTAGGAGAATTTATAGAGATAGAAGCTATTGATAAAGAAGGGAAAATTGGATTAGAGACATTAACAAATCAGTGTAAACAATACATAGATCTTTTTGAAATCAAAAATAAGAATCTTATAGACAAAAGTTATTCTGACTTATTGTTAGAGAATAACTCTTATAAGAAATAATCATAACTTAATCAAACCCTAACCCTCAATCTCTTGACATGAGGGCTGGCTTGCCATAGCTGTTTTCTTCTTTTTTTGCCTGCTTTGACAACTGCTCCTTTGTCTTTTAGTTCTTTTAGTTTTGCAAAGGCTGTTGACTTGGAAATCTTGAAATGCCTGGCTAATTCATTTATTGTTTTAGAGCCTGTCATTAAGTGCACCAGCCATTCTCTTTGAGGCTTGTTAAACCTTTTCTCAAAGGCTTGCAGTTTCCTTTTCTTGTCCTCTTTCTCCAGGTATACATAAGCATTAACATTGACTTTTTTAAGCTCAAGAATCTCTTTTGCACCCCAGTAAGTCACCAGGTAAGTCGGGTTCACAAGAAGAGGGTTGTTGTGCTTGAACTTTCTGTAATGAAAATCAAATATCATGTCAGTATATTCTAATAATTTCCTTGGGTTGCCGTCAGCAGCAGCAACTATCAGGTTGATTGCCTCGTTGTGCAACTTGTTAAAATAATTAGTTCCTCTTCTCTTCAGCCTTAAATTTAGTATTTCTTTCATCTCAACATCATCAAGGGTTGGCAGGACAAGGGTTCTGCTGCCCAGCCTCTCCTTAAAAGCAGGAGTCACGTTTTTAAGGTACTTGCTTATCTGGGCAATGATTATGCTCTTAATCTTTCTTTCATCAGGGTTCTCCCACTTAGCCCTTGCATCAAGGATTAAGTCTTTGTCAGTGGCTTGGAACTCATCAATTATCAGCACAGGAGTCTTGGTAGGATGCTTTCTTAGCCTTAGCCTGTCAAAAAAACTTCTTTTTTTCTTTAATTCTTCTTGAAGGTTAAAGTCTTTGGGCAGTTCCTGAGCATCAAGATAAACAAATTTATGATTTTTCAGATTCTTTTGCACCCTCATAAGCAAGGAAGACTTACCAGAGCCTGTCAAGCCATTAAGAAAAGCTATCTCTCCTTTAAGCACATGATTCACTAATTGTTCTTCCTGTCTTTCCAGCCCGACGAGTAAAGGATTAGGCCTCACATCCAAAGGGTTTTCTCTAAAGCCAAGCTGCTGGTACCAGGTAGCCATATTATTATTCATAGATGCGGTATTATATAAATCTTACCTTCAGAGTGGTGGTAATTATTAGAATAACACCTTTTTGAGCAAAAACTTTATATACTACAACAAACTCATTAAATTATAAATTTTTCACGATGATATATAGGAGGGATGATTATGGCTGAAGAGGATAAAAAGTTTTCAAAACAATTAATTGGCAAGACTGTTGTTTCTAAGACTGGCAAGAGGTTTGGAGAGGTAGGAGATATTGTGTTTGAGACTGGCTCAGGAGAATTAATCCACATGGTGCTAAGGAACCCTACCAGCTATACAGAAAGACTGGAGCTGGAGAAAAGCAAAGAAGGAGAAATGCTCATACCTTTCAGTGCAGTGATAGCCATCGGAGACTTTATGGTGGTTGCTGAGGAGGATCTTGTTTAATTCTTGTTTTTAAGAATTTTCAATAAGGTTTCCTTATTGTTTAAAATTGTTTTTATTTAATTACTTATTCTTAACAGCAACTTATTTAAACACATCCTAATTCTTATTTTTCCAATGACTAAATCACAAGACATTGCTATCTGGACTGAGAAGTATCGTCCTAAGGATTTTGATGAGGTTAAGGGGCAGGATGAGATTGTTAAGAGAGTTGAGGCTTTTGTTAAGAAAAAGAACATGCCTCACTTATTATTTGCTGGTCCTGCTGGTGTTGGCAAGACAACCCTTGCCTTGGTTATTGCCAGGAAATTGTTTGGTGATTCATGGCATAATAATTTCTTAGAGCTTAACGCGTCGGATGAGCGTGGGATTGACGTGATAAGAGTAAAAGTCAAGGACTTTGCACGCACCAGAGCTATTGGTGATGTTCCTTTTAAAATTATTTATCTTGATGAATGCTTAGACTACAATTCACAAATAACTGTAAAATCAAACAACGAGGTTAAAAGCGTCAAGATAGGTGATTTTGTTATAAATTATAATTTTAATAATTACCAAATCCTTTCAATAAATGATAATGGCGAGGGTATTTTCATAGACATATCTGGTGTTATGAAAATACCTCACCAATCAAATCAAGGATTTTATAAAATTAAAATACATGATAATGAACTTTTAGCTACTGGAAATCACGAAATTTTGACAATAGATGGTTGGAAAAGAGTTGATCAGCTTAAAATCAAAGATCTCGTATTATGTTCTCAAACTAAGCAAAAATTCCAGAAAATAACAGATTCTAAAGAGATATTAGTGAATTATAACCTTGTTGGCTTAAGTCAAGAAATTAAAAAGAAAGAAAGATATATCGCAAAATCTCCTGAAAAACAAATAATTGAAACGTTAGGCCAATTTCCAAATGGGCTAAGCCGAACTGAAATCACAAAGAAAAGCAAGGTTTCTAGTTCAAAAATAACCTCTGTTTTGAGTAATAAAGATAACCCTTATTATATCCCTTTAACAAAACACAAAATTGTAGAAAAAATAGGCGATAGATTTAGATTATCAAAAAACGTTTCAAAATCATTAGATAATTTTTATCGTGTTAAAAGAGAAAAAAACAATTCTAACCAAGAATACATTCTCACTCAATTAAGAGATAAAGGATTATACCCTCTAAAAGTAGATAAAGCACAAATATGTGCAAGGCTCCTAGGACACCTTTTTAGCGATGGCTGTCTTTCACTTAAAACTAAACAACTATTTTTTTCCGGCAAAGAGGAAGATTTAAAGGAAATAAAAAGAGATATTAACAAATTAGGATATTATGCTTTAGGAAATATCAGACACTCAAGATGGAAAAAAGGAGAGTGTTGGTCATTTGGAGCATACAAAATAGAGCTACTAAGCTTATTTTACTCGTTAGGGGCTCCCGTAGGAAAAAAAACAGATAACATCGTAAAAATCCCTGAATGGATATTAAATGGAGAAAAAACCATCAAATCTGAGTTTCTGGCAGCACTTCTAGGAGGAGATGGTTACGAACCTAAATTCCAAGGAAGAACAATTAAACCCATAACTATAGGAATCTCTAAAAGAGAAGATCTAAAAGATAATCTGATAGAATACTTAAATCAACTTCAACAATTATTCAAAGACTTGGGAATAGAAACAAAGCACAGGATATGCCCTGGCTATAAATCTATACGAAAAGATAAGACAAAAACTGTTGAAGGAAAAATATGGATAACTAATTCTATGGACAACATTTATAATTTTCTCACCCAAATGGGATATAGGTATTGTTCCTATAAAAATAAAACTTCTATAGATGTAATAAGATATTTAGAATGGAAAAAAAGCTTGGGAAAAGACGTATATAGATTTAGACCGATTCCTTATTTTAAAGAATGGAAAGAGAAATTAAAATTAGGAGACTCCGCATATTATTTTGTAAGTTCAATTGAAAAAATAGATGATCCTGAATTTGTTTATTGTCTATCTACAAAAAATCAAAGATTTATTGCAAACAACGTTGTTGCTCATAATTGCGACGCATTAACAAAGGATGCTCAGCAAGCCCTAAGAAGAACCATGGAAAACTATACTCAAACCTGCAGGTTTATTCTTTCATGTGTTACTCCTGATACAAAAATTCTTTTACCAGGTAACCGAGAGGTGATGGTAAAAGAATTTATTAATCAATACGAACACAATACCAAGCAGATACATGTCCAGAATATCTCTGATAATAAAGAATCTATAAAAGAGGATTTAGTTCTTGCAGCAGTACAACTTCCTGCTTCATCAATTGGGAAAAAAGTTCTTGAAGTCACAACTATGACTGGACGAAAGCTTAAATTAACCGAGGATCATAGATTACTTACTATAAATGGTTGGAAAGAAGCTGGGAAAATGACAAAAAAAGATAAATTACTAATTTATCCTCATATCGAAGGATGTGAAGCCGAAAATAATCAAAAGAAAATTATTGATCTCAATCAATTTATAAAGTTCATTTCTCATACAGAAGAACAAGATGGTTTCCAAAAAATAGAGGAAGGTTCAAGATTCGGGCGACTTAATTCAAAAGAAAAAGATAAGATTATAAATAGAATCAAAGGATTGAGAAAAATAATTAAAGCTGGAAAAGGGCTTACAGAAAGAGAATTTGAAGCATATACTTACATCAAACAAAATCATGAAATAACCAGAAAACGACTACAGCAAAAGCTTGGAATTACACGTATGGGAACAAACTATTTATTGCCTTCTTTAGAGAAAAAAGGTTATATTAAACGAATTGTTCATAAAAAGACACACTCTTTTGTTATTTCTGATGTAGAACCAATAATTCTTAGAAATGATATGCATATAAAGAAGATTATTGAAAAGGAGTTTAATATAAAAATCTCATATACTGCAGTTCAGAAATCAATCAATACAAGCATTGCAAGAGGAAGAATTGATAGGGTGATTGGTGAATTAAAACGTAAAGAACTCTTAGATATCATTTATGATGATACAACTAAAATAGGTGCATTAGCAAGGCTTTGCGGCTTTATGCTTGGCGATGGACATCTTGTTAGGAACGACATCCGACTTTATTTTTCAGGAAATAAAAAGGCACTCCAAGAAGTACAAAAAGATTTGGATATCTTAAATTACTCTAACTATTCAAAGATAAAATCTGTTACCTTAGATAACACTATAAAAGGAAGAAAATTTAGAGGTACTAGTACCTCATTTACCCTCGACTCAAAGCCATTGTCTTTACTTCACCAATATCTTGGAGTTACGAAAGGAGATAAAACAATAATACCTTATTATGTGCCTGAATTTATTAGGAACGGGACTAAATATGTAAAAAGAGAGTTCTTAAGAGCACTGTTTGGTTGTGACGCAGATAAACCTAAATGGAAACAAATGAATTGCGGAGCTATATCGCTACGTCAAAATAAAGCTAAATTTCTTAGAAAAGAAATGCTTCAATATTACGGACAATTAAGTAATCTTTTTAAGGATTTTGATGTCGATACATATGTAAATATCAGGGATAAGAAAGAATTGAGAACTAAAGATCACATAGATGTACTTTGTTTTGAGCTTTTTATAACACCCAATAATAAAAACTTGTTCAAGTTCTTTTCAAAAATAGGATATGCTTATGAAGAATACAAGAACATTCTGACAAGATTATCTAGCGAATACTTACGTCACAAACTCTATTTAATAGAAGCTCTACAGGAAAAATCAGTGTTAATTCTGCAAGCAGTTGATAACAAAGGAAGTATTAGAGAAATTGCAAGAAAATTTGAAGTTAGTCCTGACTTTGTAGCCAATCAGATTAAAGGAAAAGATGTTCATCTTGCAAGAAAAGAATTTATGAGCTTCGAAGACTGGATGAAAAAGTATCAATACAATGATCTGCTTGTGATTAATAATGTCAAAGATATAAAGGAGATTGATGAAGACATCGTGATGGACCTTACCTGCCATAAAGACCACAATTTCATAACTAATGGATTAATCTCTCACAATTGCAATTATTCTTCTAAAATCATTGACCCAATCCA
>JAHWIP010000031.1 GCA_019322375.1 Candidatus Woesearchaeota archaeon
ATCCCACCGCAGGTTCCCCTACGGTGACCTTGTGACGACTTAACCCACCTCACTGAGCTCAGGTTCAGCACAACCAAAAAAGTTGAGATTCACCTAAACCCTGCTCGGGTGGTTTGACGGGCGGTGTGTGCAAGAGACAGGGACATATTCACCGGATAATGATGATATCCGATTACTAGGGATTCCAGCGTCACGAGGCTGGGTTACAAGCCTCGATCTGAACTAAGATATGGTTTAGAGGTTTAGCTCCTCCTTTCGGAGTGGCATCCCATTGTCCATACCATTGTTGCGCGCGTGTCGCCTAGAGCAGTCGGAGCATACAGACCTACCGTAGCCTGCACCTTCCTCCCTGTTTCCAGGGCAGTCCCCTCAAAGTGCTCAATCCCACCGAAGTGGTTGTTAGCAATAGAGGGTACAGGTCTCGCTCGTTGCCAGACTCACAGCGAAACCAAGGCTTTCGGTGTGAAACACCTTGTATTTCATAACTGGACACTTCACAGCACGAGCTGACGACGGCCATGCACTACCTCTCGGCTTGTCAGGAAATGTCTTCAGCATGTCCTTCATTCTGCCGTCGGCTCTAGTGAGGTTCTCTGCGTTGAGTTAGATTGAACCGCACGCCGCACCCCTTGTGGTGCTCCCCCGCCAATTCCTTAAAGTCAACTGCCTTAGTAAGAGCAATTTGCCTCACTAATGGTTTCAGCCTTGCGACCGTACTTCCCTGGCGGCGAGCTTAACGACTTCTCTTCGACACTGCGCATCCTCGTGGGGTGCGCAATACCTTGCTCGCAGCGTTTACAGCTAGGACTACTCGGGTATCTAATCCGTTTGGCTCCCCTAGCTTTCGTCCCTCACAGTCAAATCCGTTCTGGCCAGATGCCTTCGCCATTGGTAGTCCTCCCTGGATTAACCCATTTTACCGGTACCCAGGAAATACTTCTGACTTCTCCCGGTCTCGAGTCCTGCAGTGTCCTCTGCACGCCGACAAGTTAAGCTCGCCGATTTCACAAAGGATTTACAAGACCTGCTACGGACGCTTTAGGCCCAATAATCGCGATCGCCACTCGGGGCGCTGGTGTTACCGCGGCGGCTGGCACCAGTCTTACCCACCCCTTATTCGCCAAGCTTTTTACACTTGGCAAAAGCCTATCAATGATAAGCACTTGGGATCCCCTTATCACACTTGCGTGCATTGTAAAGGTTTCGCGCCTGCTGCACCCCGTAGGGCTGGGACCAGTATCTCAGTGTCCCTCTCCGGGCTACCACTCTCATGGCCCGTACGGATCTTAGGTTTGGTGGTCTTGTAAAGCACACAGCCAGTCTGCTTTTGTGCATCATTACACCGCCAACAGCCTAATCCGCCGCCAGCCCATCCTATGGCACGAGTTTCAGGAAGAGCCTGTTCCAGGGCTTGTTCCTTATCAGGTTTTACCCTCACTTTCGCGAGGTTATGCCTGACCATAGGGCAGGTTACTGACGGGTTACTGAGCCTTTCGCCTCTATTGCTAGAAGACTTGCATGGCTTAGTCGAATCCCAATAGCAGCAATCTCCCGCAGGATCAACGGGAATTTCTTCGAAATTCCTGAGCATCTAAACAAAAAACGTTTAGATACAACGGGAATTGCATCAACAAATTATTGAGTTTAGAAGTACGCACAGAAACTATCGCCACTTGGCTTAAGTTTTTGTCGCAATCTTATTAGACAGGTTTGCTTTCTTTTCTCCTACCTCTATACTTGAATAAGTAATTCAAGCACGATGTGAGTATTACTTGTGCTATGTTAAAACAACATCCCAAACCCTCTTTTGAGATGAAACATATATAGCACTGGCGCTGATCTTGTTGTAGAGAATCAGGTTTTAGATCCTCGCCTGAAAATGATTGTTTTCAGAGAGTTATAAGGTATTTATAAGCTTTTCCATTTTTAAATCTATCTGTTTTAGTGCGGGGATTTGTGATAGAAAGTCATTTAAATTCTATTAGTGCCAGCCAGTCTTTTCCTTCATTATCATAGGATATTAATGGTTTGCAATCTGAGAACTCCCAGAAACCTCCTCTTCCAATACCTTCTTTTGTAGGTCCTTGTTTTAGTTTCCTAAACTCCAGATATCTCTTTACTTGTTCTTTATAATCCCATGGTTTAGCCTCAGGGTTGGCCATTCTCAGAATCATTTTCTTAGGATTTTGCGGATGGTATGTTTCAATAGTTAGGTGTTTGCCTTTTTTATCTCCGCTTCCATGGAGTATTGTGTTTGTGAATGGCTCTGATATCAAAGGAGCAAAACTATAAGCTTTGCTTTGTGATTCAAGCCATGATTCGTTTAACAGCCTTGAATAAAAGAACTTAAAATAATCACACATATTCACTACGCAAGATTCAAGGTTATCATAATTTAAATGAGAATTATAAATGAACTTATAAGGGAGCATGTTTTTGCCGTTCTCCTTCCAGCACTCATAAACACTAACATCAGGGCTCGTGCCATGATATCCTTTACCATCATATTCAAAGAATAGTTCTTTTGCTTTAGAATCATCCCAGCCAATCATTTCCTTCATTATTTTCAAGTCAAGTGATAAGTCGAATACCATTTTCAAAATCCTCCAGAACACGCTGAAGGTGTAATCACACCCTCTTTTTTAAAACAGAATAATTAAGGCTTTATAAAATTATTTCTTTTTAATCATCCCATCAACTCTTTCTATCTGCTCATATATATTCTCGATTAAATCATAGTTTTTTGCTTCTTTCAAAGAAACCCAGGCATACTCTGTTAATTCTTCATCATTTAGTTTTATTCTTCCTTTGGCATGGTCTGCGTATAAGCTTACAATAATGGTTGAGTGACCACTTGGACGAATGAATACAAGACTGGATACATAGCCAATGTTTTTTATTTCAAGCCCTGTTTCTTCTTTTATCTCTTTTGTTAGTACTTTTTCAAAGATGTCAAGCCAATGGTCAGAAGTATCTTTTTGTGTATGAATAAAATCTGAGTGCTCTATTTTCCCGCCAGGCACACACCATTTGTTTGGGAAAGCTTTTTCATTTGGGCTTCTCTTGCAAACCAGGTATTTGTTGTTCTTTCTTACAATTCCTGTCACAGAAACAAAGTGTATTTTGTCATGAGTCATGAATTTGGTTTTTAATAGATAATATTTAAATAATTCCTCGAATTAGTTCGAGTAAAAATGCGGTTTTCAGGGGGTTTGGTCAAGAAGGAGCGTGAACAAATCTTTAAGTTGTTCCTGCAAAATGATAGATTAAAGTTTAATGAGATTGAAAAGGCTTTATGTATCAGGTCTAACATGGTTTCTTATCATCTTGAAAAGATGCAGGAGGAAGGATTGGTTGAGAAGAAAGGCTTCTATTACTTTCTGACCAAGAAGGCTGAGAGGTATCTTCCTATTATTCCTCATGTTATTGGCAAGGAGCTTAGTCCTTTGCCTGTTGTGCTTGTTGCTCTGGTTAATAATGACAAGGTTCTTTTGATTAAGAGGAAGATTAGGCCTTACAAGGATTACTGGTCTTTAATCGGCGGTAAGATGCTTCTCAAGGAAAGCTTTGAAGATGCAAGTGCCAGGTTGATAAAACAAAAAACCAGTATTGATGCTGAGTTTGAGAGTATTAACAGCGTGTTGCACGAGAGAGTGCAGGGGGATGAGATTATCAAGCACAGCTTTATCTTGTTCTTTACAAAGATGAGAACAAAACAGAAAAACTTTAAAGAGTCAGAGTATGGAAAGCTTAAGTGGTTTAAGGTTGACAGGGTTGACAAGGAAAAAATTATTCCTTCAGACCTTTGGTTAATAAAGAATAAAATAAACTCTGAAACAGATGTTAAGAGTGCTTTTATGAATGAAAATAAAGGAGAACTAACATCATTTAATATTGAGGCTTAGATAAACATGGCAAAAATCGGTTTAGTCTTAAGCGGCGGTGGCTTCAAAGGCTTGGCTCATGTTGGTGTGCTAAAGGTTTTGGAAGAAAATAACATCAGGGTTGATGCTGTTGCCGGGTGCAGCATGGGCAGTATTATAGGAACTTTTTTTGCTGCTGGCAAAAGCGCTTCTGAGATTGAGGAGTTTGTTGTTAAGCAAAGGTTTCGCAGTGTTCTTAATTTTTCTTTTTCAAAACTGGGTATTGATAAGATGCCTAAAATGAGAGGGCTCATAGAGGGTTTTACAGGTGTTAAGAATTTTAATGAGCTTAAAAAGCCTTTGTACATAAATGCAGTTAATATTTCAAAGCAAAAAGAAGCTGTTTTCTCGTCAGGCAATTTGTTTGATGCTATACGCGCAAGCATTTCAGTGCCAGGCATATTTGCTCCTTATAAGATAGGAGATGATTATTATGTTGACGGCGGAGTCCTGGACAATATTCCTTTCAGCATTCTTCCTAAGAATATTGATAAGTATATAATTGTTGATGTGGTGGATTATGCAGGGCTGAGCAGAAGCACAGAAATGAGTATCAGCAAATTAATGGAGAGCAGTGTTGTGCTAATGATGGAGAAACTAGCCAGGCTAAGGCTCAGGGATATTCCTGCAGATAATTATGTGATGATAAAGCCCATGATTAAGAAAGCCCTTATTATTCCTAGAGAGAAAAAATTCAGACAAATAATAAAGCAAGGAGAACTTGCAGCCTGGAAGAAAATACATGAGATAAAACATAAACTCTTAAAGAAATAGGATTACTGATTAGCCTTTCTCTTTTTCTTCTCCTTTTTCATACGCTTACGCTGCCATTTCCAGCGCATCTGGCCTTTCTTTTTCCAGCGACGGCTACTTCTTTTCATATTCTATTGATGGGTTTTAGGTTTTTTATAAATGTTTTGGCTAGAACTTATAAAATTATCCCTTCTAACTCTTCTTCTTTTCTTATGCTTAATATTTTATCCCATGCCGTATCTACGCC
Organism: Candidatus Woesearchaeota archaeon; assembly: GCA_019322375.1. Lineage (GTDB taxonomy): Archaea > Nanobdellota > Nanobdellia > Woesearchaeales > SM23-78 > SM23-78. The sequence continues at coordinate 4,924 of JAHWIP010000031.1, forward strand.
GTGTTTTTCTATAAGTTTTATTGCATATTCAACTTGAGGACATTCCTTGTTATCAAAGTAAATAAAGACCTTATCATAATACCTTGTTTTAATATATTTTTTTGGATCCTTTCTACAAAGAGCTTTTTGTACAGCAATATGAGCAGCAGTTTCTCTTACTGCCTTATCAGTTTCTATATTAATATCTCCTTGAGGTCTTGATTTATAGTATTCTATCCCATATCTGGCATGTCCGATTCCATGACTTACTGATTCTAGAAGAAAGTCTTTAGTATTATCTAAAACAACAATGAGATATTCTTTTGGATGTCCAATAGTAAATTCTATATTTCCTGTGTATTCTTTTTTTATTAATTCAAGGAGATCAGGATTTTTTTGGTTAAGAAGCTTATAATTTTCAATATAGTCCTTTAATGGTAGAACTGCTAGTTTTACATTATCTGGTTTTTCTTCTCCAGTAATCTTTTTATATAACCTGTTGAATTCATCTGGGATTTGAAGAGAAGAAAATAATTCGTTTGCATATGTTTCTACTATTACTCCTAGTGTTTCTTGTTTGTCTAGTTTTGATTCTAAACTTTCTTTTTTACTGCAACTAACTAAAGGGATTCCTGCTGCAGCTATGCTTAGTGTTAAAGCTCCTTTTCCAATCAATTCAAGAAATTCTCTTCTATTCATAGCTATGCTACAAACAATCTTATTTATATATCTTTCGGTTTTGTAACCACTGAGAAGTAATAAGTATGCCCCGTGCGGGAGTTTCGTCAAACAACATTTACCTGTTGATTGTATTCGAACCCACGTCTTCGGCTGTTTTTGGCAAAAAGGTTTTCTTCCTGCCTCGAAAAGCCGAAATGATTGGTTGCCCAAACCTTTACCCTATTGCAAAGGTTTACCGGGCTACACCAACGGGGCTTCGCTGCGCTCACCCCTGTTGAGCGCTCAAAAACAAGTTTTGAGCACACCAACAGGGCAAACGATATGGGCCCACAGGGACTTTCAGGAAACCTGCAAATGCAAAGTTCTTTTTGAACCCTGGACCGCCGGCTGTCTTAAACCTGCATGAAGCATGGCCATATAAGACCGGTGCTCCACCAGACTAAGCTATGGGCCCA
>JAHWIP010000032.1 GCA_019322375.1 Candidatus Woesearchaeota archaeon
AGTGGATACCAAGCAGCAATTCTTTCAAAGCTTGCAAAAAAAGTGGTGACTATTGAAAGAGTTAAGGAACTGGCTGAGAGAACAAAGAAGCTGTTAAAGGATGAGGGTTATTCTAATGTAATTGTTATTCATGCTGATGGAACCAAGGGCTATGAAAAGAATGCTCCTTATGATGCAATAATCATAACAGCAGCTGCACCCAAGGTTCCAAAGCAGTTAATAGAGCAATTAGCAGAGAAGGGAACTTTAGTTGCGCCTGTAGGGCCAAAATATCATCAAGAGCTAATCAGACTAAAAAAAATCAATGGAAAACTAGAAAAAGAATATTTTGGCGGGTGTATATTTGTTCCTTTGGTAGGAGATGATTAAGAACTGCAATTTCTCAGGGAACCATCCCCAACCCTACAGGAGAATATAATACACTGCAAGTATTATTCCTGCATTCTGTTCCTATAACCTTTGTAGGCCCGCATGACTTGCACAATACTCCTTCACAGTCTTCTTTGTGTTTTTTCTCTAGTTCTTCCCAGTATTCCTTATAGTCACTATTAATTGAGGTTTGGCATTTGCAGCAACCAACACTAAATACAAGTATGCAGTCACTGTCAAACTCGCATGCCTTAACCTCTTCTGTGTTTATCTCTTTAAAGCATCCGCTGATAAGGATTAAGGATGCTATTAGAATAAAAATTATTGTTTTCATTAATAAGAATGTTTAATTGATTTTATTTAAATGTGCCGATTATGTAATCTTTAAAAGTTTGCAAATATGTATACTCTTTCCAGAAAATTTATATACTATCACTACCTATATGTTATAAGATGGTTGAAAAAAAGGGGAAGGTGAGTGAAACATTTAATTCTGAGAAGTTTGACAAGCAGCTTAGCGACTTATCAGACCAGGAATTAAAAGAGTTGTTGCTGATTAACATGTACAAATTAGCTCTTGTAAGGGCTCAGCTGGAAGCACTGACAAGCATCCTGATAAAAAATAATTTAACCACTTTTGAAGAGGTCTGGAAGAAAACTAATGAGAATTTTAAGGATAGTATATAATCTTTTTTAATATTAAAAGAGGTGTTATTTATGATTCGAGTAGCCATTAACGGTACTCAAAAATCAAAGATTTTTGGTACCTCTAATAGCTGGAACTTGTTTTTTTATGATGATAAATAGGGGTGATGTTATGATTCGAGTAGCTATTAACGGTTTTGGAAGAATAGGGCGTATGGTTTTTAGGGCTGGTCATGCTCATCCTGAGATTGAATGGGTGGCTTTTAATGACTTGACAGACACCAAGACTCTTGCTAACCTGCTAAAATATGATTCTGTTCATGGCAGGTTCCAGGGAGAAGTGAGTTACACTGATAATGCTTTGATTGTTAATGGTAATGAGGTAAAGGTGTTTGCAGAGAGAGACCCTGAGAAGCTGCCTTGGAAGGATTTAAACATTGATATAGTGGTTGAGAGCACAGGCTTTTTCAGAACAAGAGAGCTTGCATCAAAACATATTAAAGCAGGTGCAAAAAAGGTGTTGATAAGTGCTCCTGCAAAAGGCAACCCCCCTGTTAAGACTTTTGTTATTGGAGTTAATGAGCATGAATATGATAAAGAAAAAGATGATAGAATAAGCAATGCCAGCTGCACAACCAACTGCCTGGCGCCCATGGTAAAGGTTTTGCATGATAATTTTAAGGTGAAAAAAGGTTTTATGACCACTGTTCATGCTTACACAGGAGACCAGAGACTGGTTGATGCTCCTCACAAGGACTTAAGAAGAAGCAGAAGCGCAGGCATTAATATGGTGCCTACAACAACTGGTGCAGCAATAGCAGTCACAGAGGTTATACCTGAGCTAAAAAGGAAGCTTGATGGCATAGCAATAAGAGTCCCTGTTGCTGATGGTTCTGTAACTGATTTTGTGTGTGAAGTGGAAAAAGAGGTTGCTAAGGAGCAGATTAATGACTTGTTTAAGAACGTTGCAACCAGTCATTTAAAGGGCATAATTGAATATACAGAAGACCCTGTTGTATCAACAGATATTATTGGCAATCCTCACTCATGCATCTTTGATGCCTTGCTAACCCATGTTATTGATGGCAGGTTTGTTAAAATAATAGGATGGTACGATAATGAGTGGGGCTATAGCAACCGGATGGTAGAGATAGTTGCTCTGATGATGAAATAATAATACAAGAAAATATAATAAGTAAAAATGCTTGGAGACTATGTAGTATCACTTGAACTGAAATTCCTGATAGGATTTGTATTTGCCTTTGTAGCAGGCTTTCTAATAGGTTATGAAAGAGGCTTAAGAGACAAGCCAGCAGGAGTAAGAACAAACACATTGGTTTGTGTAGGAGCAATGCTGTTTGCAATGGTATCAAGCGTTGTTGATCCTGGTTCTCCAGGCAGAATAGCAGCTAATATTGTTACTGGCATTGGTTTCTTAGGGGCAGGGATTATCATGCATCACAAAGGCTCTGTTCAAGGCTTAACAACAGCTGCTACTGTGTGGAGGTCAGCTGCCATAGGCATGGCCATAGGCTTTGGATGGTACTTGGTGGCTGTTATAGCAACCCTTGTATCATTCCTAGTGCTAAGAATGCCTCATTTTGGAGAGCACGGACCAAAAGGGAGATAATTCTGGAAATATAAAAAAGAATAAAAAAGGAAAAAAATTTATTCCTGTATTACCTTGATTGTAGGCTTCATAATGTATTTGCTGCCTGCTTGGTGAACTGATTTCATTGCATCAAAGTCAAGGGTTAACGTGGTTGTTTCGCCTGAGCTTATGATGAAAGGCTTAATCAGCTTTATCTTGTTGCTGGGCACTTTTAGAGTTGCTGGTTCTCCATCAACCTCTAGGTTAACACTGGATACAAGTATTCTTATCTGAGTGTACTTGCCTGCTGCCAGAGTTGTGTTTCCTAATAGTTCTTTGACATCTCTCAGCTCTATCAGGTCAAAAGTCTTTGATTCATCAATAACTGTTTTCCAGCCAGCATTACCATTCTCCGAAGCTGTGCACACAGTCCTGTTCAAGGTTACATTCTCGCACACTTCCTCAGTAGTAGTTGTTTCATTAGTGCAGGTCTGGTTAATCAAAACAGTCTCGTTCTCACAGGTTTCTACAATATAAGACTCATTAATACATCCTGCAGGTACAAAAGTGCCATTACAAACAGTTTCATTAACCAAGGCGCCGCTACAAACAGTCTCATTAACAAAAGTACCGTTAACACAGGATTCATTAATCAAAGTGCCGTTAACACAAGTACTCTCCTCAACAAATGTTCCATTAACACAGGTAATCTCTATGACAAAGGTGCCGTTAACACACTCATCTTCTGTGCATGTTTCATTATAGAAAGTTTCATTAATGCAAATCTCTTGTTCTTCTGTTATATTGGTGCAGTTCTCATCTATAATTATAGTCTCATTAGTGCATACTTCTTCTTCATACTCCTCTTCAACACACACCTCATCATTAGGAGCAGCACTACCAGAAGCATGAACCCTTACACTGGAAAAAGTAACTTCTAATTTTGTGATATTAATACTTGCAGGCTTATCTGTGATTTGTACAACCAGTTCACCCTCTCCTTCTTCTGGCTCTTCAGGTTTTTCTCTAGGAACATCTTCTGGCTTGCCAGCCTCTTTTTCAGGTCTTTCCTTTGCCTTAGGAACATCAGCAGGTTTGCCAGTTTGCTTCTCAATACTCTCAACTGCCTGCTGGTTGCCTTTCATAGACATCTGAATAGCGTGCTGGATGTGCTCTTTTGCCTGCTCAGGCACTTTTTCAAGCACACCTTCAAGAACCTCAATGTGCTTGTAAGTCATTTGAGCAACAAGAGCAGCTACTGCTTCCACGCTCTTGCCTTTGCTAGCAGCTTGATCAATCTCTTTCTGAGCATCTTCTAACTCCTCTTTATGATACTTTACAAGTTTTTCTACATGCTTGAACTTGTTCTTATTAACAACTTCTTTAAGCTCAGCAAGCCTTTCCTCAGCATATTGCAGGTGAAGCTGAGCTTTTTTGATATCATCGCCAGTAAAAGCAAGCCTGATACGCTCCATAGCCCTGTCAAGCCCGTAAAAGACATTGCCAGGAGTTGTTCCTGCCTTGACCTTTATTTCCTCAGCAGCAGCCAAGACAAAAAAGCTGTTCATTGCAACCAAAAACACCAATAACCCGATTAATAGAATTTTTTGTTTCATTTTAGAAACAAGGAGATAGATTTTCATTTAAAAAGATTTGCATTAGAAAAAAAGAAAAAATAAAGTATTATATCAACTCTATTTTCCCAGAATCAATCAAGGTGTGTCCTGGGCAGGCAGCATTATCCTCAAAATCAGTTATTGTGTCATAAGTCCAATTATGGCCTGGATACCAAATTTTGATTCTTGCACTCTCCTCTTCTTCTCCTGAGACAACCTGCTCTGCCAGCTCCATTTCAACAATCCAACCTAAACTGTTATCCAGTTTTCCCATACCCTTTAAATAAACAGTTTTTCCGCAATCATTACTGAATTCAAGAGTATCTATAGATGCTAACCTGAACATAGAGTTATCCAATTCATTCTGGCTCACATCACGAAACCTGATACGCCAGTTGCCATCAAAGCCTCTTTTACTGTCAATGCCAACTCTTCCTCCAAAAGTAATCTTGTATATAGTAATCTCTTTACTAGGATGGCCGCCAACAGGAGGAGGCATGCTCTCAACAGTAGCTGCATTACCTGAAGCATATTTCACAAAATTAGAATTACCATTAGCAACACCAGTCACAGTGATGATAGCAGCAACAGCAGTGACAGCCACAATCAAAATCAAAGATAAACCAAACGTTATTTTATGTGTCATAAATATCTCCTCTATTTTTATTTTATTTAATATATCAAATTACACAATCTCTACTAGAAACCAGTAATATATACACTAGATTTTAGTATTTAAATATTTTGTGGAAAAAAAGAAAAAAAGAGAAAAAGAAAGAGTTTAGATTTTTATTCCTTTATTGTAAAGGATGAAAGCCAAGATCCGATCTGCGAGTCTTCTTGTTCCCATGTCCAAGCACTGGACCAGTCACCACCATTCTCTGTAACTAAGAATTGCATGCTGGTGTACTCTCCTGGGTCAAGTCTGCACTCGGTTGTTCCCCAGCTTATGTGTCCGTCTTCATCTGACATTGCAAAGTCCATCACTAAAAAGTCTTCTGGACTTCCAGCGCCGCCACCTATGTATCCGCATTCAAAGCACATTCCAGAACCGCAGGTCACCCACATATCAGGATATTCACAAACAACTATGTCTCCTGTTGGTGTCTGCGTCTTGTAACTTTTTGTCTGAAGTTTTAACTGGTACTCTGTCTCTGGTTCAAGACCATTTACAACCCATGTAGTGTGTAAACACTTTCCTGCTTTACCATATCTTACCCATCCAGTTACTGTTTGTTCTGCACAAGGGTAAGAACCACAGAAATTATCATCTACAATATTTGTGAAAGCACTGTTTCCTGGTGTTGTTTTACCGTCGTAGAACTCTTTCACTGGCTTTGCCACAACAATCACTGACATCACTAACATTAGTCCTATTGCTAAGGCTAGAATTCCTTTTTTCATTTTGTTTTACCTCCTTGTATTTTTTATTTAGGTAATCTCTACTAGAAACCGCTGTTATTAGTGGTGTGTTGTTCTTATATAAATATATTTATGTTCTTGAGTAGATAGTTTTATTATTTATTTATTGATTATAATACTTGATCTTATGTTTTATTTCCACAAATTTTTTAAACAAGCATTTTTTTTCCTTTCTTATGAAAACCTTAAAAGAGGTTGATTTAAAAGGAAAAAGGGTTTTGTTAAGGGCTGACCTTGATGTTCCTCTTGATGAAAGAGGGGATATTGATGATGATTCTAGATTGAAAACAGCTATTCCCACTATTAAGCATATTCTTTCTGCAGGAGCAAAACATCTTGTTATTATGGGCCACCTTGACAGGCCTAAAGGAAAGGTTGTTGACAAGCTTAAGATGGACAGGGTTGCTGTCAGACTAATGAAGCTCATTGGCAAGAATGTTTACAAGCTGGATGATTGTGTTGGCAAGGGCATTCCCAGAGGGGAAAAGATTATTCTCTTAGAAAACCTAAGGTTTCATGCTGAAGAAGAAGAGAATGATGAAGATTTTGCTCAGCAGTTAGCAGCTTATGGTGATGTATATGTTAATGATGCTTTTGCAACAAGCCATAGGAAACACGCAGGTTTTGTTGCAATCACCAAATTTCTTCCAGGGTGTATTGGCTTGCAGATAGAGGAAGAATTAAAGCATTTTGATGTTAATAAGATGAAAAAGCCAATTGTTGTATTAATTGGCGGTGCTAAGCTTAAAACCAAGATTCCTTTGATACAAGCAATGCTTGCAAAAGCAGACAAAGTTCTTCTTGGCGGAGCCATGATTTTTACTTTTTACTTTGCTCAAGGCCTGGAGATTGGCAAAAGCCTTCATGACCCTAACTATGCCTTGAATGCTAAGATGATGCTTAACAATGAGAAACTGGTTTTGCCAAAAGACATAGTGATAGCTGATTACCAAGACCAGAAAGCAGGCATTAAGACTGTTGCTTATAATGAGATACCAAAGAAATCAATTGGGCTTGACATAGGAGAGAAAACAATTAAAGAGTTCAAGCAGGAACTGAGAAAAGCAGAAACAATTATATGGAACGGGCCTATGGGCTACTATGAAAAATCTCCTTTTAACAAAGCAACTAATGAGCTGGCAAAGATTATTGCAGAGCTTGACTGCAACAAGATAGTGGGTGGCGGGGACACTGCTGACACAATACATAAACTAGACCTGGCATCTAAATTCACATTCATAAGCTCAGGAGGAGGAGCAGCTCTTGAGTTACTGGCAGGCAAGGAACTGGTTGCATTAAAAGCCCTTGATGAGAATGAGGCTAAATTTATTTGAGGTGAAAATAATGGAAAAAAAGCGTTTTACAGAACAAGAAGCAAAAGAGATTGGTGAACACTTAGGAGTAAAATGGGATAAGTTTGATGTTGACCAGTTCAGAAGAGGAATGGATGTGGAGTTGGAGCATGGAACTGAGAATGATATTACCAATGTTACAAATGATGATGCATTAATGACAGGCAAGATAGCCCTTGCTCATCTCAATGAGTTCCCTGACTATTATGACAGATTAGAGAGAATGGAAGAGGAAGCTGAGAAGTATTGGGAGAATAAAGAGAAATAAGATTAAAATATTTTATTTTTCACCGCTCATGCGGCAATAATCTCTTTACTGTGATTGGCAGCACTCCTGCTTCAAATTCTAGCTTTGCTATCTCCACAGCATTGTAACCTAATTTTTTGAGTTGCCTGGGTGATAGTTTTATCAGGAAAGGAGCTCCCATGCTTATTTGCAGGGCTCTTGAGCCTATCAGTCTTGCTTTTTCATATTTGGTTTGCTCTTCTTGTTTTAAGGTCTCTATTTGATGAATCATTTTTTAAGCGCCTCTTCTAGTTTTTTTCTTGCTTCAATGCTTTTCTTTATTGCCAGTTCTATCATCCCATTTATATCTTTTACGCTTAGACTGGCATCCCCTCCTTTTTGCATGGCGCACAAAGTGTTGTCTTCAAGCACACTAACTGTCAGCCTGGCATCAAGCACTTTTTCCTCTGCATCTGTGGGGTCAACTATCAGATTATCACCTATTTTTAGAACAGTTATAGGTATGGGCATGCTGGTTATGGGCAGCTCATGCTTGGTTCTCTTGCCAAACACTGGTTTGTCATGCTTTACTTCCAGCATCTTTGCATCTTTCAGCGCTGCAAGAGCAGCTATTCCGCCAAGATCTATTAAGTTACCATCATGGATAAGAGGAAGAACATCTATGAGTACCATCCATACAAGTTCTCCTTTCTTTATACATAGTTTTTTTGTGTTAATGGTTTTACCCTCTCTTATTCCTCTGTCAATAACTCGTGCTACTTCTATTGCATCAATACGCGGAGGGCCTCCTTCAAACTCAGGATTGGATAATGGCAGCATCTCGCTGCCTACCATCATTACTCCATCATCAGGAGAGTCAGGGTAAGGCTCTCCTAAGTCTAGTTTAATACCAGCTATTACTTCTGTATCCCCGCACTTAACACGCGCACTGCCTTCAGCAGTAGCCACTACTCCTGTTTGTATCTCTATTTTCCTGAATTCCTCTTTTTTTCTTCCGTCAAGCCTGATTCCTTTTTTCAGTGCTTCATTAATATGATTTTTTAAGTCTTGATTCATTGTAATCACCTTTTATATTTGTCTTTTAGTGCTTTTCTTTGAATTTCTGCAATGTTTTTTAAAACAGGTTTAACTGTTTCTATGGCTTTAAGTAATTCTTCTTTTGTAGCCTTTCCATCCATCTGCAGAAGAGTTATTTCTTCTGTGCTTGGAACCATTGCTATAGGGATGTCAGCAACATCAATGTCTGTTATGTGCTCTTCTTCTCCGTCAAGATCAACAACTATCTGGCTGTCTATCACTCCTGCGCTCACACTCACCACCATGTCTTTCATGGTAATGCCAGCATCTGCCAGGGCTATTGAAGCAGCGCATATACCAGCACATCTGGAACCAGCATCTGTTTCTGTTAATTCAATGAACACATCAATAACCGCATTAGGGTAATCCTCAAGATTAACCACTGGCAACAAGGCTTTTTCTGTTACCATGCTTATCTCCTTGCTTCTTCTGCTAGGGCCTGGTCTTACTCTTTCTTCTGCACTGAACGGCATCATGTTATAGTTACACCTAAGAACCCCTGTTTTTGGGTCCTGCAAATGCTTTGGGTGCAGCTCTCTTGGGCCATAAACAGCTGCATATGCTGTTGTCTTTCCAATCCTGAACATAGCACTGCCATCAGCCTTTTTAATAACACCTGCTTTTGCTTCTATTGGTCTGGTTTCATCAAATTTTCTTTCATTAGGTCTTTTATTATATTTTGAACTCATCATAATCACTCCTTCTTATGTTCTGTTTGAGGCTTAGCCTCTAACATCCCAGAGCTCTTTGAGCTCTGTGATTTCTTTACTGTTTCTGTCTTTTCTTCTTTCTTTTCTGTTTCTATTTTTTTTCCTGTTGCTTTTTCCAGAAAAGTCTGGACTTTGTCTGTTAATCCACTAACATGGGATTTTTCTTCTATCATTCTAACAGCATTAACAGATATCACTTCCATTTCTGGTTCTCCACTAACCCAGGCAGTACCGTTCTGACCTACAGTGATTTTGCAGCCAGTAGCCTTTTTAATAAGAGACACCATTGAGCCTTTCTTCCCAATAATCCTAGGCACTTTATGAGTGTTCACATGAATAATCCTGCCTCCTCTTAATTTGTGAAGGCCTGGTCCTTTGCATGTTACATCAACCAGATTCTGGCTTGTAACGCTTGTTATTTTTACAACAACATAGTCATCAAGCTCAAAATACTTGGTTAGGTCTGCTCCTTTTGCTATGTAGTTAAAGCTAGCGTCTTTTAAAGGCAGGACTGCTGAGTAAGGGCTGCCAAACTCTAATCTCCATCCGCTCATTAATATATCAATAACTTTTCCGATTATCACATCGTTTCTTTTAGGCATGTATCTGCCTGCAAGAGGAACTGTTTTCAATACTTTGCCATCAACTGTTAATAATCCTAAGCGATTAGCAATTATCTTGTCATTATCCCTGTAGGTGCCGTGGCCTGGCAGGTATCCCATTCCAGTCACCAGCACTTCGCCTGGCACTACAATATCTTTATCATTTACAATTAATTTTCCATCAGTCATATTAGTTTCACCATTATTTCTTTTTATCTTCTTTTTTACTCTCAACTTTTACTTCTACATCTCCGTGGGTTTTGCTCTTAAGCTCATCTAAGAAGCCAAGCACCATGCCTGCTGCTAGCTCTGTTTTGCAACTCCATGAGCCATCACTAAGCCATGCCTGGTCAAGAATCCTGCTTTGATTATTAACAAAACCATATAGTTTGGCAGCATAAGCTGGTGGAAGCCTTAAATCCAGGATTTTCTTTTCAAAGGTTAGGGGCAGGACTGGTCTGAGCTTTTCAACAATTTCTTCGACTTGGTCCTCTGCTTTTTTGAAAATATCAACATGCACCTTGGCTTCGTGAAAAGCATTATTAATTCTTGTTGCAGTAAGAGGCATACCTGTGTTTGCATCAGCACCATTGCTTATTAATATTTCAGTAATCACTTTTTTCTTTTCATTTCTTAGATTGTCCCTGTACTCATCACTTACCTGTATGCTTCCTTCCTTAATAATTTTTTCAGCAATCTTTAATGGGCTGGCAGTCTTGAATATATTATTCATATGCTGCTCACTGGCCAGCTCTCCTTTAACAGCGTCTTTATATATATGCTCTGCTTTTAAGGCCTCTCTTATATCACCCTGCCCATGCCTGAACTTAACAGCATTGTCAGGGTCAATTACCACTTCAAAGTTTTCTCCATGAGTTTTTAATCTGGCAAGGTTAAGGCTTACTTTTTCTTTGTCATAAGTTTGGCGCATTAATTATCACCTTGGATATTCATAAAAATTTCCTTATTTTTTCCTTTGAAATCTTTTTCATAACTCTTTTGTTTTCATCAATAAAAGCAGCATCAATCCTTTCAGCATTAAAATTGCTGTCAAGAACTTTTTTCAAGGCTTTAACACATAGTTTTAAGCCGTCATCAATGCTCATGGTTTCCTTGTATTCTTTGTGCAGGATTTCTTCTATCTCAGGCTCTCCTTCTCCTATAACACTTGCTTTGTATTGATAATATATGCCTGTTGGGTCTGTTTCAAACAATTTCTTTTTTCCATCTTCATCAATGCCAGCAATTAATAAAGATACTCCAAAAGGTCTTAAGCCTCCTGACTGAGTGCATATCTGCTTGATATCACATATATGCTTTACAATACTCACAATGTCTATTGGATAATCATAAGTTACTCTGTGCTGCTGAGACTTAACTTGTCCTTGCTCTACAAGCACTCTTGCATCACTGATTATTCCTGCAGCAGTTGCCATGATATGATCATCTATCTTGAAAATCTTTTCAATGGCTTCTGGCACTACCAGCTTGTCAACAAGCCTTTTATCAGTTACAAGCAGAACTCCGTCCTTGCATACAAGCCCAATAGCAGTGTTGCCAAGCCTAACAGTCTTCTTAGCATATTCGACTTGGAGCAGTCTTCCATCAGGACTAAACATGGTGATAGCCCTGTCATAACCCATCATTTGATGTTGAATTGGTTGCATTTTGTTTACACCTCACTCAATTTCTTTCTTAACCTTATTTATCATTCCACTAACCTTAATGGTTCTTATCAGAACCTTCTCATTATTTATATCTTTTATCATTACAAAGCAGCTCCTTGTATTATCAACAAACTTTCTGTCAACCCTTAGTATGCCTTTCTGATTGGTGCTGTTGTACTTGACACTCATAACACCTGCTTTGCCAGCAGCAAATATGCCTAGTAATTCCTTAATTTTGGCTATTAGAGCTTTATCAGCATCCTTGCTTAGAGCTTTGTCACTCATGAGCTCATATGCCATGTAGCGCTTTTTCTCGCGCATACTAGGCTTTAAAGGATTAACTTTATGCTTTGGTATATTCTTCTTATTCTTTAATTTCTTATTAGTTTGAGGTTTGCTCATAATCTCATAAACCTCTTATTTTTGACCGTTTTTGGAGAAAAAAGCTCTTTTTTAACTTTTCTTAGGATTTTTTAAACGGTCCTTCTCGCTCTTTTCTCTCTCAACAAGACGAGAATAAATAGGGCTTTTTAAAGGTTATGGTTTTGGCGAAAATCTTTGATTTTTGCCAACTCAAAAATTTGTTTTTTAAATTTTTGTTGTATTATTCCTTTATCATCCCAACCAGTTTTTTCTGCATCTCATCCAGTTTTTCCTTGGAAGTAGCCTCTAACCTAAGCTTTATAACCGGCTCTGTGTTGCTTTTTCTTAGAATAAACCACCAGTCAGGATAATCAACTCTTACTCCATCAATTTCTACTAGCCTTCCATCGCTAAAGGCTTGTTTTACTTTGTCAAGAGCTTTATCTGCATCACTTGTCTTTAATCTGAGCTCAGGGCTTGCAAAGTATTTTTTTAATGGGTTGGCTAGTTCTGACAGCTTTTTCTTGCTATAAACAAATGCTTTCATTGCTTTAAGGGCAAAGTATAAGCCGTCGTCAATGTTATAATGATCTTGGAAGAATACATGGCCTGTTACTTCTGCACCAAAAACCCCTCCTTGCTCTGTGAGCTGGGATTTATAAAAAGGATTGCCTCCTCTGGTCATTATTCCTTCTCCATTATTCTCCTTAATAACTTCCTGTACCACCCTGCTCATCCTTATATCATAATAAACCCTTTTATCACTTCTGCCTTTAAGTTCGTTAGGAACCAGAATGGCTGTTATAATGTCTGGGTAGACAATTTCTCCGTTTTCATCAATGCAAAAAGTCCTGTCAGCATCTCCGTCAAAAGCAACTCCTAGGTCTGCTTTTTCCTCAACCACTTTTTTTCTAATATCATCAAGGGTAGATTCATCCATTGGATTCGCAACATGATTAGGAAAGCTCATATCTATCTTTTCATACATTGGGATAACTTCAATATCCAGTTTGTCAAAAACAGGCTTTGCACTAATGCTTCCCATACCATTACCATAATCAACCACAACCTTTAAATCTTTGACCTCTACAAACTTTTCAGTGAGCTCTTCAACATATTCATCAAGAATACTGAACTGCTCAGTTTTTCCTTTGGTTTCTTTTACTTCATCAGCAATAGCAGGATTCATTGAAAGCTTTTTAACATCCTCTAATTCTCCAGGAATTGATAACTGAAAGTTAGGATGCTTAATTAATTTAATACCAGCATCAGTAGATGATGTGTGAGAAGCAGTAACCACTATTCCTCCTATAAAGCCTTTTTTAGCAACAGCATACATTATCAAAGGAGTGGGCACTTCTCCCATGTCATAAACATGAACACCTACATTAACTAATGCGTCAATCATTGCTTTGTGTATAGAAGCTGATGACTCCTTTGCATCCCTGCCAATAACAACCTTGTCAGCATTAGTAAAAAAAGCAAAAGCCTTGGCAATAGCACCAGCTGCTTCTTCATTCAATTCAGATGGATAAGGAGCTCTGATATCATATGCCCTGAATATGCTTGGATTAATAGTCATTCACATGCCTCTTTATTTTGTTTTTATCTTTTTTTGCACACCTTGAATCGTGTAGATAATGCCGAATAATACAAAGGATAATAATACACAAAACCAAATGAGTGCTATTAGCATTTCAGTTCCTGAAAAATCAATCCTGTAAACTCCTGGTGGCAAGGGTTTAAAAATTGTGAGTTTAGCAAGAAGCCACCAATCAATAGCAAATAAAATATAAATAGGGCCTTTGTATATTTTTGGCATATTTTTAAAAATTCTCATTCTCTTTTTTCCCTTGCTCACTTTGCGAGCGAGCAAATAATTATTTTCAAATCACTATCCACTTATAAACCTTATTATTTTATCAAAGTTTTTCTTGTCTTCTTTGGTTTTATATTCTTTCCCTAGCTTTATCAGTTTCTTTTTATGGGAAATCCAGGAAGATTTCTCATTCCAAAAATTCTTTGAATTTTTGTTATCAATCATTATCCCTTTGCTCTCCAGCACAGGCTTGTTCCTGGCAATATACTGCAGGAACTGGGTCACATTCTTTGGTTTTTTGGTTTTCTTGCATCTTTCAAAGTCTATCATTACAGCCTTGTTTTGTTTTGTTATTAGGATATCTTTGTAAGGATTGGTTAGTTCCTGCTTGTTAATTCCAAGCAAATCCATTTTTCTGCACTGCTCAAGAACTTGTTTCAGCACGCTAACAATTTTTTTCTTGTTTTTCTCATTTTCCAAGAACTCCTTAATCCTTATTCCTTCAACAAACTCTCTGTATAATTTTTTGTTTTCATACTTGATAAACTTTGGGCCAATGCTTTTCTTGTTAAGTATCTGCAGGTATTTGGCTTCATTCTTTAGTGTATCAACTGCACTCCTAGGATTTTTCTCTTTAATGCAAATATTTCCTTGCTTATAGATAATTCCTCTTTTGCCTTTTGCATATACGTTCATGTTAATTCATTATATTATTTTTATTTTATAAACATATAATTCTTCAAGTAATGGCAGGCTCTTTTTTTCTAATAACTCAGACATGTAATTTTCTTTTTCAATAACTTTATCAACCTGTTCTTTTCCTGTTCTATTGCTGAATACCATGAGAATAATGCCTCCAGGGTTTAAATGCTTTTTTGCTTGTTTTAAAAACATCTCAATAACTTCATAACCTTTAACTCCTCCGTCAAGAGCAACATCTTTATCTTTTTCCTCAATTGGCAGATAAGGCGGGTTAAAAACTATTGTATCAAACTTCTCTGTTATATTGCCAAAAAGATTGGATTGAAAAGCCTTTACTCCTGCGATATCTTTCTTTTTCAGCTCTTCAATGCATTGCTCATCTATATCAACAGCAATCACTTCTTCTACATCATTCTTATAACTAGCTCCTTTTGCAAGAATCCCAGAGCCAGTGCCCATATCCAGTACTTTGCCATAAGCCAGTTGTTTAACATATTCTAAAAGAAGATAAGAGTCTTCCTGGGGTTCATAGGTCATTTTAAGAACTCATTTAAAGGTTTTATCAGCTTCTTTAAGATACTCTTTTACTCGATTTAGTATGCTTGCCATATAGTACTCTTCAAGGTTCTCTTCAAACAAGGTGAGCAGAGCACTATTTTCTTTTATTCTGTAATTATTTTTTATCTTCTCAACAATGAACAAGTCCCTTAATCTTAATAACTGTCTTCTAATATTTGAAGGTGCTATTCCCAGCATCTTTAACTTATTCTTTTTCCTGTTCTCAATGGTTTTTCTTTCAACCTCTGTAGAACTGAGCTCTTCTTTTGTTTCTAACATCACCTGCAGTACATCAACAACTACATCTCGGGAATCACCTGGCTGAAGCAAGCCAAGACTTAGACAAATCTTCCTAACCAGCTCTCTCTTAGAAAGACTCTTAGGCTTCTCATACTTCCTCAGCGTTACTTCTGCTAGAGGAGTATCAATACTAATAGTCTTTTTCAAGTAAAAATCCCCCCAATAATCAATATAATAATTGATTAAAATATTTAAGCAGAAAGAAATATATAAACTTTTCGATTTTAATCGAAATTCATAAATTTAAAACTTATGAATTCAAAAATCATAGATTTCATCAAACAGAAATTTGATGGACCAACAAAAGCAGAGCTTTTGAGTGCCAAAAACATAGTTTTTGAGCACAACAAATCGAAGATTTGTTGATTTTTGTAAAGCTCAAAAACTATGTTTTTGTTGTATTTCGATTATTAAGATTATTTTTATTTAACAATCAAGAACCTAAACTCCTTCCCTCTTATCTCAGTCTTGCTCTCAAACTCACTCTTAACTTCACTCTTCTTAGCAAACTCTAACTCGCTAGCACCCACTTTTTCTTTTAACTCTTCAAAGTGTTCTTTATCTAGTTTAAAATCTGTCTCAATCAATATCTTTACTTTGTCAGTTCTTTTTAAGCCTGCTTTTTTACGCAGAGACTGTATCC
>JAHWIP010000033.1 GCA_019322375.1 Candidatus Woesearchaeota archaeon
AAAAGGAACAGAAGGAGTAAAATACTTTCATCCTGTTTATGAAGAAACAGAGTTTCATGAAAGATTTAAAGAAATATATGGAATTGAACCAAATGTTGCCAACCTGAATGCATATGATGCAGCCATGATACTCTTCAGAGCAATGGAAACCTGCCCTGACTACAACAATGAGTGCATGCTTGACTATGTGGCCAGCCTCAAAGACTATCCAGGCTCAGGAGGACTAATGACTTTTGACAAACAAACCTGGAGCTTTGACAAAGACTTTGCACTAAAGCAAGTGAAGAATGGAGAGTATGTGTTTGTTGAGGAATGATTTTTTATTTGATTTTTATTATTATATTAATTTAATTTATTTGATTTCCTCTTAATTCTGTCTCTATCTGTTAAGCACCTTTATCCATCTATTCTTACTAACCAGGTTCTGCGCTGTTCCCCTGACAATCCTTGCGCATCCTAAGAAATCGTTTTTATGCTTGACAAGGCAGTAACCTTCCTGCTTGGGCTCATTAAGCTCAAGGTCTTCTCCTTTAACCCAGGGCTCAAGCTGTTCTTCACTGATTTCAAAAATGTTTTTCTTTGCAACTGGCCCAATCAGCTGGCTGCCTTCAATGCTAAGCCTAACACCATCAGGCATTACTCTGCCAATGTACAAGCCTGCTTTGTCTATGCGCAGCTGTCTTTCCTCTCCTCTCTCAATTGTTTCAAACCCCCCTGTCAGCAAGAAAAGTTTTTGTTTTGAACTGAGAAAAAGAACTCCATCCAGTTTTCCATCAAAACCATAAGTTTGTTTTAAGCTGTCAAGAATATTTCTTTTTTCGCGGGTGTTAAGAATTTTTAGTTTTTGCATTTTAAAATCTTCTCATGCCGGCATTATTTTGATAAGACACACAGATATGCTATGTTTACTTCAGTAACATCTTTTATCTTTAAGTTTGCTTTTGTAAAAATTTCTTCAAGTTCACTTCTTGAAAACTGTTCAGATACATTATCTACTAGACTATCTTCAAATACAACTGTTGTTCCTTTTATCTCCTTGATCTTGCATTCTGAATCTTTGTACACTTTCATGCGTTCTTCAAAAGCATTCTGTGAGAAAACACTAATAATTATTCTCCCATTATCAAGAAGAACTCTTTTCATTTCATTAATAATGTCATATTTCTTCTTGCCAAAATTAGCAAATGTTGTCATGCAAATAACATAATCAAAAGATTTATCTTCAAATGGCAAATCATCAGCTTCTGTTTCCATAAATTTAATGTTTTTATATTTAGAAAATTTTTGCTTTGCTTCAGCTACAGCTTGACTATCATGGTCTATACCAACAATATTTGTAGTAATGTCAAGAATATCAGCAATGCTTCTTCCAGCTCCGCATCCAACTTCAAGAACTCTGGAATTTCTTTTAATATGTTTATGCAGATATTTTTTTTCTGCTTTAAACCAAATATTATAAGATTCAGGAATCTGATTCATAAGGTAATTTTCCCAATAATCAGTGTTTGTTTGCACTATCAAACCCCCCAGACAACATTCTCTTTTCTCATTATCTCTGCTATTTCTTTCATTACTTCTATCTCTGGGTCTTTGAGGTATTTCTTTAGCTTCTTCAGCTTCTTAAAGTCCTGCTCTGGGATTGCACTGTAAAGAATGTCATGTTCATTGATTTGCCTGCCGCATGTAACTCCTGGCAGGCTGATAGCCACTTGCTTGCCCTGCTCTACTCTTCTAAGGTTTTCTTTTTCCTGCTGCATTGACTTTACTTCTGTTAGTTTCTTGCCTGTCTTCATCAAAGGAGTTCCTGTTTTTAGCACGCCTGCCAGCACATGCACTCCTACGACTGCTGGGTTGCTCTGCCTGAAAATACAGTTTTGCAATATCTCAACTTTGCACGGCCTTACCAGCTCTTCTATTTGCTCTGCCTCAAGAGCCCTCTTTTTCTCCTCTGTCCATAACAAGTAATCATCAAGCAGTTTATAGATTATGTCTCCTGTTATTATCTTGACTCTTTTAGAAACCTCAACATTCTTGCCAAGCTCAACATTAAAACCTATAATCACGCTTAGCAAAGGGTCTTGTTCATAACTGCTCTCAGCATCAGTCATATCCTTTTTAGTAATTGCTCCTAGGCTTGCTTTTCTTATCTTAATATTTTTTTCTCCAAATAACTTGATAACTGCTTCCAGGCTTCCTAGGCTGTCAGCCTTAATAATTATTCCTTGTGCCCCAGTATCAAGCAGTACTTCCTGTATTTCTGCCTGAATTTTCTTCTTCACTTCTTCAATGCTTTTATCATCATCTTTAGTGCTCATCAAGGGCATGCCTGCAACTGCTTCTTCTATGTGCGGAGAGCTTATACGCACGCCTGTTGCTGCACTCACATTATCAATACACACAAAACTGGATTTTTTATCTCTCATCTCATGCAAAGGCGCTGGCTGAAACAAAGCTTTTACTCTTGTAACTATTGGCTCATGCACTCCTCCAATCACAATTGTATCATTAACATTTAGGGTTCCGTCATAGATTATAACATCCATTGTCTTGCCTAGTCCTTCTACTTCTTTAACTTCTAAGGTTGTTCCTTTGGCAGGCCCTGTAACATCAATCTTTAAGCTCTGCTCCATGTATCTCTGAGCCAAGCCTGTTAGCACCATTAACAGCTCTGCCAATCCCATCTTATTCTTTGCACTGCAAGGAACAATTGCTATCTGCTTGGTATAATCATCTACTCTGTCAAAACGCTCAGCTTGGATTTGGAATCGGTCATGTAACTGCCCTATAATCTTGTAAATCCTGTTATCTATTTCCTGCTGCGTGCTTTCATGCTGGGCTTTAATGTCTTGCATCAAGGCAGGATTTTTGTTTGCATATCCAGGCACTAAATCTAATTTGTTAGCAGCAATAATAAAAGGAGTCTTGGAGTTTCTCAGGATTTCAACTGCTTCTTTGGTCTGAGGCTTAAACCCCTCATTAATATCAACCACCAGCACTGCAATGTCTGCCAGGGCTCCTCCTCTTTTTCTTAGGCTGGTAAAAGCAGCATGCCCAGGTGTATCTATGAATAGTAAGCCTGGGATTGTGAGCTTCATTTTTAGTTGGTCCAGGAGCTTGCCGCATTTATCCTGGATTACTTTGAGTGGAATAATGCTTGCACCTATTGCCTGGGTTATTGCTCCTGCTTCTTTAGAAACAATATTAGTCTCTCTAATTGCATCCAGGATAGAGCTTTTTCCATGGTCCACGTGCCCTAGCACTGATACTATCGGGCTTCTTGTGGTTTTAGTGTTTTTTTCTTTGTTCATAATAATATAAGGGTATGAATGATGTTTTAAAAAGTTTTATATATCTCGTTTAATTAATAAAGAGGAGATGAAAGGCAAAAGCATGCTTGTGTTTGCAGGAATTGTGTTGTGCTTAGCCTTATTTCTATCTGCCTGCAAGTCAGACTCAAAGAATCGTGTTTATGAGTATGTGTGCGGTGATGGTGTGTGCAGTGCTAGTGAACACGGAGTATGTGGTATTGACTGTAACCTGAACCTTGAGCCAGAACCAGTTATTAAGACTCCAGAAGACATATTAGAAGAGTTCAGGAACAGGAGAAGAGTGTACACTCCTTCAGAAAGGATTAAGATGGGGAATCCTGATGTTGAGAATGATGAAAAAATATTAGTTGAGTCTTTTGCTTCTTATCTGCCTACAAAAGGATTCAGGGTTGTTTCCCGCTACAATTTACTAAGCATAGGTGAGAATATAAGCGAGGTCATGGGAGTGCTGAACAGGTTCCATTTAAGAGAGGTTCTCAGGAGTGCCCGTTTGAGCAGCAATACAGAGGCTTTTGGCCCTAGAGCAGGATTAGCAGAGCAGTTTCTTAGTTTAAAGGCAGGCAGGGTTGTGTTTGGAGTTGAAGAAGACTCTGACCTAATAAGCACTTACCTGTTGTATAATGAAGGAGAGCCTATAATTGATTATACAATGCAATTAAAAGGAGGTATTTTCAAGTTTTTTGAAGGAGAAAGCCTTAATTTCTTAGGGCATGATTATTTTATTGAAGAAGTCACCAATACATCTATGAGGTTGGTGGGTGTGAGCACTCCAGACACTTTGTTTTTCAGGCATAACCGCGGAGTATGGATTAATGACCAGACTATTTCTAATAATGTGCTTAATGTGAGCCTTGAGCATGATTCTCTAAGGATTATGTTAAGAGCAGAGGATGAGATTGGAATTTTGCCAAGCGCAACCTTATTAGAGCATATGAGAAGGCCAGAGACTTTGCTCACCAACAGGCTGAATATTCTTTATGAAGGCCTGACAGAAGTTCCTGTTTTTGAAATAGAGTTTGACATGAAAAGCAACAGATACAAGCTGAGCTTTATCACTAACAAGAACATGACTTATACAGTGCCTATTGCTAATCTTGACCCATTAAGAGTAGGAGATGATGATCACAAACTGGTGTATAAAGAAGGCAGCAGCAAGGATGATTATGTGGTTAAGAAAAAAGATTATTTTATTATTGGTAATAGAAAAGAGTACAATGGCTTGACCAATGTAATAAGGCTTGTAAGTGTTAAGGACAATCTTATATTATTTGAGGATCCTGCTCTTGAAAAATTCTATGTTTATTACAAAGGAACACCAGGAGTTAATGCAACAGGTGATTTAATAATTGATAATGTCAAGCACAAATTCTATGTAGGTCCAGACCAAACCCTGAGTATTGACCTTGACGGTGACGGAAGCATAAGCAATGACAAGGTGCCTATAGTAACTGCTGGCAATGCAATTATCAGGATTAACAGCGAAGATGGAAATGAAATCAATATATCCCTGATAACCCCCAGTGAAATGAGAGAGCATGAGAGTTCTGACCTGGAAACAAATATTATTATTGACAGCTCAGGCTTAAGCATTCCCAGGCAAGACCTTGAAATGATAAAAGCCAGAAGAACAGACTTAATGATTGGCATGAATGACTACGGCACAATGTTTATTCTCAAAGATTATTCTGATTCTAGAGAGCAAAAAGGAGAAGACTTAATCATAGAGTATCCTGTTGTCCAAAGATTTGCAGATGTGATTATAGAGGCTTATGAGTAGGATTCTCTTCCTCATACACAGGAGTTGTCCTGAATTTTTCCCTATACCAATCAAGAAATTTTCCATAAGGCCTGCCTGAAAAAAGCGCTACTCCAGTTACAAGAGGCATAGCTATTAGGGCTTGTTCTAAGTTTGCTTTAGCAATAAATTTTAGTATAAATGCATACGGAGCTAAACCTACAACTAAACCAGTTGTTGTATCAACAACAAATTTTCTTTTTTTTGAACTGTTCTCATCTGTTTTTGTAATTCTTCCTGCTAATTCTCTGGCCTTGCCATGCATTCTTCCAAGAAAAAAATTTATAGGTATTGCTGCTATTCTTGATTTAAGTATCTTATAATCTTCCATGCCAGAAATATATTCGCAAACACCTACAATAGGAACATAAAAAATTATTCTTGCAGTAGTGTCTACCAGATACGCCTTAATATCTCTCACTGGTTCATATATTTTTTCTATTTTTAATTCCAAGTGATCATCAGTTAATTTATAGTCATGCATTACTATCACTTTTTATCATTTCTTTTTAAAATCCATGAACCTATTGCAAAGCCAAGATTCTTATAATATGATTTATCAATATTTTTCAGAACCTCTTTGATTCTTGCAGGAGTTAATCCTCCTCCTATTATAATTCTTGTTTCTGGCACTCCTCCAATAGGGATACTTGCTTCTTTTATAAGGTTTTTTAGGTCAAAGCTCTTATCAAATTCTGTATCAGGACATATAACCATGGCTGCTCCTGCAAGCCTTGAGAACATGATAAAGGACTCCCAGGAGATTTGAGGGGATAAACCTGCGCAGTGGGCAGCAGTCACTTTTTGTTTGCTTGCTTGTTCTAGTAATTGCCAGCCGTGTATACAGGGCGTGACCAAATTCCAGTCTCCTTCTCCTTGTATGTTGTTTAAGCTGGTTATTTTTTGCAAATACACAGGCCCTTTTACAATCCTGCTTATTCGTGCAGATTCTTTTGTGGAATATTCGCTCACATCATCATCTTTTACAAAATCATATTTGTTTTTTAGGGCATAATCAATTACTTTGTTAATACTATCTTCATAGAATAATGAGGGCTTGAGTATTACGCCCAGCAAAAATTTTTTAGTATACTGGTCAGGCAGTTGTTTAGAAGTAATTTTCGGGCATTTCATAATCTTAACTTTTTCAAGTTTGCAATCAGGTGAAAATCTTAGCATGCTTGTGGTGGCAGATACTAACTGCGCAAGGCTTTTTGTTTTAAGAATAAAACTAGTTCTGTACCTAGCATTATCATCAGTTAGTTTTATTTCAGGGTTCTTGTTTGTATAAAACATTCCACAGCCAAATACATAGGGAAGAACTTTATTCTGAAACCTTTCTTTATCCTGGAAAGAGTAAGTGACTTCTGCTTTTATCACATATTCTGAATTCTTGTTTTGAAAGCAGCATACATTCATTTACTATCCCCCGAAGGCAACATATTACATTCCTCTGATAAATAATTTTTTCCCCGTATATATACTGGATTATGAAAAGATTTAAATAATGATGTTGTTTACCTGAAGCCATGTGGACCTTGAAATTTGTTTACCAGCACAAAGACTGCATGTATTCGCCAAAAGTCAAAGAACTTAATATTGTGTTCTATGGCTATCCACTGAACTGGTATAAGAAAAAAAATTATTTGTACATAACAGCCCTGCAAATTGTAGAAGGCAAGCTTACAAATGTCAAGAAATATTTTAATTACTTGAAAAGCAAATCTTACAAAGCAGAAAAAATAAGCGACAATGCCTTTCTTACTCTAAGAAGGGTTTCAAAAAACAAAAAATACTATCAATTGCTTTACAGCCCTATAATATTTTACTCGCATCCAATAATCCACAAACAAGGAATTGAGTATTTTGAGATTTCTTCATGGGAAAAAGATCCTCTAAGCGAAATATTCCAATATCTGAAAAAAAACAAGAATACTACCAAGCTAAGGCTTCTAAGCTTTAACCAGGAAAAACTAAAAGAAATATTCTTGGTGAAAACTGTTAGAAAACTAACACC
>JAHWIP010000034.1 GCA_019322375.1 Candidatus Woesearchaeota archaeon
AGTCGCTGTTTTTCTCATGAAGAGTAACAAACCCACCCTGTTTCTTGTTCAGAGGCTTGACTTTATCCATGCTAGGTTTTTCTCCTGAGAAATAAGTCTTAATAGATTCTCTTGCTAGTTCTAAAAGAAGTTTTTTATCTGTGTTGTCCATGGGAAATGGGAATTATGTATTGTTTTAATATTTTATCTTAATAATTTAATCATCATATAATAGTAACATTTATAAATTAATTATCTTTTCTTAGCTCTTAATAAAATGAAACAAGAAATAATAATAAAAAAGCAAAGAGAAAAAGATTTAGCAAAGTTGAGCAAGAAAATCATGGTTCAAGTGGAAAAATCATTAGGAGTAAATCTTGATAAATTACAAAAGAACTTATTATCATCTTATAATCCCCGAGAGCAGAAAATAGAAAGATTCTTCAGAGACGTATACAATACACCCACAACCAAGAAAGGACTTAGACAAATTAGTGAAGATTATTTGCAGACAAACATGTCTGACCAAGACCTTGAATATCTCTTAAGCAATACTAATGAAAGGAATAAAATAGCAGAGCAAATAAAAAATGAGTTTCAAATTAACTTTAGAAAAGGAGAATACCATACAAAATCCATTCCTGTCGAAGCTCTTGATGATGTAGCAGACTTATTAGAAGGCTTAGAAAATCCAAGTGACAGATATGTGTTGATAATGTACTATGGCTTTTCACCAGATGAAAAAACATATACTCTCACAGAGATAGGTGACCACTTAGATCTTACCACAGAACGAATACGCCAATTAAGAAACAGAGGTCTGAGAAAAGTAAGAGCAAATGGAGGGAGAACTCTGGCTGTTAAATATGCAAATTTTGCTGACATACCAAATCAAACCCTAGATTTTGAAGAAGAGATAAAAATCCTTAAGGCAGAAGTACAAGAAAGGAATATTATGATTAAAGACATCATAACCTCGTATAAATCAAGGAGAAATAATGTTTATAAAATCCCGGTTGCTGACCTAGACTTATCAGTTAGGGCTGCTAATGGCCTTGCAAGACTTGAATGTGAAACAATTGGTGATATAATTGTGAATCAGGATAAATTCCGTTACGTAAAAAATCTTGGCAGGAAAAGTTTAATTGAAATAAAAGAAGCGATAGTTGAAAAAGGAGTAAAACCTACAGCAATTTACACCTTCTAAAAGAATAAAAAACTACCTTGCCTTCTTAAACAAGCCTAAGAAATCTTTGTTCTGCTTTTTCAGCTTGTTGGCAACTGTTTTGAGCACTGATTTAGGGTCTTTTTGCCCATTGGTTTCTACTATGAATTTAGGAATGCCAATAAGTGGATGTTCTACTTTGTAAGCAGCTGCTCTTATAGAATTATCCTTCCATAACTCTTTTTTTAATGCATTGCAAAAGGTGTGGTCTGCTCCTACCAGGTCAAACACCATTCTCTTCTTGGTATGCTCATGAACCTTTAATTTCATTTTATCAACTCAGAGTTGGGAGGGATTTATAAAGATTATCTTTTCTTATCTTTTCTTTATCCTCCACATTCCCACCTTTATTTTTTCAATCTTTTTTTTGTGCTGAGGCATGCTTTGCCTTATTGGAAAATCATATTCCTGGTAATGAGTTGCTTTAAAACCATTATCTGCAACCAGCTTATCTATATATCCTTTTGTGCTTGCTTTGTGAAATGAATAAACAACCCTTGCTATACTCATGGCTTTGATTAAGAATATTGTATCTATCTTTTCATTCTGAGTGCCAAAAGGAGGGTTCATAACAACAACATCTACTTTTGAATCAAACACATTAACATCTCCTGCTACAAATACAGCATCCAGGTTTTTGCCAGTCTCCTGCTCTAAAAAATCCTTATTCTTCATTGCAAGCTCTACTGCCTTGGTATCAACATCCACTAGAAAAGCCTTTTTTGCGCCTAAAACAAGGGCGCCTAAGCCTAATATGCCGGTTCCTGAGCCTAAATCAGCTATTACTTTGCCCTTAATATCTCTCTGCATATAAGCAAACCAAAGAGTTTCTCCTGCTATCTCTGGGTCTGTTGGGTATTGCTCCAGCCTTAGCTCTGGCTTGTCAAACACCTTTAGCTTTGAGAGCAGTATGCTTAGTTGTTTTTTGGTCATGGATTAAGCAGAAAAAAGAGTTGTTTAAAAAGTTAATTGAAAAAAGTTTGATTATTTTTTTTAGTAATCTATAAACTTAATTATTTTTAAGTTTAAGTAAAGACTTATTTTATTATTTGAATACAGCCCATACTGGATAATGATCAGAACCCTTGGCTTTTTTATCAACACCTGCTTCTATTAAATTCATTCTTGTTTTTGCATAGATATTATCTAATCGGAATGGTAATTTGAATTTGATTGTTGATGTATATTTGTTAACCGGCTTATAACCTGCTTTTTTGAATACTTTTTCTGTTCTTTCTAATTTTGACCATAAGGTGTTAAAGTCTCCGCATATGAATATGTCTTCTATACTGCTTTGCTTATTCTTCTTCACCAAGTATTCTGCTTGTCTTGCTCTTCTGTGGGAATAGGTTTTATCTTCCAGCTGAGTTGAAATTATTCTTATTTTATTCTTATTATAATCCTGGGTTACTTCAAGAGCCATTCTGTTACCCCAGTGATCGTTCTGTGTTATATCTTCTGATATCCTGTGGTTACAAAAATCGTATTGCGGTGGCAGTCTTAGTATTTTTACCTCTTCTTCAAGGGATAATCTTGTTAAAACAGCATTGCCTTTTACACATGGCTTGTTATCATGGAATAATGGAATTCTGCCAGGATTAAGATATGCCATTGAAGCTCCAAAAACTGCTGAGAATCCTAGTGCTTCAGCAAGTTCAAAGCTTACATCTCTGTAATCTGTTATTGGGCTATTCTTATCTACTTCCTGCAGTGTTATTATACTTATCTTAATTTCTTGATCAAGGTTTTTTAATGAGTTAAGTATTTTCTCAAACTGGTCTCCATAAGCTATATTCCAATTTACAATAACCAAATCATTAGGTGCTTGTTTTGCTTTTGGATTTTGAAATATTTGTGGTTCTGTTGCGAGGTTTATATTTGGTACTTCTATAAGTTTTTCTAAATCCCACTGGTCATCTTCATTTGGTGGGTTAATAATCAATCTGCCTTTTATCAGGTCTCTTATTTCATTCAAAATTGGTGCGTCCATAATTATTAAAAAAGGTAATGGATTTATAAATCTTTCTTTTTGTATTCATTAAATAGTAATAACAAATTTAAGAGAATTATGATAACAAAAACTAATCAATCCAAAACAACAATCTATTTAAATACAGCATTACTATATGCTTCTTCACGTCGAGAGGGGGTGAAGGCGTATCTTTAATTTTTTCAGTAAGAAGAATAACAAGGAATTTAACAGGCTAGTCCTTGGCATAAGAAAGGCTTTTAGGGCTCTCAAGGATGAGCTTGATGAGCATTTGGTGTCTGTTAATCAGAACACTGCTGAGATTCAGGCTAATGCTGGCCTTCTCACAGAGCTTGAGGCTAAGGTTAACAAGCTTTCTGAGCGCTTGGACGAGTTAGAACTGGTTCTTAATCCTGGCAAGGCTAAAAAGCTTGATGTTAGGCTTACTCCTAGGGAGCAGGAGGTTTTTATGACTCTTTATCTTGGCAAGGTTTTGCCTGTTGAGCACATTGCTAAACGTCTGGGTTTTACAGTGGATATGGTTAATTTGTATCTTTTTAATCTTTTGAGTAAGGGTGTGCCTGTTCAAAAGGAGCTTGTGAATAATGTCGTGGTTTTTAGCCTTGATTCTGAGTTCAAGGACCTTCAGGCCCGCAGAAACGTGCTTGAGATTGATCCGAGGATTAGCAGGCAGCTGGCTATGCATTAATTTTTGGTTTTTTACTAAAAAAATTTGTTGTTTTTATTTTAAGCAAAGCTTAAAAGTTTTAGAACTACTTTAATATATATTTTACAATATAGAATATAATCTTCAGTTTTTGCTAGAAATATTTATTATTGTATATACAATATATAGCATAAGCAATATTAAATATTATAATAAATAATTAAATATTTTAGAAGAAGAAAAATTAGCAAAAAAGAAAGGAAAAACTCCTATAAATCGTCGAGAGGACTCTTAACGCCTTTGATATGATCCCTTGAGACACGGGTATAAATTTGGGTTGTCTGAAGATTAGAATGCCCTAATAATTCCTGGATAACCCTAATGCTAACGCCAGAGTCAAGCAGGTGAGTAGCAAAGCTGTGCCTGAGCTTGTGCGGAGAAACATTTTTACTAATACCTGCCCGCTTGGCAGCACTAGAAACAATCTTTTGCACATTTCTTGCAGACAAGGCTTTACCCTGCTTGTTCATGAATATTAAGCCTTCAGACACCTTTTTCTCCTCAAGAAAAGCCTTAAGGCTCAAAGCAAGCTGCTCAGAGAGCATAGTAATCCTGTCCTTCCTGCCCTTGCCCTGCTTAACATTGCATATCCTCTCATTAAAATCAATATTCTCAATCCTGAGATCAAGGCACTCACTCACCCTCATGCCAGAGGAATAAAGCAATTCTATCAAAAGCCTGCTCTTTTTACTCACACAAGCATCTAAAAGAGCCTTTATTTCATGCTTAGAAAGCACTTCAGGAGGGTTTCTCTGAATCTTAGGGGTTTTAATACTTGAAAAACCCTTGCCAAGCACCTGGTTGTAGAAGAACAAAAGAGAAGATCTAACAAGAGCCACACTGCCAGAGGAGAGCTTTTTATCAGAGACAAGATAGGCTAAATAAGCCTTTAAATCCTGTTCAGACACAGAAACAGGCGTTTTCTTAATAAAGCCTAGAAAAGCCTTATTATGCCTTGTATAAGCCTTTACTGTCTCAGAACTGAAGCCCCTTATTTTAAGCTCTGTTTCTAGTTTTTTAAGCATTTTTGCCCTGATTAAAAGACTCTGCTGGTATGATACTTATACCTGCTAAGCTTATAAGCAGTAACCCATAAGAAGATGCCTGCCAGTACAAGCAGAATGTTTGCTATGATTTGAGGAATTTCAACAAACACAGAAATAACCCCAAAAGATGTTAGTAAATTATATCCTCCAAGCACCAGGGCTAGTAAGCCTATAAGAAACTCCTTGCTAATAGTTTTCTTCTTGCTAGAAATCTTTTTAGAACCTGGTATTTTCATTCAAAATCACCTCTTTGCAGTTGTTTTTATGCTTTTTTAGGTCTTTTTTATGCTTTCTTGCTTATTTACCTGTTTTTGCTGGTTTTCCAAGGCTTTTTTCTCGTCGAGAAACCAGGCAAAAGTACTTATAATGTGCATTATACGAACTACTATTATTTAAAGTTTTGGATTGGTACAAGGCCTGGATTTCTGGGTGTAAGCCAATATCTTAATTGCTAAATCTGTTAAACCAAGAACTCAATGAACATGCTCTGTATATGAGCCTGCTCTGGAAAATTCTTCTCCTTCAAATGTTTCTATGTTTAGTTCTTGCTCACATTCATCATAAACCTTTTTCACACAGTCATAAACAAGCCTGTAAAGCCTGCACAGGCCTGCTGCTTCTTTATACAACTCTATTAGTTCCTCCATCATTTCTCTTAATTCATAGAGTTCTTTCTGAGAGAGCTTTATTTTTCCTCTGTTTTCATGCTTTATAGTGGCAAGAAGCCTTTCTATATCCTCATATCTTCCTTTTTTTAAGAGCTGTTTTATGTCTTCCATCTGATTTATCATGCTTGATTCTTGTCTTCTTTTCTCTCCCAGGGCTTTTTCCATTACTAATTTATCTGTTTTTTTGACTATTTTTAGAAGTCTTTTTATCTTTCTTACTTCTGAGAATGCTTTTTTTAGCTCTTCCCCTGCTTTGATTATGTTTTCCTGCTGATCGTGTATTAGTTCCAGCTCGTCTTGTATGTACTTTGATGCATAACCAAAAACTTCTGGGTCTCCTGCTTTCTCGTCCTCTTTTTTGTTTACCAGCAACATTTTAAATTCCTAAAACCATCAAAATTTATTCTAAATTTTGGGGTTTTATACAAATTTTGTTTGTATAAAACTTTTAAGCAAAAAATAAAAGTTTTATACTATTTTTTCTTTTTCTCGGTTCGTGCCTTATCAGGCTTGCGCATAATCTTGTGCTTTAAACCATAAAAATAAGCACTGAACAATGTATACAGTTTCTCAAGCTCTTTTTCTCCCAGTTCTGTCAATGAATAAACCTTTTTCCTGCCTTGGCGCCTGTAGGCGATGAGCTTCTTCTTCCTGAGTCTTTTCAAAGCAGGATAGATTGTTCCGGGGGTTAAAGAAGTACCTCTGCGTTTTCCAATGTTGGCAGAAAGCTCATCGCCACAGAGCCTTTTAAGGCTTAATTCATGCAGAATCAAAAAGGACAAAAATCCTTTCAATTCCAGGTGCTCAGAAGCATTCTCTCTTTTTTTACTCTTTTTTTTCACACTAAAAAATTAAAAATCTACATTTTTATATTTATTGGTTGTCAAATATATATTTCGAACAATATATTTTATAAGCAATTAATTGTATAAACAACATATAGTTTAATCAATATATTGTGTAAGCAATATTTAGAAAATCCAAAACCAAAATTTTTTGATTTTTTGAAACAAAAAATTTTAATTTTTTGCTCAAAAAAATCTTTTGATTTTTTTGTTAGGAAATTTTGCAAAAAAAATAATAAAAACCCTTAAATTAAAAAGAAAAGCCTGAAAATCCAAGTTAAAATATATAAAAAACCACGAGGTCAGTATAAAAGAGCAAAAATTAGCAAAAAAAGGCTTTAAACATAAAAATAAAGAGATCATACACAGGCGCCCTAGGTTAAACTGGTTTGCCACACACAAATAACTTTGCTCAAACATAAAAACCACTAGGTTAGCAAAGAAAACAGGATTAAGCACTGAAATAAAGGCAAAAACCACTAGGTTAATAGAAAAATCAGGGCTAAGCAAGAAAATTAACATAAAAACCATTACAATCAAGAAAAATCTTTCCAAGAACCCCTAAAAATCCTGAACAGATTTTTACCATCATATTTTTATGAGTAATCATAGGGGTGGATTGGGCTGGTTCTCACCAAATTTATCGACGAGAAAACAGGCAATAAGCCTGGCTTAGCAAAAGCTTTATAAACTTAAACATATTTAAGTTTTATATGGGTGAAAAAAACAGGGTTTCAAGCATATTCACGAACAAGGAGCTGGAAATAATAAAAAAACGGCTTAGTGGAGAGCTAAACGACCCCACAGGCGTGTTCTCAAGACGAATAAGGCCAAAAATAAAAGAGATCCTGGCATGGGGCACCCCAGCCATGAAAAAACAGCTAAAAAAGATGTTAAGACAAAAAAGACTAACTGAAGAGACAACTCTGGATATTCCTCTAGAAAAAAGAAAAATGAGCTTTAAAGAATTTGAAAAAAGACATGGTTATTAGGATTACTCTATTATCTGTTTATTTATTCCCACAATAGAATATCTTTTCAATAGATACATCAGCTGGAGCAACCCCTGTTCTGTCAATGGGCTTCTCCAGCTTTTTCTGCACCTCTTTTCCCGAGGACTCCTCGACGTGTTCTTGATGTTTTTTAACATGCTTTATTGGCTTTGATTCTTCTCTGAATGTATCATGAACATTGTCTTTTAGAACTGTAAGTTTCTTGTCAAAAACAGCCTGATTCATCTCTATCATGCTGATGGATTTGATGAGCTCATTAAGCTTTTCTGTGACTTTCACTACTTGCTCTGCAACAGCACTTATTTTCTGGTCTGTGTTATTCTTGAACATCCATAATCTCTGCATCTTGTTTATTATTTCATTAAATTGTGCTTTGCTTATTTGTGCTAGCTCTATTTCTGCATTTAGCTCGTCTGTGTTTGCCCCGTAGATCTCTCCTGCTTGTGCTATTGCTTCTTGTGCAGTCTCTGCAAAGCCATATTTTTTTAGTTCTTTAGAAAGGTTATTCACTCTAATAGTTTGGTCCACACTATCCATCTTAGTATCACATCCCGTTGCAAATTGAAATTACAATTATTTACACTATTAGTATCCTAAAAACTATTCTAGTTGTGGTTATATATAAATGTTTCGTTTTGAATTAAAAGAATTGTTCAAAAAAAAGAAACATAATCTTTTTAAAATATAAAAATTTCAGAATTTTTATAGTTAAAAATACGAAGTATTTTTAAACCTAACCTCAAAACCAAGCAACAACATGCAAGGAACCATTAATAACTTCAGAAGAAGCAGAAAAAGTACTTACAAGAATCAGATGATAATCCTGGCAGAAGGAGTGAGCAAAAAAGAAGATGCAGAGAAACTAGTAGGCAAGAAAGCTGTGTATAACACAGGGAAAAAAAATATATCTGGGAAAATTAGTTCTGTGCACGGCAACAAAGGAGCTGTGCGTGTGATTTTTGAGACAGGCATGCCAGGGCAGGCAATTGGCAAGAAAGTAAAGATAGAATAAAAAAATATTTTCTCTAAAACCCTGAAAAGCCTCCTATAATCAACAAGATGCCTGCCAGTGTAAAAAGGATATTAATCACAAGCATGCCCACGTCAGGAAGAGCAAAAGGCAGGATTCCAAAAGAACCCAGTCCATAAATAATAAGCACTAAAGCAAGCAAGATACTAAGAGCGCCAACAGTTTTACCAGCACCAATTCCAAATCTTGACTCGGAAAACCCGTCAATAATAAGCACAAGAGCACCTAACAAAGCCAGAACCCAGAAAATAATCAAAGGAATATCAGGCAAAGAAAAATCAATAACACCCAGTGTGTTCAGCAAAGGGATGCTCCCTAGTATAAGGAAGATTAATCCAAGAATAATAGAAAAAACTTTACGAGAAGAACCTGTTTGCCCTTTTTTATTCATAAATATCACCCTCAATATATTGATATTAAAACTAATTTTTGTTTTGCTAGTATTTAAAGGTTTTGAAAAATCAATTCCACACGCCTAAACTTAATAAAACAAATAAAAGGAAAAGTTTAAATAATAGTTTTTTAATAAATGAAATTTGATAATGAAAAAAAATCTTAAAACCATAATCCTGTCATTGTTAACAGGAATCCTTCTTTTGCCATCAGTGCACGCAGACCTAATACCCCCGCTAGTAAAAGACACCTTAAGAAACTGGTTTGGAGGAGCAATACCAGAAGACTATGTGGTGAGAACTTTACTCGCAATTCTCTTATTTGTAATCTTCTATTGGGCAGCAGGAGCAGTGTTTAAAGCAGGACACTATGATGACACAAAAATCAATAAATTCAGATGGATGGTGGCATTATTAGTATCCATTATCACAGTACTCTTTATACCTTATAGTTTATTAGAAGTATACAAAAGCATTTTTGCATTAATAACCCCAATCCTGGCAACAATAGGCCTCATACTCTTAGCCAGAAAAGTAGCCAAACACCACACCCCAGAAGGGCACATAGGAGCAGCACTCATCTATGCATTTGTCTTTGCAATACTAGGGTTTGTAGTAGCCATGGCTGATGACTTTGGAATAAGCAAATACAGAATAACAGCTGGATGGAGCTTTCTAGACATTATACAATTATTAATGGTGCTGGTCTTCATATTCATGGCTATGCACATAATCAAGTTATTTGGCAGAGGCCCCAGAGGAAGAATAAGAGACATGGGAGATAATATTAGAAGAGGGAATGAAGAAGCAGAAAGGGAAAGAAGTGAAGAGAAAAAAGAAGAGAAAGAAGCTAGAAAAATAGAACATGAGGATAAAAAAGAAGAAGCAATTGAAAGAAAGGAGATTAAAACAGATATAAAGATATTTTCAAATTTAAAAAAATTAAAAAGATTAGTTGAAGAATGGGCCAAGACAATAGACCAGAAAAAAAGACCTAAAGGTGATCAAGACAAACTAAAAGAAATAAATGACGAATTAGAGAGACTGAGAAAACTTGAAAAATTTAGTCTGGGGTTAAGAAGAATCAATATAAGAGAAGCAAAGCATCTTGAACACCTAGAACAGCAGATGGGAAACGCGCAGATTGGCAAGGACTTTAAGCCGTACGTGGGGACAGGTGGAAAATATCGGCTTACTCAAGAGTCAAACCTTGATAATTTGTTTACAAAAATATTGGCATACATAAGCTGGCAAGTGAATGTTGCAGAACCTCAGCCAGTTTATATCTTAAATGCTATTGATAAAGCAATGAGGATTGAAGTAAAAAAAATGCAATTAGAAAAAGAAAATTTCAGAGGTGCTAAACAAGAAGAAGAAAGTGCTGAAAGAATTGAACACAGCCATTAAATAACTTTTTCTCAAAATTTATCCCAACTTCTCATAAGTTTTTTTCATAAGAACAGCATCTTTCTCTATGTTCGGGCTCTCGCTTATGAGCACTCCTTTGCACTTGTAATCCTTCAGGGCTTTCATTAAGTCTTTGTAGTTCATATCAGATTCTTTGAGTTCAAGATGATTCCTCTCTCCTTTCTCTCCATACTCTATGCCTGACATGTGAATGTGCATGTTGTTCAAACCTTCTCTGCCAAGAGCTTTTTCTATCTTGCTTAGCACTTCACAGAATTCTTTGTAAGTGTTAATTTTTCCATTGCTACGAGCATGCAGGTGTGCAAAGTCAACACAAGGCATTACCTGCTCTAACTCTGTGCTCAGCTTAATAAGTTCATCTATATCTCCGAACTGAGTGCCTTTGCCTGTTGTCTCAGGTCTTACCCAAAGCTTAATTCCTTCACTTCTTAAAGTTCGTATAATACTGTGGAGGTGGGTTTTAACAACCTGATAAACCTTTTCCTTGGGCATGTCCATGTAATAAGCAGCATGAAAAGTAATGCTATAACCGCCTGCTAGGTGAGCAACTCTGGCTGTGTCAAGAATGCGTTTAATACTAGCCTCTGTTTTAGCTTTCTCAAGAGAATTAAGGTTGATATAATAAGGGCCATGAGCAGAGAGCACAATGCCATGCTTATGTGCCTGCTCTTTAACAGCCTTGGCAGTGGCTTCACCCATCTTGACTCCACGCACAAACTCCAGCTCCATGCATTCCAAGCCAAGCTTTTTCACATAAGAAACAGCACGAACACTATCCCTGTTTGGAGCAGTGATAGGAACACCAGCAGGCCCAAATAAGAGTTTGTTCTGTTTAAGCATTTTCATTACTTAATTATTTTCAGTACTTCACTAATTAATTAATTTGTTAAGTATATATTATATATGCTCATCTTTTGTTCATACTCTTTTTAATCCTGTCAACAGCTATATTAAGAGCAGCATCTCTGGGCTTGATTCCTTGTTTTTTAGAGGTTTTAAGCACTTCTGAAGTGTTCTTAACTATCTTCTCCTCAACCATCTTAAACATCTCTTTCTCATCACCACCCTTGTACTCTACATAGCTGCTTATAACACCGCCTGCATTAGCCACAAAGTCAGGTATTATCAGAATTCCTTTTTTATGCAGGTATTCTTCGATTTCAGGACTCATAGGTATGTTAGAGCCTTGAACAACTATTTTAGCCTTTATTTTGTGTTTATTTGCGTCTGTGACCAAATCTGGGATAGCAGCAGTTATTAGTATATCTGCATCAACACTCACTATTTCCTCTGCTTTAAGCACAGTGCAAGCCTTGCCTTCCTTATACTTGGTAACTGTTTTTTCCTGTTTTTTAACCTTGGCAAGCTTGTTAAAATCAATACCTTTATAATTGCATAATGTGCCCTGGCTGTCACTCACACTCACAAGCTTAGCACCTGCTTCTGTCAAATGCTTGGCAGCAAACCAGCCCACATTGCCAAAGCCTTCAACAGCAAAGCTTAGCTTCTTAATATCAAGTTTTAAGTGCTTAACAGCCACAAGTGCTGCATGAAACACTCCAAAGCCTGTGCTTCCAAGCTCATGAGGCAATCCTCCCATGTCTTTTGGCTTGCCAGTGCAGCTCTTCATAGAGCCATTAGTATTAGCATATATCCTCATCTCTTCTTCTGCCATGTAAATATCAGGGGCAGCAACATACAAGGAAGGGGAAACAGGTTTTAGGGCTTTTGCAAAAGCTTTGACAATAGCTTGTTTGTGCTCAGCAGTTATCTCCTTGGGGTTAGCAATAATACCAGACTTGGCTCCTCCAAAAGAAAGCCCTGCCAAACCGCATTTATACGTCATGGCTCTGGCCAGTTTGAACACTTCTTCTTTGCTCACAGTAGGAGTCATCCTAATACCGCCTTTACCAGGGCCAAGAGCAGTGTTGTCAATAACCACAAAGCCGTGCATGCCTGTGCCTGCATCATATACTTCAAGAATCTTCTCAGGTCCTAGTTCATCGTGATAAGTGTTAGAAATCATTTGTTCTGCCTCCTCAATCTCATATATGAAGAAAAAGGAAAAAAAGGCTGTTTTTATAGTTTTCTGCTTTGAAATATAAGAAAAAAGGCAAAAATTTATATACTTAGAACTCAAATTATTAGTTATACAGTCATTTTAGAGGTGGTTTATATGAAGGCAAGATGTATGAAATGCAAAGCAGAAAGAGAAATGGTAGATGGAAAAGAGGTAATCACAAAGAACAAGATGAAGATGATGAAAGGCAAGTGCTCTACTTGCGGCACTACTATGTGCAGGATCATGGGAAAAGCTTGAAAACTCTTTTTTATCTTTAAACCTTTATAAATTGTTTGGGGGTGTTATGTTTATATGATATTTTTTTGGAAAGGCTTATTAGCCTTGGTTGTGGTTGTTCTTATAATTCTTTTAATCATAAAGCTTGTTAAGAGAGTGTTCATACTCATAATCAACAGTGTGGTAGGCATATTTGCTCTTATAGGCTTTAACTCCTTGCTCAACGCCAATATATCTATTAATTTCTGGAGTGTTATAATCACAGCGATAGGAGGCTTAATAGGCTTCTTGATAGTGGTAGGCATGCATTATCTTGGATGGGCTTTCTGAGTAGCAAAATATTTATAATCTATTAAACCTATTGGGTATAATATGAACCCTGTTCTTATACGCACCAGTATTGGCAATGCTGTTTATTTCAGTTTTGTAAGCTTTATCATTATCTGGGTTTCAGGGCTCCTTTACCAGGGATTAGAGAAAACCACTGGAAAGCTCAGCATGGGAACAGTGCTAATCATAGTGCTCAGCTTGATACTCATAATGTTCTTCTTAGCAATAACCAGCATTGCATTAAGAGAGCCTGACAAAAAAAGAATCAAGTTTAAGGATAGAGTGATGAGTGTGATAACCTTTATAATAACCTCAGCAATAATACTTGGAGTGTTGGGGTTCTTGTTTTGGTTTGAGGTTTAGGAATAAGCCATAAAAAAAACGAAAGCTTTATATTGTGTGTTACTACTCTGTTGTAGAAAATGGTGTTGGAATTGTTTAGTTTTGATTTAGAAGAAGACAAATATGTTATCACACTCAAAAAAGGCATCACAGTAACAAAAGGAAGTGAGCCGCAAAGATTAGTTTATACAACAATAACTAAGAATTCTGCTCCAATACTACACATAAATTCTGAACACAAAAGAAGGTTTGGAGAAAATGCAAAGCCAGTCTGGAGCACCTGGATCCATAAAAGCCCTGACTGGGTGGGAAGGGAAGTCCAGGAATTTGAGTTAAACATACATAAAGACTTGGAAAGGCGCACTAATGAGCAAGGAGAAAATGTTTATATACCCAAACAACACTACGAAGCCATATTAGGTGAATTAGAAGATATGCTTGGTTAATTCTTCTTTCTATTATTCATAATAATCTCAGTAATAATCCTTGGAGTGCTGGGGTTTTTGTTTTGGTTTGAGGTTTGAGGATAGAACATGAAAGGTCTTAATCTAAACATCTAATTTAACAGGTTTTATACCATAAAGAGAACTGAATCTTTCTAATGCTCCATTGTTTAAACCTCCTCTATACCAAACAGTTGAATTTTCTCCACTGAAATATACTCTTTGTCCTGAAGTTCCTGTAAAAAATCCGTATGTATACACAGGTGTTTTATTATCAAAAGCCTCTAATATCCCGGTTATACCAACGTCTCTGAAATGAGTTTCTTTGGCTGTTGGAAGAATATTTTTTGGTAATTTATTAAAATAAGGGCGTGTAACAACCTCCCTATTGAACCAGCTTCTAACTGCCTCTACACGTTTAGGATTAGCATGGTCAGGATAGAACGACACAACAAAATCCCTTACAGCGCATGCCAGAGCTTCAGGATCTCTGTCTTTTATAGAGGTACTTAACTTAGAAATTATAGTCTCTATATTTACATTTGGTAAAGTT
This sequence comes from Candidatus Woesearchaeota archaeon, assembly GCA_019322375.1. Classification (GTDB taxonomy): domain Archaea; phylum Nanobdellota; class Nanobdellia; order Woesearchaeales; family SM23-78; genus SM23-78. Next base: position 14,290 of record JAHWIP010000034.1, read on the forward strand.
TTTATCACTCTCTTTTTTTGATCTTCTTTAGATTTTCTTTTGAATATTTTTATCCCCATTAAGTATCTTATTGATTCTTTTATTTATAAATCTTTCGTTTTTTAACAACTTATTAGTAGTAACATATTAAGAACCCTTCCTCTGCTTCATCTCAATCTTGGCCAGCACCATGTTGTGCATTCTTCTTAGGAACTCGAGTTTATCCTCCATTTTCATGATGTCAGCATAGCCCATAAGAACCAGGTTAAAGGCAAATGGGCTGGGTATGTCTGTGAATATTTCTTTGACCTGGATTTTTCCTGCTTCAACCTGCTCAAGCACTTCTTGTGCATGCTTAATATCCATTAAATCCTCAAGAACTTCTCTTCGTGCTTCTTCTAGTATTGGGAACTCATAGCTTATCTTTTTCACAGCACTTAATAGAAGGCGGGAGCTTCTTTGCTGTCTGCCAGCACTTTTTTTTCTTCCCTTGTAAGAGCGTAGTATCATAAGAGCTCTTGCAGCACAATGCCTGAATCTTCTGTTTAGAACTTCTGTCTTGTCCAGAGCAATATTCATTAACTTTCTTAACTCCTTGCTCTTAACCATGCTGAAAGCTCTTGCAGCCTGTATGTTTTTAGAGCTGGCAAGGTAAAAACCATTATCACTAATACCAAGCTCAACATCCTTCTTATTAATTTTAGAAACAGCAAAAGCAACAGCCCTGCTAAGAACATCATTAACCCTCCTGCCAAACAAGGTATGAAAGATGGCTCTTTTCTGGTTCCCCTCTGAGTAATGCTCAATAATTATTTTTTTATCATTAGGAATCTCAGCAAAAAGATATTGCTCTTTGAAATACTCGTAAATACTGTTAGCACTGTACTCATCAACATACAAATATGAATGAATAAATTCAAGCAGGTCTTTCTTTTTAGTGTCATACTTAAAATGCTCTTCCATAAGCCTTCTGAACTTCTGGAGTGCAAGGGATAAATCATAGCTTAAAGGAAGCATCTCACTGTACCATGAAGGAACAGTAGGAGGCCTGTTAGCAGTTGCTCTTACAAAAGCAGTCATGCCCTGGGTGTAAAGAAACTGGTAGGTGTTGCCTCCAAGTACAAATATATCATTGCGTTTAAGCCTTTCAAGAAAAGGCTCTGCAATAAATCCTATCAGATTTTTATTAAGTTTAACCTTAACATTGGTTTCATCAGGAATTGTTCCTATGTTTGTCATATAGATAACCCTTGTCATTTTCCCTCTTTTGCCAATCATATCTGTTTCAGGGTCAAACCATATCTTTGCATACACACTTCTATCCTCAAGCTTGGCATATTCTCCTGCAAGATAACCAATGATTTCCTTGAACCTTTTCCTGTCAAGCCCATTAAAATTATAACTAGCCCTGACAATCTTAAGAACATCATCAATATGCTTGGGCTCTTCCAAAGCCATTCCTAAAACCTGCTGAGCAAGCACATCCA
>JAHWIP010000035.1 GCA_019322375.1 Candidatus Woesearchaeota archaeon
ATCAAAGCATGATGTGCAACCTAACCCTTGATGGCTCCCTGCTAATCAACAACACACCTGTAAACAATAATTCAGAATACTCAACAACAGCCACCAACCTCTCAGAAGGAACACACTACTGGAATGTTACTTGCTGGGATGAAGCTAATAACATCAACACAAGTGAAACAAGAAGCTTTAATGTGTATATAGCGCCTGTTGTGGTTCTTGTAAATCCACCAAATGGCAATGTAACTAATAACCAGAGTCAGATTTTTTACTTTAATGTGAGTGATGAGACAGGCATATTTAACTGCTCACTCATCCTTAACAATGCAGTCAATGATACCAAGAATAACTCTGAGATAACCAATAATGCAACCAATAATTTCACAATCACCTTAGGAGAAGGTTTTTACAATTGGAGTGTGAGATGCTATGATAATACCAGCTTAAAGATAGAAGGTAATTCTGAGACTTGGAATATAACCATAGACCTTACTGCTCCTTATCCAAGCATAACAACAGCTAATTATTCTTGGTTTAACACTACCACTCCTGCCATTAATTTCATAATAACAGATAATTTTGCAGACCCAATTAATTATACCTTCTATATTAATAACAGTGCAAATGCTAGTGGAGCAGTTAATAATAACACTCCAAGCAGTGATAACTTACAAGACCTAGGCAGTAATGCAAGTTTCAGAGTGGTGCTACAAGGAACAGACGAAGCAGGTAACTCAAGAAACAGTTCAAGCATAATCATATATGTTGATACTGTAAAGCCAAACATTAACTTATCAGCACCAAGTCCTGGAGAGCAGTTTAACATAAGTACAGTGCAATTCAATTTCACAGCCACAGACAAAATGGCACCATACATGATGTGCAACCTTTCTATCAGCAATGGAATGTATGAGTATAACATTAATGCAACCAACGGCGCTTTACAGAACATTACTAAAGGCGGCTTTGAATCAGGAGCTTATTATTGGAATGTGACCTGTGTTGACCGTGCAGGTAACAGAAACACTAGTGTAACATGGAACTTCACAATAATGGCTCCTGACCTTGTGATAACCAGCGGAAACATATCATTCAATGATACTTCTCCTGAAGAAGGAACAAACATAACCATGTATGCAAATGTGTACAACCTGGGAGGAGGAGTTGCTTATAATGTAACTGTACAGTTCTGGAAAGGAGATCCAGATAGCGGAGGCACACAGATTAATGGTAATAAAACCATAAGTGCGCTTAGTAATGGAGCCAACTTCACTCTTAATATCACCTATAACACAAGCATAGGGAATAATAATATCTTTGTGGTGGTTGATCCGCCCTTAGCTACTAATGGAAGCATTGACGAGGAGAATGAGAGCAACAATAAGGATAACAACTCTTTCCTTGTGAGCCTGTACCATGTGTACGCAGGCAACACCACAGCAGTTATTGACATGGAAAAGCAGAGCATAAACATCTCTATGTATCAATGGAATGTTAGCAATGCAAGCGGAAGCAACCTGTTTGTAACCGATATAGAAGCCAGCCCTGACTTTAATAATCTGCAGGCGATTAGCAGGGATACAAGCAACAATTCTGTGGGTGATGATTTTGAGGAAATAGACACAGCCATCAGCTCAACCAATTATTCCGACTCTGTTAATAATACTTACACCATTAATGGAAACCCAATAGCAACCAGAACCTTTGTATCATTTTCCAAAGTAATAAACAATGTCCCAATAATCAACAGCACCAACACCAGCAACTTCCAGACAGGCATAATTTGGGATAAGAGTGATGGAAATAATGAATACAATGGAACCCAAGACCTGCTGTTTATAACAGAGATTAACAAGCAAAAACAGGGCAGCCAAGGCATATATGACTTTGAGATAAAAGTACCTGCGTTGCTCAGAAACTATAATGCTGCTGGAACAAGCGTGGCATTTTATGCTGAGATAAAATGAGAGTGAATAAGAAGTGGGTTGCATTAAAAAACTAAAAGAACATATAGAAAGGTTATCCAAAAAATAAAAAATTTATCCCGTTCCTTTTTCTCGTCGAGAAACGTTTAACAACATTTAAAAACTAAAATATATATACAAATTAACGTAAAGAAAACAACGCGAGAATGAAGGATGAAAAAAGGCTTGGGTAAAAAAACTGATGAAAAAAAACCAGAATCCTTCTTTACTGCTAGTGGCAAGGAGATAAGAAGTTTAAAAGAACTAAAAGATTATCTAAAAAAAATAGATGAAACAGAATTTTCTCACCACATCACAGAAGAGAAGAATGATTTTGAGAATTGGATAAGGCACTCTTTAAAGAATCATAAACTCGCAGATTTTCTTAGAAAAAAGAAAACCAAAGAGGACACTATACAAATAATTGATTATTTCTTGATTAAAAAAGAGCTTGAAAATCCTGAATCAGAACTAAGAAAGGAAAAAAAAGAAGAAATTCCTTCTATAGAAACTATTAAGGTAGGAGTGCCAGGGTTTGATGAGTTAATAACCAATGGCATTCCTAAAGGGAGCTCTATTCTTTTAAGCGGAGGTCCTGGAACTGGCAAAACAACCTTCTGCCTTCAAGTTGTAAAACAGGCTGCTGAAAATAAAGAAAAATGTCTTTACCTGACCTTTGAAGAAGGGGTGGTGGAATTAAAGCAGCATATGAAGAATTATGGATGGGACCCTGTCAAAGTTGAGAAAGAAGGTAATCTACTAATAAAGAAAATGAAGCCTTTTGAGCTAAGCAGGTCTGTTGAAGCCCTTCTTGCTAAGGCTAGTGGTGAGTTAACAATAGAGCTTAATGAAGTAGAAGGAATCATCCCAAAAGGTTTTAAGCCTGATAGGATAATCTTAGACTCCTTATCTGCTGTTGCTGCTGCTTTCACAGACAAAGAAGAAGGCTATAGGATTTATATTGAACAATTATTCTCTCTGTTTAAAAGGATAGGAGCAACCTCTTTCCTCATAACAGAAATTGAGCAGGAAGCCCGTAAATATAGTAGGAGTGGTGTTGAAGAGTTCTTAGCAGATGCAGTATTTGTATTTTATAACATACGTAGGAAGAATGTGAGACAAAATGCTCTGGAAATCCTGAAAATAAGAGGAACCAAGCACCAGAAAAAAATAGTTCCTTTCAAGATAATCTCGAACCAAGGGATAATTGTTTACCCACAAGAAGAAGTATTTACCTGATATCATACCAAATGTCAAAGAATGTTAAAGAAAAAATTTTTAATAGAAAAACAGGCTATAACATCCTAATCATTCTACTTATAGGAACTATAGGAGCACTTCTTATCATGCCCTTAATCTATGTCTATGCACTGACAGGAAATTATTCAACAACATCTCCTTTTAGCTGCGGTTCAAACTGTAACAATGGTTATGAGCTTTCGGGTCATAATGCCACCTATTGCTATAATAATCCTGTTGATTGTTACAACACAATCGATGAGTGCAGAGATGGAACAAATGATGGATTTGAATTCGTCAACAACATTTATGTTCAAAGCCTGAACGGGACCAATTTTACAGGAAACCATACAATAAACGTAACTGTGGAGTTTGATTGTGACAGTGACGGTGACACGATTACTATTTCTTATCATAACGGAACAAGCTTCAGAGTAATACAAGATGACACCTGCTCTGTTTCTGCTCTTGTAAACAAGACTTATAGTTTTGTACTGGATGAGACTGAGGGTAACCACACTGTAAGGGCAGCAATTGTGTATATGGGCGGAACCCAGATGATTTGCGGGTATAGCTACGACACAACTTTCTCAGACACAGATGACGTTACTTTCTTTGTATATCAAGGACCAGACACTGAAAACCCACAAGTGTTGGGGGTTAGCCCGGTCTCAGGAACAGCATACAATCAGAGCTATGGCTTAGCCATAACAATATCTGCGAATGTTACTGATAATGAAAATGTTAGCAATGTGCAAGCCTTGGTTGAATGGGAGTCTTATAACTATACTTTGAATCTTAGTTTTGACAGTGGGACCCTTTACTCGGGTAACTTTACAAACATTACTGAGCTAACCCGTTATAATGTGACAATCCTAGCTAATGATACATCTAATAATATGAACAACACAGAAATCACGTATTTCACAATAAACTCTACAACCAATATCACGATTACAGCCCCAAGCAACAAGCAAGTTCTCCCTTATGAAGATACAAATTTGAGATTTACAATAGATTATGGTTATAATACAGATACAGCGATGTACTCTTTTGATGGTGGAGCAAATATAACTGTTAATGATAAATTGAGTGTGGCCTTCACACAGTCAGATCAAAATGGCACAATAGGAGAACCAGATAATGTGTATGACAATCTTTCCATGTCCTTTAAGCCAAATGAAAACATGAGCATAGAAATCGTTTCTCTTAATCTTAAAAGAAATGGTTCAGGAACCAATGACTCCAAAGTTCAGATAAGAACAAATAATGGAGGAAAACCTTCTAACACAATCCTTGCTTCTGGTAATGTAACAAACACTTCTGTTTCTATAAATTACACTTCTATTAACATAACCCTTAACACCACGATTAACCTTACTGTGAACACAACTTACTGGTTATTCCTAACACCAAACGGCTCAACAACAGATTTTTATACCTGGGAAGCAAGCAATGATGGCTTGTACTCAGACGGCAACTACAGCAACAACAACAGCCTTGATCTTTTATTTGTTGTTTATGACCAGTATAAATACAACACGATCATTACAAATGTTTCAAAGGGGGTGCACCGACTAATAGTTTATGCCAACAGCACAAGCATGAGTTCAATAAAATCACAATTAATCCAGTTTGAAGTTGATAATAAGTCCCCAAGCATAGGAACAATCACATATTCTCCAAACACCCCTGCTAACGTAGATCCAAATGTATTGATAAATGTAAGTGTAAATGTTTCTGATGAAGTTGAAATTTCACAGGTTCTGCTTCAGTACAAGCAAAGCAATGGGAGTAGCTTTACAAATACAAGTATGCAAAACATATCAGGGCTTTACAATGGGAATTTCACACCAGACTCTGAGAACAACTGGACTTTTAGAATTTATGCAAGGGACAGCTCAAATAACACAGCTTACTCAGACAACACTACCATAAATGTTTCCTATGAGTACTTATGGAACAGCACCCTCTCTAACTTTAATACTACCTCAGCATTTCTTGACACTAACACAAGTGTTGGTAACATAACTATTAATAATACAGCAGATATTAATCTCACTATTAATATATCTAAAACAAGTTCCACTGTGCCAAGCATATACTTCAATAATACAGAAGGAAGCTTAGTGTTTAATGTTAGCCCTGGAAGTACAACTATTATTGAAGTAATAGCCACAGGACAGAGTATTGAATCAGAACAAACAGTCGGAATAAGGATTGATCCAAGTCAATCAAATGCAAACCCAGATTACTTGTCTACTAATTTCACTTTAATATCATATGTTTCAGGGCCTTACTTGGATGTTGACATCTCAGAGTATGACTCTACAGTTACCCAGGGCCAGACAAGAGTGACATTAACAGCAGCCATAATTAATGTAGGTAATGAAACTGCTAATAATGTGAGTGCTTACTGGACTCTTCCAAGCAGATGGACTCCTAAGACAAATATTACTAGTAACTATACCACTCTGAGTGTTGGACAACAAGTAAGCTTTACAAGATATGTTGATATTGACTCTGATGCAGCCACTGGCACTCAGACCATAAGAATTGATGTGAATTGTTCAGAAGGAAAAGATGATTATGAGCAGAGAAGCATAAGTGTTAATAGCAGTGGCGAGGGAGGAGAAGAAACCCCCAGGTCTGGTAGTGGAGGAGGGGGAGGCATAATTCCTTCTAAAACAACCAGGCTAGAGATTAGTACTTCAGAGGAAGTAGAGATTGAAAGAGGAGCAAACCAGACCATTACAGGAATTCTGAGTAATACTGGCGATACAGATTTAGAAAACTTAAGTATGCTTCTTGAAGGATTTCCATTAGTACATTATAAAATAGAACCTGACTTCTTGAGTAAGTTAAGAGCAAATACCAGCAAATCCTTTTCCTTATTCATAAACATTCCTGAATACTTTGGAAGTGGCAAACATAATGCTGTCCTTGTTATAAAAGCCTTGGCTGAGAGTGCGTGGAAGGAGTTCAGCAGAGATATAACAATTATTGTTATTACTGATGACAAAACTCAGGCTTCTGAGTGCTTTGAAAAAGCTGGATTAAAGATAGATGAATTAGTAAGCACGAGAATGGGTACCACAAAATTAAGCCAAAGACTAGATGAGGCTAAAAGGAATTATAATAGCAAGAATTATGGAGATGCAAATAATCTTTGCAAAGAAATATTAAAAGAAGCAGAGCTTGCTATGAATGTAAAAGAACAAATAGATTCTATTAATAATGCCTACTCTGGCTTAGGAAGAGAGATTCCTGAATTCAGTGAGTTGATAAAACTTACGCAAGAGGCTTTTGAGCGTGAGGATTATGGATTAGCAAGCAGAAGGATAGAGCAAGCAGGGCTTTTGCTTAGCATGAAAGAGAAAGAAGTACAGCAGACCCTAGCCTACAAGTGGGGGCTGATAAGAAAGTATTGGAAGGAAATAATCATGGTATTAGTACTTATAATCATAATAGGAATACTTACTTATACATCTACAAGTCTTAGCTTTGTATCAAAGAGATTTAGAGCATTGAAAGAGCATGAAGATGTTGTGAGAAAAAAGATAAAACAAGTGCAAAGAAAATATTTTGTTGAAAAATTGGTGCCGTCAAGGCTTTATGAAAAGGAGATGGAGCTCCATAGAAGTGCACTAGCGAATATTGAGAGCCAGAAAACTAATCTAAAGCTTAAAAAATTAAGGTTGGAAAGAAGGAATACTCTTGAAGAGCTGGAAAAAGCAGAACAAGAAGCCGAGGCAGGCAAAAAAGAGCTTCAGACAAGATACTTTGTTGAGAAATCAATTGACAAGAAGACTTTTAAGAGGCTAACATTAGGCTTTGACAGAATATTACAGGATATTAAGAGAAGAATTGCATTAAAGAAAAGAAAAAGAGGTGAAAAGTGAAAATAAGAACCTCAACTAAAATCTTTGTAATCCTAATATTCCTCAGCTTAGCCTTAAACCTTTCTTTAGCAAAGGAAGAGCAAGAACTAAGATCAGAGCTTCTCAAATTAAATAATGTAAAAGAAGAGATGACAAATTCTGATACGGATGTAAGCAGGGTTGATGATTTGATTACAGAGGGTTTTTTGTATTTTAATAACAAGGATTATAACAAAACCAAAGAAGTAATATCATCTATTTATAAGCTGAGAAATGATGCTCTTAATGCCCAAAGTGAGCTTTCTGTTGTTAACCAGCTATACCTTGATGTTAAGGAAAGAAATATTACTCTAGTTAACGCTACCAGCATAAAGATTGAATGGGACTTGGATTATGCTAAGAGAGAGTTTGATAAAGAGAATTATGAAGGTGCTTTGAAAAGATTAGCAAAGATAAAGAAAGCACTTCTCTACAGTATTAATAATGAGTATAACTATCTTAATGCTTCTCTCTTAGCACTTGAAGAAAAAATAAATTCATTAAAACTAAGCAAATCTAGGATAACAACATTAAAGAGCTTGCTGTCAGAGGCTTTAGGAACTGGAGGGCTCAGGGAGCTTGAAATTATTAAACAAGAAGCTGGAGTTTTGAATAAAAGCCTTGTGTATTACAAAGAAATAAAGCTTGCCATCCCTATTCTGAAGGGCAAAAACCTTTCTGCTCAGAGAATAAATGATGGGCTTAATGCTGCTAAGCTTGACCTGGACTTTGCTGATTATGAGTCTGCTTTTAACAAGCTTGAAAGCCTTAAAGCCCTTACTGAGAAGGGTATTTTCTTAGAAGATGAAATTAGTGAACTTGAGAAGAATCTTGCAGATGAAAAAGCCAAGCAGAGAATTGACATAACAGAAGCAGAATCCTTTCTTAAAGAAGCACAATATGAGCTTACTGTTGGCAATTATGAGACTGCTGAGCAAAAGCTGTTAAATGCAAGGGATAGCTATGAGAGTTTAAAAGCAGAACTATTAATTAAAAAAGCAGGCCTAAAGAGCTTTGGATTTAGTCTAAAAGAATTCATTAAGAGAAACTGGCCATATGTATTATTAATAATTTTTATAATCCTGGTTGTGCTTAAGTTCACATCTCATATTTGGGTACTTGGTATTCAAAGAAAAAGGCTTGCAAGACTGAAGAAAGAGCTCAATATTAATGAAAATATGGTGCAAGAACTTCAGAGAAATTACTTTGTTCATAAGAAAATGTCAAGGGAAAACTATGATAAATCTTATGAATCTTTGCAAGAAAAAACTGTAAATTTAAAAGAAAAAATATCCCTATTTAATAAAAAGGTTAAAAAAGGCGAATAAGCTTTAATTGAATATAAACTCAAAAAAATGGAAAAAAATGAATTTAGTAGATGAAATAAAAAACAGGCAAATCGTGCTAATGGTTTTTCCAAAAGCACAGTATATGAATAAATTAATTGAGATTATTAGAGCAGTTGATACGGTTTCTAATAAGATTTGTTATGTTAGCTTGAACAAGCCTTACAACAGTATAATAGATAATCTTAAAGCAAATAACATAAGTATTGAGAAGTACTTTTTTATTGATGTATTAACCAGCACTGTAAAGACTCCTGAACCTGTTGATAATTGCGAGTTCGTACAGTCACCAAGTGCATTAACAGATATAAGCCTAGCATTTACAAAAGCAATGCAGGAGAAGGGATGTGATAATGCCTTATTTGACGCAATCTCAACCCTCATGATATACCAAGATACTGGTGAGATTATCAAGTTTACCCAGAACATGATGACCAAGACAAGAGTTGCTAATGTGAAGTCAGTATATATAGCCTTAAAAGAAGACAGTGAAGAGCTTGTGAAGGATTTGACTATGTTTGTGGATGGAGTTGTTGAGCTAAGTTAAGTTATTATTTTATTCTAACAGCAAGTTTTTTATATCCAGACTAATTCTAATTCTTAAAGGGGTGGGAATGTAGGGAAAGGATGCAACAATGATAGAAGACATTCTCAAAAAAGAGGATAAACTCTCACCTGGGCGTGTTCTAGGAGATAGGTATAAGATAATTGAGGAGATTGGCCGAGGAGGAATGGCACATGTTTATTCTGCTCATGATAAAAAACTCAAGAGAGTGGTTGCACTAAAAGTTCTTGATAAGAAATTTTACATGGATGAAGAGTATGTTAAAAGATTCAAAAGAGAGGCTGAGTCCATAGCCAGACTAGACCATCCAAATATTGCTGATGTGTATGACATTGATGAGCTTGATAATAGACTTTATATATCAATGAAATATATTGAGGGAAAGAGTCTTGATAAAATCATAGAGAAACACAAGGGCTTCTTTGACAAAGAAACAGTATGCAAGGTTGGACAGAAACTTCTTGATGCACTAGCATATGCACACATTCAAGGAATTATTCATCGTGATATAAAACCTAGTAATGTGATGATTACAGGAGATGTTGGCCTTACAGGGAAGTGGGACCTTAAAATCCTGGATTTTGGTATTGCAAAAATAGTAGATGATGAAACAATTCATACCCAACTAACACAGTACGACACAAGACTGGGCACACCTGAATATATGTCTCCTGAACAGATTGATGGTGAGGAAACAACTGGAAAAGAGGACGTATGGTCAACATCTGTTGTTCTTTATGAAATGCTTACAAACGGTAGACTGCCATTTGGAATTGTAAGGGAGATGAAGTATACAAAAAAGACAAAACAAATAGCAGTAGGACAATTAAAAGGACCTAGAAGTATAAACAGCCAGATACCTAAGAATTTAGAAGATATAATTTTAAAAGGGCTTGAGAGAGAGATAGATAAAAGATATGATGCAAAGGAAATGCTTGAGGATATAAACAAATCCCTTAATCAAGAAAAATTTGTTGTTAATGGAAGTAAAGAAAGAAGGGCTGAAGTGTATGGGAAAAAAAGGGGTCTAAAACTAGCAATAGGTGTAGGAATATTATCTGTTCTTCTTGCAACAGGAGGATGGTTTTGGATAAACAGATATAAAGATATTGGCTCACTAATGCCTGTGGTTAAAGAAATGGAAAAAGCCGAGATTAACAATATGGAGGAGATTGTTCCTTATTTAAAGAATTACTATCCAAGACTTAGTAAAAGATTAGAGTGGTTTTTTAATAAAGATTTCAGTAAAAGAATAGAGAAGGAAAGACTAAGGATAGAAAAAGAAAAGCAAGAACCAGGAAAAAAATCTCCAGAGATCTATCCAGTAGGTACTTATACAGCTGATGGATACTTGGGAAAATTTATTTACCTTACAGGAGAGAGCACTACTGCAGGAGAGATAGTTCCTTTTCTTTACTATCTATATGATGATACCACGAGAAGAGCAAAGAATGAAAAAGATGCTGGAAAAAGATCAAAATTTGAAAGAAAGGGAAAAGAGATTTTGGATGACATCATGTTTTGCGCTTCTAATCTTTATTTTGCAGAGTACAGTGATACAGCAAGTGGTAGTTCAATTAGTGATAGGACTGCACTAGCCGTACACCGATTCCATCCTCCTTGTGCTGAGTTTGTTCAAAGCCTGAAAAAGGACCACCCGCTTATTTATAACGAAAGGAAAGATGAGATTAAACAAATAGTTGATAATCATGCTAAAGCAATAAAAATGGCTGTTGAATATACACTTAGAAACACCATACAAAAGATAAAAACCTTTCGTGTGGACGATGTAAGAAATAATCCCAGTACTTGGAATGATAGCGAGTTTGCACTTTTGTTATGTGATGGATTCAGATTGCATGATGTCCAGAGTCAGGTGCTTTCATCATACGATTACTTAGGAAACAAGACAAGTAACATGTATGAGTTTCTTGAGCTAATAATAAATGAAGCCAAGATAAAGTTTGATAAACTTGCAATGCAAGAATCATGGAGGCAAATAGCGTCTAATAATGAGTACTTCGGATTTATGAAAGGTCATGTTCATAGAAAAAAACTTATTCAAGACCTGAAAACAGGAGAAGAAACCAAGTTTGGGAATAATGAAATATTCCAAAGAAATCTAGAAAACTTATTTAACTCAAGTAACATGTCGAGGTCGGAATTTCTTAATTATCTATCAAAGATTGAAAAGAGACTTAATCAAGAAATTCAGATGCTGGGTGAGTTTGGAATACGTCAAGCATTTGATTCACCAAAACCATCTTATTTTCTAATAGAAAGGAATGGTAATCCTCTGAGTATTTATCATCTTGGATATTTATTAGGATTAAATGCTGTCTATGACAAACCTGATTACAGAGGAATCAGAAAGGATGATGTTGATTCATATATTTTTAAAACTATTCTTACTAGAAATCACGTAGTAAAGAATTTAGGCAGGTTCCGTGGCTTTTTCAAGAATACAATTCCTTGGATAGATCATGAAGGTTCTATAGGAGGAACCAACATAGCTTTTGGCAGGAGCATTTACAAGCGTATTAGAGGAATTGCTTATGAAGGTTACTGAATAAAATAAAAAAACAAAATTTCTAATGAAATTTTGAATATTTTTTTTAAAAAAGTAAAAAAAATAAAATAAAAAAATTTGTTCTACTTAACCACCTCCATGACACCCAGGGTCAACCACTGGATCACAAAACCAGGATCCACCATGACATCCAGGGTCAACCACTGGATCACAGAAAGATGTGCTTTCTGCAAAATCCATTTCTGTCATTACGCCTGCATTATCGTGTGCCAGCAGGACTCCGCCTACACCTAATACCAGGGCGCAGACTAATAGAGCTATAGCTACAACTACTAATTTATTCATATTTTCACCCCCATATTGGGACGAAAAAGATGGGGTTTTATTTAAATTCCACTAAAAGAATAGGATAAATTTTGACTTTTTTTATCCTATTATTGAAGTTTAAAAATAAGATATGCAAAGATTTATAATAAAAAATAATATTACTTTAATTGAATGGTAAAGAAAAAGATACTAAAGCAGCAGTTAAATGAGAAAGATAAACAAATAAAAAAATTAGAAGAAATAACTAAGAAGTACAAAAAAGAGGCTATTGCCAACAAAGCAGAAGCTGAAGCAAACAAATCACAATTAGAAAAGCAAGTTATTATTAACAAGGAACAGGAAGAGCAAATAAAAAAGTATGAGGAAGAACTAGGTATAGAATCCGAAGAAGGAAAAGTAACAACAATAATTGGTCGCCTGTCCAAAGCAAGCCATTATCTTTTTGACACAGAAGACACAAAAATCTTTCACAAAGCAGCACCCTATCTAAGAAAAAGCATTAAATTAGATCAACAGAAAAAAGTAAGATTAGACAACGGATACCAAAAAAAAGAGATCTTGGTGTTCTTATGCACTCCAAGAGATGGAAAAACAGTAATTAGACTTAACAGACCTAGAGAAAAAGAAAGAATCAAACAAGAACTAAGTATAGAAAACGCGCTTCTTATGGAGTACCCAAACGCAATGATGGCAAATGCGGTATACAAAATATACGAGCTGATAACTCAAGATAAAAAAAATAATCCGCAAATAGAAATCCCGAATCTTTGTGAAAAAAAACAAGCAGAGGAATTCCTTTTAGAAAAGGTAGTGCCGACCTCAGACTTGACCCCTGACGGTTTGTTCAGCCTTTTTCATTTGATAGAAAAAAGAGACTTCCCTGAACACATAAAAAAAGCAATTATAGGTCCTCTTATTAAAAAACAACTTAGAGACATCGCATACCTAAGAACAAAAAATTATCAATTTGATAAAAGACTAATAATTGATTCTTCACATGGAAAAAAAATGCTTGATGTTTATGATGAAGCAAAAATATCTTTAACACTTGAAGAAAATAGGAAAATTAAGGAAATAGGAGAACTTATTGATGAAAGAGCCTTCTATAACTTTGTAGATAGTGCTTCTTGGAATTCCATCAGTCATAAATATCTTGTAGATAATTACTTAGTGAAGAAAGTGCTTTCGCCGGATTTTATTTTAGATCATAAAGAACTAGAAGAACTTGTAAACAAACACGTATATCGAATTGACCTTGACAAAATGGTAAGGATGACCTTCCCATCAGACGATGCGATACACACATTAGAATGGCCAGTACCAATATTAACTCTAAGAGAGAGGACTGAATATGAACAATATTTTGTTGAAAAGCTTTCTGAACATGGAGAAGATATAGAACATTACTGGGACTTTAGAGCATTAGAAGGTTTCTATAGACACATAAGAATGTGGTTCTTTTACAGACGAAATCCAGAAAATTACCCAGACCCTGGAGATTCATACAAACAGCACCATTTGGACATGTCTTTTTATAGCCTTTACATACACACTTTTGAAAGAGAACCACCCCAAAAAGAGGCGATCAACACAGATCTTAAAAAGGGCTTAGAGTTAATGATGCATTCCAACTGTAGACCCCAGGCAATCGAATATCCTATTAATTATGCTAAATAGATAAGAATATAAAGGTTTCTCACTAGAGTTAAACTTGGTTTCTAAAAGTTTTTGTTTTAGAGATTTAATACTGCTTCTCATCTTGAGCAGTTCTTTATCAGAGTAATTATAAAAAAAATGATAATATTTCTCAAACAAATCATTTATTTGAAAATATGTATCTTGAACAGCAGGGCTTATTTTATAAGTCGGTTTATTAAGAATGATAGTGATAATATCTCGATAATCATCGCATATGCTCTCAAGAAGCCAGACTATAAGATAAGTGTATATTGTTTTGTCGTCCTTATAGGGTTTCTTATTAAGCAGTCTTTGACAGTAGTTAGTTAGCTTGTTATTTGTTTTCTCAAGAATCAATAGCTCTTTTAGATTATCTTTTCTGCCTTTCTTTATTTCTTCCAAGCTGTTCTTTGCAAGTGAGAGTGAAACCAGAAAGGTTCTTCGTATCAAGACATTAAGTTCTGATGGATGGTCTCCGGAAACAGCTTTTACAATGCAGATATTGCCTTTTTGTTCTATTATTTCATAGCCCATAAGCATAGAATTAATCCTCTCCTGAACTATTTTTACTGTTTCGGGGTTCTTAAAAACGATTTCTATTTCATCATACCCTGTTTTATGCAGCATAGACATTATGCTATGTATAGCTCCCCAGTTAGTATCTGAGAAATCAACTTTTGTCTTCTTAGTTAAAAGATGTTCTTCACCTAGGTAAACTGTGAGAACATTCCCTTCATCATCAACATTAAGTTCATCACCTTTCATTACATTATTATTTTTAACCCATTTTGACGGCAGAGAAACTGTTAGTGTTGACGGTCCATGCAGAATGACTTTTCTTTTAATATGAATCACCTCCTTTAAAAGCAAGAAAAGGTCCTTATATAAATATCTTTCTAAAAATATACATATACACATAATGTGATAAAAAAGTATATATAATTGATTTAACAAATATTTATCCTGAAACTTATTTGAAGGTTAAAAAAACAATTAATTTATCCAAAACACATTTAAAATGGGATGAAGGCGGGAGCAAATGGGAAGTATTCTTAGCTCAAGAAGAGAGAAAGACAAAGTAATTATTGAAGCCTCTCTTGACCATGAAGAACTAGTCCAGTTAAAAGGAGAAATAGATAATGTTCATCTTTTCTCAGAAGAAGTCGCTGATTTAAGAACCAATATCTCAAGAAGAGGAAAAAATGAAGCTACTAAATACTTTCTAATACCCAGACACCTGAGAAAGGATTTGAGTATAAGAGAACCTGTGAGTTGTCAAAGAATAAACACTCCTGACAAAGCAATCTTTGTGTATGTTGTTAATAAAAATGTCTTTTATGGAGTACAAAAGATAAAAAAGAATAACAGCTTAAAGGGTGTTGAGACATAGGTTGAATAAAAATGGAGTTATTATCTCAGATGAGTGATAATAAGTTTGTTCTTGTACTTCTTCAAAGCAAAAACTATGCAGATGTTTTGTACAAGGTTATTGGAAAAGTAAATAAAAATAAATTCAATATATGCTATGTCTGCCTCTCAAAACCCTACGCCGATGTAATTGAAGAACTTAAAAATGAGAAAATAAATTATGAGCACTTTATATTCATAGATGTTGTTAGCAGCCTCCATTATAAGTTAAAACCAATAAAAAACTGCATATTTATTCCAGGTCCTGACAACCTCGAGGATCTAATGAAAGCTGTAAAAAAAGCTATAAATAAATATAGATGTGAAGCAGTGATATTTGATACAATTTCAACCCTATTAGTATATCAGCAGACTCACTCAATCGTCAAATTTACTCATGAGCTGATAATGGACAAAAATCAAGAAACAGTTAACAAGATTTATGTAGTCCTTAAAGAAAAAGGTCTTTATAAGGATGAAAGTAGAAAATTAGTAAATGACCTTAACCTATTTGCAGATAAGATAATTGATATAAAGGATTGAAAAGAAGGTAAAAAAGAATAAAGTCATTAAATATGAAAATAATGTGAAAATGGCAAGAACAATAATGATTGTGGATGATGAACCGCACATGATAGAACTTGAAAAAGCCATCCTAGAAGCAGAGGGTTTTAAGACAATAAGTGCTTTTAATGGTGAGCAAGCATTAAAACTTCTTGAGAAGATCAAGCCAGACCTTGTAGTCTTGGACATGATGATGCCTGATATGTCTGGACGAGAGGTGTGTGAAAATATAAGAAAGAACCCTAAAACCAAGAATCTAAAAGTAATATTTGTAACAGTAGCCAGGTTCTCAGAAGTAGGAAAGGATAAGCTCAAAAATATGAATGTACTTGATTATATAACTAAACCTTTTAATAATGACGAACTTGTCTTTAGGATAAATAAAGTATTAAGAGTAAAGTAAGAAATTACTTTGATTTAGTTGTTTTCTTTAATTTTTTTGTCAACTCAGGTTTTCTTATTTTTGTTTCTCTTCCAACTTTCTTAAACACCCTTAATTCCTCCTCGCCTTTAGCAGGACCCTTAACAGGCAAGGTAAAACTAAAAGCAGAGCCTTTACCGGGTTTAGACTTAACCCGCATCTCCCCACCCAAAGCTCCAACCACACCTTTACATATGGCAAGACCCAGACCACTACCCACAGTCTTCCTTGTATAAGAGGAGTCAACCTGATAGAACCTTTCAAAGATCTTGCTAAAATGCTTTTCTGCAATACCAATGCCACTATCCTTAACTATGAACAAAACATTATTGCTAGATTTATAAGCAGAAACCACAATTTTCCCTCCTCTTCTAGGCGTGTATTTAATAGCATTATTAACCAGATTAGTCAATATTTGAAACAATCTACTTTTATCAGTGTTAATATATTGGGGGATATTATTAGCAACATTTGCTTTAAGCACGATCCCTTTTTTAGCAGCCAACAAGTATAGCTCCTTAACAAGCTCCTTAAACACATTCTTAATGCTCACCCTCTCAAAAAAGAACTTCATTGTTCCAAGGTCAAGCTTTGAAAGGTCAAAGATGTCATCAATATGCTTCTTAAGCCTTTCAGTATCTTCTAATATGATCTTTAAATAATTATCTCTCTGCCGAACATTAGAGGCAATCTTTTTTTTCTGCAAAAGGCTTGCAAAGCCATGAATTGAGGCAAGAGGGGTTTTTAGCTCATGAGCAGTTATGGATATGAACTCATTCTTGTACTTATCTACTCTTCTTAATTCAACATTTGCTTTTTCCAACTCCTTGTTAAGCCTTAAGAGTTCTTTCTGAGACTTTTCAAGCTCCTTTTTTGAAAGATTAACATCCTCAAGCATGTTAAGAATAGCTGTTCTTGTCTTCTCAAGCTCCTTGACCTTTTGGTTAAGCTCTTTTGTTCTCTTTTCTACCAGGACTTCTAGTTCTTTTTCGTGCTGTCTTATCTTTACATGGGATTGTTTTAAATCCCCAGTCATCTTACTAAAAGCAGAAGCAAGCTCGCCTATTTCATCTTTTGACTTAATCTCTATTTTTGTATCCAGCTCGCCTTTGCCAATCTTAACAGAAGCGTCTCTTAAGTGTGTTATTGGCCTTGAAATAGAGATTGAAATTAGAATACTGAGTGTGACAGCAACTATTAGTGAGATCACCAACAGGATTAATATACTATTTCTTAAGTTGATTACTGGAGCAAATATTTCTTCTGTGTCATACTCTACTACCAAAACCCAGTCTAAGCCCTTAAAATCTTTATAACCTTTTGAATGAGCATAAGCAAATAATTCTTCTCCTTCACCAGGCTCATCACCCATAGCAATAAAATAATCTGTATGTTCTCCTGCTAAGAAATGAGTTAACAACTCATCATAAACATTCTCAAAAAATTCAAATTCTTTGGTTGAATAAATAAACTTTCCTTCCTTATTTAATAATTTAAAATGCATTGTTTTATGTTCTGCATGCATTCCACTTGATTCTAATTCTTTTATTATATTAATTACTTCTTCAATATTTAGAACAACTTTCATAACACCAATAAAATTTCCATTCTCATCATCAATCCTTATCCCAACATCAGTAGAATAAACCCCCGCACTTCTATCGTACTCAATATCTGCTATATACAAACCATCTCTTTTTGCATTTTGCCACCACTCTTCATCATCTTGTCTGTAATCAGAAGTTTTTCCTGTCTGAGCAACATTGACACCATACTTGTTTGTTACAAAAACTTCACCAAAAACCCTATACCCATATTTTTCTTCATAAAAATTCATTCTTTCTCTCAGCCGCTGGGATAATACATTATTAATTAACTTCTCCATAAAAGGAGTTATTTCTTCTTTTGGTGCAGAAATCCATTTCTGATCCTCTTCATTAATATACCTTTGTATATTATCCAATTTTTCAAATTCTTGGTTGCAAGATAAAATTGTTTCCTTTAACCTTGGATTTGTATGAGTATATGCCTCCCATCTCTCGATTCTGTTAAAAATATCCCTATCTATTTTATCCAACATTTCAACAGCTAAAGCTATAGAACTTTCTCCAATGGATTTTTGTAATGCTTTTTGACTTGTAGTAATAGAAAAATGAGTCATGATCCCAACTAAAAAAATAACTCCAAAAAACCCAAGAAGCAATTTTTGAGATATTTTCATTTTTTACCTTCCAGTTCCCTAATTTTCTTCTTCAACTCAACCAGTATAGATTCCCTATCCCCGCAAGTTTATGGAATTTTTCAAACTCCTCTGTTCTCTTCCTGATCTCTTCCTTTGACTTCTTGCGCTCAGCAACATTCTCTCTAAGAACCCTTCTCTTTATCATAAACTGACCTCTTTTTCTAACAAAATACTATGTTCTTACATTTAATATATCTCTTTACTTACAGATTTTTTAACCTAACGCTAAAGTTGGGATAAACGCGTATTATTAACTCTCAGGTAATGCGCGTCTAAGCAGAAAGTTTTTAAACTCCAAATATCAAGATTAATCTCAAGAGGAAAAGGGTGAGTGATTTTTACTTGCTCAAATATATATCCGCGCTGAGCAACGATGGACACTAACAAATTATTAGAAATAATCTTATTCATTTTCTTCTTACCAATCAAGATAATTCTATCTATTTTTACCTCTACTTTCTCCTCTATTTCGTTTTTCTCCTCTATTTCACCCAAAATTAATCACTTCGCTCATATTTTTTCATTTAAGGGCTGCGCCCTGCCTAGCTCAGCGTGGAAAACTTTGCGAAAGGGCGCAGTCTCTTTTTTATTTTTAATAATCCTGATTCTATTGGTAACTTTAACCATAGCAACTCCTCAAATATCAACAGATAAGACAGAGTATGTTTCTGGAGAAAAAGTAATGATTAGTATAAACAATGCAGCAAATGATTCTGTTTTAAAAATCATAGTGGATGATAATATTTACAGATTCATAGGAGGGTTAAACCATAAAATGGAATTTATACCAATAACCACAGGAGAACACTTTGTCAGTCTTGAATATGATACTAATAAGGAAGTGAAAAGTAGTTTTACAGTAAATCCTGCAGCAGAAACTCAAGTTGATAATAATCTAATCCAAACGGAGAATAATTTAATTGAAGCTGACAACAATCCAATCCAAGCTGATGATAATCTGATACAGCAAACCCACGGTCCAAGCATCACAGAGGCAGAGGTGCAAAAACCAACAATTGTTAATCTAAATGAAATGCAAGAAGCAGAAGGTATAAGCATAAGCAAGGATTGGCTTGTAATAAAAAACCATCAACAAGAAGTGGTTGATAAAGAGCTTGCCTTATATGATTTCAACTTAGGAGTAAGCTATAAAACAATTGATAATGCAACCCACAATCCAGTCGGACCCTATGACACTGAAGTAAAAATTGATAATCACCCAATAAAAAAGATATTGTTCAGAAATCTTGAGGCAAAAGGAACAGAAAGTATTGAGTTAAGAATAGATGATTTAACAGACAATACAGAAAAAACTGGACAAGACAGCAAGCAATTCTATGTAATAGACCCAACCAGCCTTAACTTTACCAAAGCCTATGTAACAGTAACTGCTAAAGGAGAGAGCTTAAGAAAATGTAAAGACTGGAACTACACAACCCAAACCTGCTTTGGAACATGGGAGTATGTAATGGACATAACACCTGGCCAAAATTATACATTTTTGCTCACACCAGAAGACCCTGCTTATAATGAGACCAGCCATGATGCAGATGACTGCTATGATGAGTCAGCAACAGCAGCATGTTCAGGAGCTCAGGTAACAGCAATAAGTGCTGATGGAGGAACAACTTATCAATTTGATAAAAGTATAGGAGAACCTATAAGAGTAAGCTTCTCAAATGAGTCATCAACCATAGATACCATAGTAGAGTGTACTGTTTATGTGAATGGTTACGACAGTGAAGGAAACAACTGGACTTTGCAACTAGGAAACTGGTCAACAAGCACTTGGGATGATGCAGGAACAGAACAAACCGCACCAAGCCCTGAAGGCACCATAAGCTGGGATTGTACTAATCATTTTGGAACAAGCAATGATGATGCATTGTTTGACGACTTTGCTGTGAGAATAAGTACAAATGACAGAGGAAGACCAGCAACTGCTTATATTGATCATGTATATGTCGTAATAAATTTTTCAATACCAGACACCCAAGCCCCTTATTACTCAGGCATTGTAGCTAGTCCATCAAGCCCAGCAACCTACAGCCCAACAGGAAGTTACCAGTTCAACACAACATGGCAAGACAATGAAGAAGTAAACACCACATGGATAGAACACAACTTCACAGGAACAAGGTGGAACTACACCACAACAGGAAACAGCGGAAACATATATTATTACAACTATGGAAACATAGCAGCGGGTAGCTATGCATGGAAAATGCACGCAAACGACACAGCAGGAAACACCAACAGCAGCATGCCATGGCAAACATATATAGTAAACAAATCCAGCAGTGAAGTAAACCTACTACTAAATGGAACTGATAATAACTTTACTATCAATAACTCTGGCAGTGTTAACATCACAGGAATGCTTATAACAGGACAAGGAAACATAACCATTTATGAACAAGGCATTCAGATTGCTTATGGCCCAAGCCCTCAAACAAGCATAAGAAGTTATAGCACACCAGGATATTACAACATAACTTTAGTGTATCAGGCAACCCAGAACTACACAACCAATAGAGAAACACATTTTGTAATAATACAAGATACAATACCCCCAGGCCCTGTTACTAATCTTAATGAGACTAAAACAAACGAGACATGGATTCTCTGGAACTGGAGCAACCCTGGTGATGCTGACTTTGACCATGTAGAGATCTGGATTAATGGAACCTTTGAAACTAACACAACAGCTGAGTACTACAATAAGAGTGGTTTGTTTTCAGATAAAAGCTATGAAATACAAATAAGAAGTGTGGATAACTGGACAACACCTAACAAAGGATATTTTGTGAATGACACAGCAACAACTCAGTCAAGCATAGATATTACACCGCCAATAATAACCAATATACAGAACACAAGCATAACAGATAGCTCAGCAACAATAACATGGGATACTGATGAGATAGCAACAAGTGTTGTGAAATACGGGACAAACCCAGGCAGCTATATCCATAACATAACCAATATTAGTTTGACCACAAATCACTTAGTCGTATTAACAGGATTAGACCCTAGCACAACTTATTACTATGTTGTTAATAGCAGTGATGCAGCAGGTAATAGTAATCAGAGTACAGAATATAACTTTACAACCCAAGCTGACCAGACACCCCCTTACTACGACAATATCACTGCAAGTCCTTCAAGCCCAGCAACCTACAGCCCAAGCGGAACTTACCAGTTCAACACCACATGGCAGGACAATGAAGCAGTAAACACCACATGGATAGAACACAACTTCACAGGAACAAGGTGGAACTACACCACAACAGGAAACAGCGGAGATATACATTATTATGATTATGGACCAATAGGGGCAGGAAATTATGCATGGAAAATGCACTCAAACGACACCGCAGGAAATATAAATAGCACCATGCCATGGCAAAACTACAAAATAAACAAAAGCAACAGCCAAGTAAACCTACTACTAAACGGAACAGATGGAAACTATAGTATTAATGAAAGCCAGAGTGTTAATATAACTGGGATAATTGTAACAGGACAAGGAAACTTAAGCTTATATCAAAATGGAACTCTTATTAGCCAAGGACCAAGTCCTTTAACAAACACAACTACTTATTATGCACCTGGCACTTGGAATCTAAGTGCGGTATATGAAGCAACTCAGAACTATACAAGCAGCAGAGAAACACATTTCATAACAGTAAATGATACAAGAGCACCATGGGTAACTCTTATAGACCCTCCAAATGAAGGTATTGATTATGATGGAGACGTAATATTCAAGTTCAATGTGAATGATACAGGTGCTGTTCAGAACTGTTCCTTATACATCAATGATACATATAACCAGGAAAAAGAAATCTTAACTAAAGGCGAGAACACTTTTACTGTTAATAATCTTGGAAACGGCAACTACACTTGGTATGTTAATTGCACTGATTATTTGAATAATACAAATATAAGTGTAACATGGAACTTTACAATAGAAATCAATGAGTACTTTCCAACCCTAACGCCTGTTAGTTGTTCAGATGATAGTGGAGGATGCACTGCAAGTAATCTGAACAACACACCAGAGACATGGGAAGAACATGGCACTCTAGAAAAAGGAAGTGGGCAAAGCAATTATGTGTATGTAAACCTTAGCCAGGCAAGCATACCGTTAGGAAGCACCATCCACTGGATGTATATTTTTTATGATAAATATCAGGAAACAACAGAGGGTTTTCTAAGACTTATGTGGAGGAATGGAAGCACAAATAATGTAACCATATGCAATGTTAATTTTGCAAATGCAACTCTTTATGCTCATGATTCTGTAAATTGTAGCTTTACAAATGACACAATGCCAAGTTTAAGCCAATTAAACAATGGTCTTGAAATAATAGTTGAATTCTATTATTCAGGAAGTGCCTCAGGAAAAGATTATGGAACAGATGAAACATACATTAACCTGAAATATACAAAGGACGTGACTCCGCCAACAATAGAGCTAGTAGGGCCAAGCACTTATCACAGACCAGGAGAGGTTAACTTTACATATATCCCAACAGATAAAAATTTAGTTAACTGCACATTATATGGAGACTTTAATGGAACATGGGGACCAAATGAAACAGACAATGCCGTGGTGTCAGGAGAAAAAGAAAACTTTCTCATAAACCTCACCGAAGGATTCTATACATGGAACGTGCACTGCTATGATATAGCTAATAATTCTGCATTTGATGAAATAGGAGGGCCTTATAATGATGGAAACTATACTGTGAATATAACTAATCCAGACTTAATAGTAAGCCAGATAGAATTTAATGTCACTAACAGTGAAGCAAAAGAAGGAATGAACATAACCATAAACGCAACCATTCTAAACCAAGGAAATGTTAATGTTACAGAAACCTTTAAAGTGCAGTTTTTTCTAGGAGACCCTGACAGCGGAGGCACTCAAATTAATGGCAACCAAACAATCATAGGGCTTAAGGTTAGTGAAAGCAAAACAGTAAATGTAACCTGGATTATAGATAGTGGGGGGCCTAAAAATATATATGTAATAGTAGACCCTCCTCTTGCAACAAATGGAAGTGTTAAAGAAACAAGAGAGGATAATAACAAGAATAACAAGACTCTGCATGTTCCTGCATACAACTACTTTTATGGAAAGGTGGAGGGTAATATTTACCTTGCCAGTTTTGAGGACTACTCATTCTACTACTACCTCAACATTAGCAATACATCAGGAAACATCCTTGTTACCGACGAGGAAAGCAGCATAAGCTTTGGTTCGCTTCAAGCCATAGGAAGGGATACAAGCAACAACCCCGCCCCCAATGATTTTAATGATACAGACCAGGCCTTGAACATGACAAGCTATAATGATTCAATAAGATGGGTATACACCTCAGACACAGACACTCCAATAGCAACCACAAGCATGACTCTTTACACCATGACAATCAACAACATCCCTATAATCAACAGCACCAATACAACCAACTTCCAGACAGGCATAATCTGGGATAAGAGTGATGGAAACACAGAGTACAACGGAACCCAGGACTTATTGTTTGTAACAGAAATCAGCAAGGGAAAACAAGGAGCTTATGGAATATATGATTACGAGATAAGAGTGCCAGCAAACCTAAAAAATTATATAGCAACAGGGAGCGATGTAGTCTTTTACTGGGAGATTACAGAAATTATTGGTTAAGCCAGAAAACATAAATTTTAAATACTAATAAGAACCAAGAAAAAATAGGAGACAGAAAAAGGAAAAAGAGGTGGGTGATATTATAAGGAAGAAAAAGAGCAAAGTAAAGGATTTCTTTAAACATAGCAAAAAAATGGTGCAAGCACCAAAAGAATTACCAGAGATAGGAGTAAAGACATCACAAACTCATCTTGTGCCTCCAAAACAACAAGAGATGACACAAACACCTCAAAAAAGTATAGAACCAGAACCCCCATCCCCCCAAGAAAAACCCAAAAAAGAACTTAAGCTGCCACAGATAGAACCTTCTGCATTACAAGAAAAAAGCCAAGCAGCTTTGCCAAAAGATGTGAGCATTCATGAGGATGACCTAAAACAATTTGAAGAAGCAATTAATAACATAAACATAGACATGGTACACACAGATGCACCAGCTCTGCACAGTCCTAGCACTGAAAAGGAAGCAGATTATTACAAACCTTCAGAAATGGGCGAAGGCTATTTCTCAGAAATAGAGCACTACGTAAAAAACAAGAATGTAAAAGAAATAATAGATGATATACTCAAAAAGGATTTTTTAACCAGCATGAAAGACTATCATGATACAAAAGCCCAGGGAAAACCTTTTTACCTGCACGAACATGACCTAAAACACAAACTCAAGAAAAAGATGAATCATCTTAGAAAGCTAGAAGAAGAATGGCATAACCTAAAGATGCAAATAGAGGACAAAGAAAGAAAAAAGAAAGAAGCAGAAAAAGGAATAGACCATGAAAGCCAGGAACTAAAAGAACTGTTCAGGCAGGTAAAGATAAATCATTTGCTTGAGCAACAAGCACCAAAAGAACATTATTTCAAGCTTAAAAACGGGCAAGAGCTTAAGAGTCTTAATGACCTGAGAAAAGCCCTGGAATATATATCAGACGATGAGTTCAACCACCACATGAATCCAGAGAAAAACGACTTTGCATCCTGGGTCAAAGAAGCCCTTCAGAACCAGGAGTTATACGAAAAAATAAAAGATGCAAAGAATAAGGAAGAGCTGCAAGAAGCACTACAGAATCCTTTTTAGAAATATAAATAATCTAAGATAAAAAAGAAGTTTCTTTAATTGCTTATCTCTGCATAAAAGTAATAAGTAGTCCCTGGGCCTGTGGAATTCTCAGCAACAATCAACTGGAAGTCATAAGTAACATTGGTGCCAGAAGCATTATTATCAAAACCCCATGCATCCTGGTCAATAAAAGTATGGTAGATTAAGTTTGTGTTATCATACAGCAGAATCTCTTGGAAATAAGCAGACTCGCTTATGGTTTGAGCACTGCCATTCACATAAGTGGCTGTGCTAGGGCAAGTGCCATTAGCAATAGTACCAATCGATGTGGAAGTATTGATTTCTTTGTGAATAGTATAATTAAAAGTATTATTAATATTATCTGAGGCCCCACTGCTCATTCCAAAAAAAGTATTTTCAGAAGTAAGAATAGTATCATTAGCACACTTAAGATTATCCCAAGCAACACTATCATTCCTGCTAGCATAAATATTGCCTGTAAAACCAGAACTATTTATAACCCACTCATAAATGCTCCAGCCGTCTGAATCCCTTAAAACAAGAGCACCAGTAATGTTTCCTACATAAGCTTTCCAAGCATTATTTTGTTGAGTAACATCAAGAGTGACTGTGGTTATTGTCCCTCCATCATCAGCCCTGCCTTCAGGAGTAACACTATATGTCTCTGTACTTAGATTAGTGACATCAGCACCCTGCGGGTCTGCACTGCTAAAATTAGCAATCATAAAAATAAGGTAAATAGCTAAACCTAATATAAGAAAAGGATACTTTAGCTTATTACTAACTTTCTTCACTGCATCACCTCGTTGCAAGCATCATAAAAATATAAATAAAAAACAGGGCAAAAACCCTGTTCTTTTTCTCTGTTTATTCTATCTCTGCCCAAAAAAAGTATGTTGTTGTTGTGTCTTCAAAACCGTCCTGACCATTCTCTGCTACTAATAACTGGAAGTCATGGGTTTCGTTGTCAAAACCTATGATATCAGTGTTGTTGTTATCATCATTGTTCTCTATGATTGTTGTGAAAAGAAGGATGTCCTGGTCGGTTAGCAAGATATTCTCAAAGTTATCACTCACTTGCTGTAAGCCATACTGGTAAGTATTCGTGGCCACACAAGTACCTGTGGATGATATGTTTACTGTGCCTACAAAAAAGTTCTTGTCCAAACTGCCTGTAAAGGTTTCATTAATGCCATCCTCGTCATCATCCTCAATACCAAACCAGCCTTCTGCTGCATCAACATCAAAATTACCATTACTACCATCATGATGAAAACACCTGATACCAGTCCAGTTCACACTATTATTTATAGAGGCATAGATCTCTCCTTTTGGTTCATTCGTAGTCCAGTTGTAAAACACATAACCATAAACATCCTCTAATGTTAAGATACCTGAGATCTCTCCATAGTAGCCCTGCCATGCCTTGGTTGTGGCTATTGCTGTAAGATTAATCTCTGTTACATTACCTGCTTCTGCGCTTATGTTGGCAGGTTGATAACTAGATAGGTTTGGTCTTGATGAGTCAATATAATCTATACTCCTTACTCCATATGGCACATCAGAGTCTGCCCATACAAACACTGTCAGTAGACTAAAAACAGCTAGAAAGCCTAATATAAGTATAGTTGTGCTTATTTTCTTTTTCATACTATCACCGTTGCAAGTTTTTTTAGTTTTAAGTGCAAGCTTAAG
Organism: Candidatus Woesearchaeota archaeon; assembly: GCA_019322375.1. GTDB lineage: Archaea > Nanobdellota > Nanobdellia > Woesearchaeales > SM23-78 > SM23-78. The sequence continues at coordinate 26,656 of JAHWIP010000035.1, forward strand.
GTTTTTGGTTAATATAAACCAAATTAATATACTAATAGGTATACCCATATATAAATGTTTCGGTTTGGGGGTTTTTTAAAGAAAAAACAAATTTATGGGCTCTCAGCAGCAAAAACTACTGTTCCATTACAAACTCCAAACGGGTTTGTAGTGAGATTAATATGAAGCCTCCAATAAGTAGAATTAACCATGTAAACACTAGGCTGGGTTTGCTTTTCAACTGTAAGAGCAGGAACAATCACAGGACTTCCTGTTACTGATGTCATATCAGCATAAAGTGCAGTAGAGTTAAGACTATACCTCTCATTAGGCAAGGTTAGGTTTCTTTGTTCACAAACCATGGCCAGACCAGCATATAATACCTCATTTTCTCCTCCAAAACCATAAACACTCACATTAATAGGGACATTGCCAAAATTAGTAACATTAGCCTCAATAAGGTCAGACGTGTTTGTTACAGGCAGATTACCAAAATCAATCACATCAGTAACATTCAAGGCTAGCAGAGCAGAGATTGTGGCATTATTATAATCATTATCAGTAGAGCCATAACTATCATTCACAGTAACATTTGCTTCCCAAGTGCCATTAACAGCATAATACCATACATCAAAGGCACAAGTCCAATTAACATAATATCCACTTACAGCCCCTGACTGGTTACAGCTAGTATTAGTATAATGAGAATTATTATTATCAGGATCACTTGATTCATTTGTATAATAATAAAAAGTACCATTTATAAGATTAACATCTCCTCCTCCATTATAATCACGAATTTCAACCAAACAACTCACAGTGTAAGTGCTTCCTGCAGTCAGGGTGATGGCTGTTCCATTATTACAAGTAATATTAAGAATTTCAGGGTAAGAGTTAGTAACATTTACTGTTGTGCGCACACTCACATTCTCATAATTACCACTAGGACCCCAGCTAGTCACAGGAATGCCTTTAAAAACTAGGAATAAAATTAATAAAAGAAAGCCTGCTAGAAAAATCTTCTTTTTATGACTAATAACTAACGAAGTCATAACTTCTCCTTCTGCCAATAATTTGATCATAATAAAAACACCAAAAATTATTTTTATGTCCCTAATTCTAAGTAAAAAAAGTACTGGGTTCCTGTGCCTGAACGGTTCTCAGGGATGATAGCCTGGAAATCATAGGTAGTAGTATTGTCAAACCCTACCCTGTTATTGTTTATAATTGAGGTATACACCATGTTTATGCCGTCATGCAGTGCTACCTCTTGGAAAACTGCGCTAGGACTAGGAGTTTGAACAGTGTCATTTACCCATAAGGCTATAGCATAGCATGTGTTCTCTCCAAGATTATTTTCTCCTACAACCAGGGCTGAGTGGTTTGTAGCATTAAAAGTACCATTAACATTATCAGTGGCTGTGCTAGACAAGCCAAAAAAGGTATTGTCTGCACTCATCTCTGTAAGAGTAGCACAGGTTATTGCTCCACTACTAAAATTAAGCGAATCATTCCTTGAAATATAAACCTCTCCATCAACAGAAGTACCTATAGGCCATTCATAAATACTAAAATTATTTGAGCTTTTTAACACATAGGTTCCTGTAACATTCCCAACATATGCTTTCCAAGCATCATTCTGCTGCTCAAGGTCCAGAACCAAGGTTATAATCTCTCCACCATCATCAGTCCTGCTATCAGGGGTTGTATTAGGTCCTGTATCAACACTAGGGGCTCCTGAGACTGTTGCTCCTTGAGGAATAGCATTGGCAAGATATAATGATAAGCCACAGAGCACTAAGGTTACTGCTAAGTATAATAATAAAATTCCAGATTTTTTTGCTTGTGACTTATTATTCATTTTCCTTGCCTCTATCTATTTCACCCTATTTTACTTCTTCACTCTCATCTTTTTCCTTTACTGGTTTAGCTTAGCTCAATGAAAAAGTACAGTGTGGTTGTTCCTACAGTTTCTGATTCCCCTACTAAGAGCTGGAAGTCATGGGTATTGGTGTCAAAACCTTGTTCAGTGTCATTTATCAGGGTTGTATAAACTGGGTATCCGTTTGAGTCTGTTAGCAGTATCTGGTAAAATGCGTCTGTAGATGGAGCACTGTTAACATAGGTGTTTGTGCTGTTACAACCACTAATGCCTGATACTGTTCCAACATTAAAAGATGGGTGGTTATTATTGCTATATGTTCCTGCAATATCATCTGGGTCAGTGCCTGCTGTAATCCCAAGGGACCCTTCAATAGCAGTTATTTCTGCAGCATTGGCGCATCCGATTCCACTCCAGTTTAGAGTACTGGCATTAGATGCAAACACCTCTCCTTCTGGTGGGCCTATACCTGACCAGTCATAGAACACATTGCCACTGCTGTCTCCTAAGGTAAGGTTGCCTGATACCTCTCCGTAGAAACCAGCCCAATGGTTTGTTATGGCTTGTCCAGATATGTTCATCTCAGTTACATTACCTGCCTGGACTGCTGTGCTCTGGGAGGATGTGAAATTAGTAAGGTTAGCTCTGCTTGTGTCACCCACATCAATATTTGTTGCTCCCTGCACTCCAAAGACAGAAGTTATCCCTGCATAGAGCAATCCCAAAACTATCATTGCCAAAACTGCTTTTTTTGCATATCTATTATATTTCATTTTACCTCTTCACCTCACGTGGTTTTTTTATTTGAATTATCCTCCATTTTCTCCTCTTCTCGAGGAGTTATTAGATTTGAAGGATCATAAAGCACATAGAACTTAGAAGCTGGATTGTTAAGGAGTTTCTTGAACTCAGACTTTGTCTTTACATTAAAGAAAACTGTTTTTGAAACTCCTTCTGGGTTTTTTATTAAACTCTTCCTTAATTCTTTTTTTAATTCCAAAACATCTGAGATTACTAGTAGATTAATTTCATTAGATTTCCCAAGGTCAAGCAGAATTACATCGATTTTATTTATGTATTCCTCTATATACCAGAATGCTTTTTCAAGATAGTAGTGGAGTTTGGGATTGTCAAGAAACCAGATTTTAAGTATTACTTTATTGTACTCAGATAACTTGTGAAACTTTTTTTCTACAAAGTCCTGGGTGCTTGCTATTAAGAAAGAATGATTTCCAGCCAGAGAGTAGAGCAGCCTGGGCTGCCCTTTGTCCCTGTTGGAAATCCTTTTGCTCTGAACAAGACCAGCCATCTCAAGAAGTCGTAGTTGCTGGCTTATGTTTGCAACAGAGGTGTTGGAAAGTTTTGCCAGCTGCAGCGGGGACTTGCTTCCTGAAGAGAGTATCTTCAGGATATCCCATTTAGAGGCCGTAAACAAAGTTTCTTGTTCCATTTTGTTTTTTTTATGCTTGCAACGGTGTTGATCATAAACACAATTCCTACCGTTTTTAGACGACAGGAATTGTTTAAAGGCTTCCAGTAGCGAATCTCTATTTTTTGTTACCTTGGTATACTTTTTGGTATAACAAAATCTAAATAACCATACTTGTATTTAAATGTTTCGGTTTTTAGTTAACTACTGTACTTAATCAGATTATGAATTAAGAAAATAAAGAAAATACACTAATTAATTAAAAACTGAATTAGAGGGCTACAGGGCTTAAAAAAGCAGAATTTAAAAAATGTGCTGACAGGGAAATAAAAAGATTCATTGCTCGCTCACTAAACGCTCGCAAGGAAAAAACTAAAAAGAAAAAATTTGCTCAGCCCAGCTCTGCATAGAAATAATAAGTTGTTGATGTTTCTGTAGGGTCATCAGGAACTATGATTTGGAAGTCATAATTAGCCAAATCAAAGCCCTGTTGATTGTTTTCTAAGATAGTTATAAACACCATGTTGGTTCCATCAAACATAAGGATTTCTTGAAAGCTTGCATCTTCGCCAGGGGCTTGGGATGTATCATTAACATAAGTAGCTATAGCATAGCAAGTGCTGTTATCAACTGTGCCTGTTCCTCCTATTACAAATGATTTATGGGTTGACTCATTAAAGGTGTTGCTAATACTGTCATCACTGCTGGAATTGATGTTTAACAAGGTCTCCTCTGAAGAGATATCCCCGGCATCTGCACAAACCACAGAGCTAAAGTTAACAGAGTCATTCCTTGAAACATATACCTCTCCTTGAACTGTAGTCAGTGTCCAATCATATATTGTAAAGTTGTTGGAGTTATCAAGGGTCATTTTTCCTGATATGTTCCCGACATAAGCCTTCCATTTACTCGTCTGGGAAGTAACATTGAGCAACAAAGTTGTAAATGACCCTCCTGCAGCAGTATGAGAGTCTGCTGTTCTTACACTAGCAGTTTCTGTTTGATTGGATGTAATCGTTGCGCCTTGTGGTGCTGCCAAAACCAGGCTTTTATTTACAAAGAATGCAAAAGTTAATATTAAAATGAGTAGGAAAATAATGCTTACCTTCTTGGTTACACTAATTACATTATTATTTTTTATATTCATCTTTTTTATCTTTACCTAACTTTTTTTTGGCTCTTGAACAAACAGTCCAGATTGTTCTTGGGTCCTTGTTGAGTAAGCGTGCAATCTCAGAGTATTTCATGCCAAGATTCCTTAGAAACTGTGCTAATGCTTCTAGTGTGCTGATTCTTCTGTCTTTAAAGATGCTAACAGGGATTTGTACTTCTGTTTCCTCAAATAAAAAGGCTTTTTTCTTTTCTATAGATTTGTAAGTAAGCCATGTTGCTCTAGGATCTCTATTTAGAAGTAATGCTATTTGCTTGTTGCTTTTGTTAAGGTTCTCTTTTAGGTATTTTACAATTGTTTGTAAAGGAGTTAGTTTGTTCTGAAAAATCGTGCTTGGCAGATATATCTCATCTTCGTATTTCAGGCTTAGGTAAGATACCGAGGGTATATCAATATCTTTATGCTCCTCAAGAATATAACTAGAAATCTTTTGACTAGATATATTGTACTTTAGTTTATCCCTGCTTATATAAAATTCCCTTTTTTCCATTGAATAATCTTATTTTGTAAGTATTTATTTATAAATTTTATGATTTTTTCCTTATTTTGTATGTCATTTGTAAGTATTTTTATCTTATTTTGTAAGTAATAATTTAAGAATGTTTAAAAAGAAAAAAGATAAAATACAAAACAAAAGGTTTAAATAGAACAAACAAAAAAGAAGAAGATAAAGGAAGAGGGTTGGAAGTGGTCAGAACAAGAAACAATTTTACAAGAATCTTATTCCTATCTATACTGAGCCTGGTTATAGTTTTTAACTCTGTTTTAGCTCAACCAGACCACCTCATATCCAACTCAGCAGACTGGAGAGATGTTTACTCTACAGTGATATATGCAAACCTTTTGGGGGTGTCCTCCCACTTCTTAACCAGCACACCCCACGGCCCAATACTACTTTATGAAATACCCAAAACCAAGCAAAACATACAAATAATAACCTCTGCTGATAAACCTTTTGTTGTTGGATATGAATCTTTTATCAGGGGTCGGGGGTATGAAAACCCTGAAGAACTAATATTTGATGAAGCAAATCTTGAACTGGCCGAAAGATTGCCTAGTATTAATAAGTATATAGTAATTGATGATTCTTATGGTTATAATGCAATCGCTGTTGCTCCTTTTGCTGTAAAAGCAAAATACTATGTGTTGCTTGCAGATGACAGGAACATAGGAGATGTTGATGACTTCTTAAGCACAAAAAACGTGGATGATATGATAATATACGGGCATGTTGATAGGGAAGTAAGAAGCGCCCTTGTTAAATATAATCCTGAGATAATAAACAGTGAGACAGGCAGCAGATTTGAAAATAATATGATGATAGTAGACAAGTTCTCTGAGATAGGAAGCATAAAACAGGTGATTCTAACAAACGGTGAGTTTATAGAGGCAAGCATGATGAGCGGAAAAGAGCCTGTTTTGTTCATAGGAAGAAACAATGTGCCTGCTGAAATAGAAGAGTACATAAAAAATAGGGACATAGAAATAGGCGTTCTTATTGGCAACGAGCTGATAGGTACAGCAACTGCTATAAGAAGGCAGGTAGGGATTAGTGTGTTTGTTAAGTTTGCAAGAGGATCCAGAGTTCCAGGAGGCACAATTAATCCTGTCGAAGACCTGGATAGGTTTCCAATGCCAAGTTACCAGTTAAGCATGAGCATTCAATCAATAGATTATAACAAAGCCACTGGCAGTCTGGAAGTTACATATAATAATAATGTTGACCTTGCAACTTACTTCAAATCAACTATTACTATAAAAAATGCTGCAGGTGAAACCCTTGCGGTTGTGGGTGATGAAAATACTGTGTTTATTGACGGCGGCGAGACCAAAACCATTGTTTATGAAGTTGACTTATCTGAAGCAGAAAATACAGAAAACCTGACTGGCGAAATATACACTATCTACGGAGAGTCAAAAACATCATTGGAAAACGCTCTGAGTGGAGATTTCAAAATAAATATAATCACAGTTTTAGATGATGCAGAGATTGAAATAACAGATTTGGTTTATGATAAAAGCAGAGGAAGATTCCTGGTTACCATTGAAAACATCGGCAAGGTTGATGTTTATGTTGATGTAGAATTAGTAGATTTGTGGTTTGATGGAGAATACATCACTGTGAGTGCTGATGATATTGAAAAAATAGGTGTTGGCAAGAAAAAGACAATTCCAATAAAAATTAAACTAGAGGAAGAGGATTTGGAGGATAAAAGAAATGAGGAAATAACAGTGCGTGGTGTTTACGGAGAAAGAAAACATGCTCTTGTGAAAAGCAAGACCCGTACTTTTAAACTTAGGCTCAAGAAAGCAGTAACTTGGTGGTATATACCTATCATCATTGTTGTAGTTATAATAATCCTCCTCTTACTATTGCTCTTATTAAAAAGAAGGAAAAAGAAATGCCCCAGGTGCAGAACAAAGAATGATAAGAATGCTGCTCATTGTAAGAAGTGCGGGCATTCATTACGATAGATAGGATAAGGAAACAAAAAAGAAGAAATAAAAGCTCCCTATTGCTTTTGAGGAAAAAGGGGGAGGGTGGTTAATAAGAATTAACCAATAGGGAGCTTTCCTCTTCTAATCATGACAAATCATGAGTATTATTTTTTTTTGAAGGCAAATGGTCTTGGTGGTTTTCTAAGTTCTTGCAACCACATTAAGCCTATTCTCATCATATTCTTGTTAAACTTCTCGCTTATCTTGTAGGTTTTCTTGTACAAGTCATAATCTATTAGGCCCATTGTTTTCATTGGAGTCAGGATTCTGTCATAAAACTGTCTTTTATTATATGAGATTTTGGTCTTTTTCTTTACACCCAGTCTTTCATCTGCCAGAGCTTCTACTTCTATGCCTTCATGCAGGGCTGTTGCAAACATTGACATCTCTGTTTTACCTATCTCCCCTTCTTTGTTCTTCATCTCTTCTATGAGCATCTTTGCTACTATCACTTGCTGTTTTGTAGCAAAAATGATTTCATATATATTTTCAGGTAGGTTGTATTGGTCAAATAGGATTACCATAATCCATACATATACATTACTAGTATATAAATCTTTCGTTTCGTATACTTTTTTGTATATTAAAAAAGTGGATAAATAAGTAAAAAAATAAGTAAATTTAAATATTTTGAGTTCAAAATATAATAAAAGAGCATGGAATTCAGAAGAAAACTCTATAGTCGGGGAAGCAGCTATGAGACAACAATACCCATGCCCTTATTATTCTCACTTGATAAAAACAAGAAACACGAAGTAGTCTTTGTGTTTGACCCAGATTCAGATAAATGGTTCATAAAAATAGAACAAGAAAAAGAAAAATGAATAAGAAAAACAGAAAAACAGAGGAAGTCTTAATTTTAGTAACAGTCCTCTTGCTCCTGACTCTTAGCATGATAGTGTTTAACAAAGTTCTTCCAGTCTCTTTTGAATCAATAACAGGAAAGGTTGTGACAAGAGTTAATATTACTCAGCCTCCTGTTGTTAATTGTAGCTTCACTCTTTATAATGGGCTTAACTTGGTGTCATTCTTTTGCATACCCAACATGATATCACCAACAGATGTAGTTGGTTCGCTTTCAAATTTAGAAGGTGTTTTTGATTATCAAGAAGGCAATAGTGATGCATGGACCATCTATAATCCAAACTTACCAAGCTTTGTGGTTCAAGATTTGACAATCATGAGCAGAACAGAGGGTTATTGGATTAGAATGAGAGCAAACGAAAATTTCTTTTTAGACGGGAGAGTCAGACTTCCAAACAACATTCTTCTTGTTCCTGGCTGGAACCTAGCAGGTTATCCAACAAATCAGATTAAACTGGTTAATCAGTCATTCAGTTCAATTGATGGCAATTTTACAGAAGTACGAACTTATAACGCATCAAGTGGGAGCTTTATTAGCTATGTCCCTGGTGTTGGAGGAGCTCTTACTCAGACAGAGCCTTATTATGGTTATTGGATTAATGCTACAGTGAGCGAGGTGTGGGTTGTTGATTAGCAAAAAAAAAGATTTGGTTTCAAAGAGAAGCGTGGTTTTGATGTGTGTGCTTATGCTTTTATTTTTATTCATAATCCTTACACCTAACTTTGTTTCTGCTCTGCCATCTTTGCCAACAGAGTTCTATGGAGTAATAAGGGATTATAATGCTAATGCATCTGCAGGGGAACTTGTAAGAGCCTATGATAGTGGCGGCACTCTTTGTGGTTCATTTACAATTGTTAATGATGGTTTTTATGGCTCACTTACTTGTGCAGGGGATGACCCTGAAACAAGTACTGATGAAGGCGCTACTGCTGGAGAAAACATAAGCTTTAGGTATAAAGGAGGGTTTACAACAGTAATGGGAAATAACACCTGGGGTTATGGTGTTTTCCAGTATGTAAATCTGACTTATCCAGTTGTCTATTGTGGTGATTGGTTTTGTGATTCCTGGTATGAGGATTATTACAGTTGCCCTGAGGACTGTCCGCTTTGGAATGGCAGCATAAATATAAGTATTAATATATCTGAAGGCGGAGAAGGCGGAGACGGTGGAGGAGAAGGTGGAGGAGGTGCAGAAAGTAGAGGGGCACTTGGCATGATGCCTAACTTTTACTTAAACTATACAGGGCTGGATATTACTGGGGTGGAAGATCTTGGATTTATATGTCAGGAGAGCTGGGTGTGTGGTAACTGGTCTGAGTGCAGGATTGATGAATTTCAGAACAGGACTTGTATTGATAGGAATGACTGTGGCACTTTTGAGAACAAGCCTCCTGAGATTCAGAAATGTGTCTATACTCCTACTTGCTTTGACAGTGTTAAGAATGGTTTAGAAGAAGGGGTCGATTGCGGAGGTTTATGCCCTCCTTGTATTACTTGTTATGACGGCATACAGAACTGCCATGACGGACTATGCGAAGAAGGAACAGACTGCGGAGGACCATGTCCATCTTGTCCTACTTGTTATGATGGTAAACAGAACTGCCATGACGGACTATGCGAAAACGGAATAGACTGCGGAGGGCCATGCGAGAAAAAATGCCCAGGAATACAAATAGCAATCCCTGGTCTTGTGTGTAAAAAAGATTTTAATCCTTTATCAAATCAAAGCATTTTCTTCTTTATCCTCATTCTTCTGCTAATCTTAGGAGACATAGTTTATTCCAAGAAGAAGATTGATGATATTAAGGAAAAGAAAAAGCTGAGTGATATCAAAAGAGCCAGAGCAATATTGTCTATTAGAAGGAGAATGTATTTGTTCATTTTCATAACCATATTGATATCAATTATCTTGTACTTGTATTATTACTTTTTTATAATGTGTGAGGTAGAGTACAGGTTCTTATGGCTCTTATTGTTATTATTATTCATAAGTCCAATAATTATTCATAAAATAATGAAGTATATTGAGTATACTGAAAAGAAAAGATTAAACAAACTCAGAGCTCTGCTGGATACACATTATAAACAAATAGAGAATCTTGTCAGGATTGAGAATGAGAATTTAATAGAGTTAGAACAAGAGATTGCTGATGAGTTGTACAGGCTGCTAGAAAACCCAGAATACAAAGAGAAAGAAGAAGAGGTTTCTGAAGAAATAAAAGTTTTAAAAGACGTTTATAAAGAGCTTGTGTTCCTTTACTCAAAATACAAGGAAAGGCAAAATCCTATAGATAAGGAAAGAATCCTTTGTGATGATGTTTACAAGCTTATTGAAGAGGAGAGGTATAGATATCTTATTCAAAATGATCCTAGGCTTAAAAGTATCGTTACTAAGCTAAAACTTCTCTACAAACAATATGAGGAAAAACAGAAATTATATGATGAGATGGACAAGATTGAGGAGTCTAAGTATGAATTAGAGCATGAGTTAAAAAGGGGTAAAAGAGGGGCAAATCAGGAAACAGAAGAGGAGAAGGAAGAAAGTAAAGAAGATGAAGAGGAAAAAGAAAAAAACAGAAGAAATAAAAAAATAAATGAAAAAAATATTCAGATTTAATATTTAGATTTTTTTACGGCACTTCTGCTGCAAACACCACTGTCCCATTACACTCACCAAAGGGGTTGGTTGTCACATTTACATGAAGCCTCCAGTAAGTAGCATTAATTACTTGCTGACTATCATTTGTTTGTTGTATTACTGTTAAACCAGCAATGTGTGTGGCTGAACCTGTTACTGATGTCATATCAGCATAAAGTTCAGTTGAGTTGATGCTATATCTTTCATTAGGTAATGTTAGGTTTCTTTGTTCACAAACCATGGCCAGACCAGCATATAATATCTCATCTTCCCCTCCAAAACCATAAACACTCACATTGATATTCATGTTCCCAAAGTTTGTAACATTAGCTGAAGGAGGGGGATTTGAAGTATATGTGTCTCCTACTGCCATGTTACCAAAATCAATAAGTTCTGTGACATTCAGAGCATATAAGGTGTTTATGCTGGCATTACCAGTGCCTGTATCTGTCATATTATAATCATCAATCACAGTAAAATTACCTATCCAGGTGCCATTATTGGCATAGTATAACAAATCAAATGCGCAGGTCCAATTAGTGTAATAACTGTTTGTATTATTCTCTGTACAAGTTGAATTAGCATAATGCGTGTTATTATCATCAGGGTCGCTTGATTCATTCAGGTAATAGTAAAAAGTTCCATTGGTATTGTTAATCTCACTACCACCATTATAATCCCTTATTTCAATCAAACAGGTTATGGTTTGAGTGCTGCCTGGACTGAGATCAATAGCTGCATCATTATTGCAAGTTACATTAAGAACCTCTGGATATGCTTGTGTTACATTTACTGTTGTGCGTACACTTACATTCTCATAATTACCACTAGGACCCCAGCTTAGGACTGATGGCAGAATGTTATAGAAATAGAGTATGAAGATGAGAAGTAATACTACTATTATTGCCTGGGTTTTATTTTTACTTTGCATTGTTAACTAGTCTCTACTTTACTTTTTACTATTAATTCAGTTCATTACAAGCACATTAGTATAGGTTTATGTATATCTGTAGCATATCAAGTATATAAATGTTTCGCTTCAACAGTTTTTTTTATCTCCTCAGACAGGGTGTTCATCTCAAGGTTAGCCTTTAACCTGTCTTTTAACCTTAAATTAATGCGATTATAAAAAAGAAGAGCAAGAGAATACTGCTCATAAGCAGCCCTAATATCATTGCGCTCCAGCCCTTCATAAGCTCTTTGGATAAAAACAAAAAGGGTGTCTAAGCCTGATTTTGAATCAGAAACCATTGTTTTTTCATTAAAAATAAGAGCAGATTTTTTCCCTGGAATCTTTGCCTTTTCCAATGCCTCTTTTTCCTGCTTGTCTATCCTTGTCATAATTTCCTTTTCATAGCCATGCTCTGTTTTTAAAAAGATAAAATAATAGATTAAAAGACCAATCAGGATTATAATCCCAAGCGGTATCAAAACAAATTTTGTTAATGCGAACTCTTTATCCTCGCCAGCAACAGCTTCACCAGTAATCTGGCTTGATGAAGTTAGGTTTTCCTCTGAAAGAGTGTTTAGAAATTCGTCAATATCATAGAGCAGGATTGTCTTTATTGTCTGCAGTTGGTTCAGGTCTTTTTTATTAAATGTTGTGTATTTTATTTCAGAGTTTTCTAAGTCCCTTAAAAACCAAAGCGCGCCAATGGCATTGAGCTCTGCAGGGGTGTTTCTGAAGGTTATTTCTGATATCTTAATAACATCTTTAGGAATAATCTCCTGGATAAGCACACCCTCCAGCCCCTCGGGTAAGAGGATTGTTTCTCTTATTAAAGTTATTCTCTCATCCTCTTTGTACTCATATTCTATTTCATAGCTTATTATTTCCTGGAGAATTCTTATTTCTTCTTGTAGCTTCTTTGTTCTTGTGTAATACTCTGTTTTTTGCTCTTTTGTTAAGGCTTTATTCTTAAAATACTCCTCGATTGCTCTTTGTAACAAGTTTTCCTCAGTTACTTGTTCGTTTTGTATCTTGTTTCTTACTCTCACTTCCTTTATTATGTCTTTTTCATATTCTTCTATTTTTGCATCTATTATCTCTGCTTTTGTGTCTAACTCTTCTTTTGACAGCTTGGTCTCACGATAGGTTTTGAGTTCTCCAATAAGGGTCCTTATCTGGCTCTTAATTTCCCTCAGCTTGCTCACAAGTTCTTGTTCATTAATTATGTGTAATAAATCTGAGTCTGTTGTTGCTTCCAGTTCTGCAATCTTTACTTCAAGGTCCTGCACTTTTCTTTCTAACTGATTTATTTTGTTGTTTATTATCAGTAGGAGTTCAGGCTCTTGTTTAAATCCTGGCGAAGCATTCTGGAACTCTGTCATTATAAATTTTTCTTCTGAAAGCAGGCCTTCATTACCTGCTTGGTCCACAGCACTCAGTCTGTAGAAATAGCCTATTTTGTTGATAACATCTGCATCTTGATAAGGGTTCACCTCTGTTATGGTCTTAAAATCTGATTTATCTGTTTTCCCTGTGGTTGACCTGTAGATGTTAAAATGATGTGTTTTCTCTCCTTCATAGTCCCATGAAAGCTTTATTTTGTTATTCTCATTGAACAGTCTAAGTGATCTGGGCTCAGACGGGGGATTGGTGTCTACCAAGACTAGTTTCCCACTGGTAATCTCAGTGCCTGTCATTCCTTTTGCGTCTTTTCCCTGATACAAGAATTCTGCTGCATGTTCTCCTGAATTTTCAGGGATTATTAAGTAGCCCTCCCAGTTCTCTGAGCTTCCTTCAAGAGGTATGTTTATTTGTTTATTACTATACCTTAATTTCAGGCTAGGTGCCTGGCTTAAGGGTTCTGATGCCAAAAGATTTACTTCATAGGTTCCTTGTCTTAATGCTTTATAGCTGCTGTTCCTGTGTATGTCTATTGATATTGTTGGAGGGAAATTCAGCTCTATGTTGATTGTTATGGGCGGATCATTATAATTACCCAGCAGGTCCTTACAGCTTACATAGTAGGTGTTTATTCCTTGTATCAAGGTTAGTGGTTGCTCATGAAGGGTTGCTCCTGTTGTTTGGAATTGGTTATACAGGCTATCATAATCCTGGTTGGTCTTATCCCACCTGCATGTTGCTATCTCATTGGTATTAAAGCTTAGAGTGATTTGTTCCTGGGTTAGGGTGCCTGTTGGTTTTATACCTGATATTCCTGGAGAACTTGTATCTATTGTGAAGTTTATGGCTTGGCTTTGCCCTATGTTGTCTTCAAAATCTTTGCACCTCACATACAGGGTGTGTTCTCCATCCCCGAACATTCTGAGTTTGGTATGCTCCTCTCCTTCTCCGCTTAGTCCAAAAGTCATTGAATCATAGCTAACATCTACTTCATCATATTTGCATGTACAGTTTTCATTTGTTATTGCTTTTAGTTCTATAAGATTGTAATCCAGAAGTCCTTGGGGCTGGGTTTCTATTATCTCTGGAGGTGTTGTGTCTTGAACTACAAAGATGTTAGTGTAGTTCTGAGTTTCATTTAATGAATCTGTTGCATATATCTTATAAGTGTTGGTTCCTTTGTTTAATGGCACCCAGGAATAGGCATAAACAGAGCCCTCGCCTTCCACGGTGTGGTTTTGCCCATCAAATTCTATGAATGCCTGTGCTATTGTAGTGTTGTTTGTGTTGCTTGTTATGTTAAGGGTTATTGTTTGTATTCCAGTGTATTCCAGGGGATTTGTTTGGCTTATCAGCTGTATCTGGGGCATTGCCCAGCTTATTTTTAATGTTAACAGGAGAGGGATTAGTAAAAGGATTATAAGAGTGATTAATTCTTTTGTTCTCTTTTTGTTTTGTTTTGTTTTTTTAGTCATGTTTCTAATTAAGTTGTGGCGTTCTGAGGGTTTTTTCTAGCTTCATTGATTATGCCTGTGATGGGTTAGGGTTTAATCTTGGCTAGAACTCCTTTGTCTTTGTCTATCTCTTTGGCTATTGCTTTTGCGAGGTAGTCGTTTAAGGTCATGCCCTTCAGAACGCTGATAATTTTTGCCTTTGCATGCACATTCTTGTCTATTTTTATGTGGACTGCTTTCATTTATCAACCTCGCTTTATGGTTTTCAAGCTAGTTCTTGTTTATTATAAACCGCAAAGTTTAAATATTTTTCTATCTTTATATTAAAATATTTTACTTATTAAAGTAAGTTAATGGATTTTTAAGAGGAATATATGATTTAGAAAGATTTATATAGAGTCAATGACGAGAAAATATAAGGAAAAACAGGATTAAAAAAGGATTAAATCATAAAAACAAAAAAAGACAGGTGGGTGGTTTTGGACAGACAGGGTATTGGCAAATCAAGTGTTTTATTAACTATACTACTTGTGATAATGTTTTTCTTGCTCAGCTCAAATATGGCTGAAGCCACTGTAATAGGAGCAAATAAAGGAATTGTTAATTTTAAGAACGTGCTAAAGAATGGCTATGCCCAAGAACTCGTAACTTTGACAACTGACACTGATTTTAATCTCAGCATTACATATAAAGTTGAAGGAGAAATTACTGACTGGGTAAGAATAGAGCCCCCTGACCAACCATTCTTTATTAAAAAAGACAATCCTTATACTGTGGCTGTCATAGTTGAGCCTCCAGAAGATGCAAAGAACCAGGAGTACTCAGGTTCTGTAAGATTTCTTACAGGCGCTCTTGCAGGACCAGGGGGCCAGTTTGGAACAGCTGTTAGAGCTGCTATTAATATCCGCCTGGGAGCAGAGATTACTGGCCAGGAGATTGTAAGTTGTAGTGCAGCTGGTTTTCAGCTGGAAGATGTGGAAGAAGGATATCCATTGGAGTTCTATGCTGTTATAAACAATCAGGGTAATGTACGTTTAAAACCTGAGTTCATCTTAGAGTTTTGGAACCAGGATCAGTCTGAGTTGGTTGAGACTTTTCGTTTTACTGTTAATGAGAGCATCCTGCCAACAGTGCAGAAAAGAATATTTCACTCCTTAGAGCACGACCTGGACATAGGCCAGTACTGGGTTAAGATAAGCACGCCTATGTGCGGGGCTGCTGGATCTGATTTTTTAACAGCGAGTGTGATTGAACGAGGAGGTGTGAGTGATAAAGGAGAACTCATAAAGATTGAAAATGAACCCTGGGTGAAAGCAGGGGACATTGTTCCAATAGATGCGGTTTTCAGGAACACGGGCACAAGAGTTGTAAGCGCCAAGTTCAAGGGCACTATTAGCTCTGGTGATGAGATTTTCAAGATTATTGACACCGACCCCCTGGATGTTATACCTGGGGAAACTGTTAATCTAAGAACTTATTTCAATCCTGTGCAAGAAGGACAGTACATGATAAAAGGCAGGGTGCTGTACAACAAGAAGCTGACCTTTGAGAAGGGTTCTGTGCTTAATGTTAACCCTTCTGGCGAACCGCCTGGTATTGGAAAAGCATTTGGCTGGAGCACTATCCTAATAATTTTGGCAGTTGTGATAATCATACTTATCATCCTTGTTGCAAGGAAAAGGAAACAGGTGTTGAGAAAAAGAACAAGACGCAGACCCAGATTTTAGGTTGTATGATTATTTAATTTAATTAATTATTTTTGGAGTGGTGTAGATGCATAAACAGGTGTTGATACTAAGCATTCTTATAACTATATTCCTAGCCTTGCATTCTATGATTATTACAGGCCAAACATCACTTCCTCCACTATCTACCGATAAAAATGTTTATGAAGTTGAGGAGACTGTTGAGGTAAGTGTTAATATTGAACCGGAAGGGTATGCTCTCTACGAACTGGTTATCTCTGCAGTTAACAACAGCTATACTTACAAGGGGGATTATAATCCTGTCATGTTCTTCTATCCTACAGAAGAAGGTATCTACACCATTGCCCTGGTTGAGAAATCAACCAGGGCTATTTTTTATTCTGTGTCCTTTGAGGTTATTCCAAGAGAAAGAAGTGGCATTCTTAGGATAGAAGGCGAGTTTACTGAAGAAGATATGCTGACAGAACCTATTTTAACAGAGCCAGCAATTGTAGTACAACCAACAGAACCTATTGAAGCAACAGCTTCTATCTCAACTGATAAAACAGAGTATATACAAGGAGAACCTGTGCGTGTATTCTTGAACTTAGATGGGCTTAGTGAGGAAAATATTAACTTATATCATTCATTCAATGGAATCTCACAAAGGTACATGGGTGATTTAAAATACATTGTTTTTATACCTGAAGGAATAGGGCTTCATGAACTAATATTGGAAGATAAGAATGACAATCTTGTTTATGTTTATAGTTTTGAAGTCAAGCCAGGATTTGATGAAAAAATCATAAAAGTTCTTGACAGCAAGGGCTTTGAAGAAGACAGTGATGTCAAGGTTTATGATGAAGAACAAGGGTTTGCTTCTTTAGAAATAACTCCCAGACCGAAAATTTTGAAAAAAATAAATCTAATGAAAGTAAAAGTTGGTTCTAATTTAAAGATGGGTGTTGAAGAAGTTGCTAAAGAAAAAATTAATATTAAGCAAAGAAATGTTATAAAGGCCTTTGCTCTAGACCCATCGGGCTTGAATTTTACTAATGGAACAGCAACAGGTGTAGCTATTGGCAGCGAATTATGGAAATGTAAAGATTGGGACTTTGCAACTCAACAATGCCTTGGAACTTGGCAGAAAATAATGGACTTAGTGCCTGGTAAGGAATATGAAATAATTATCACGCCTGATGACCCTGGCTATGCAGAAACAGGTATTGCCAGCATTAATACTAAGAAACCAATTTATCATCCTAATGAAACAGCAGAAATAACTATTGTAGTGCTGGATACAGCAGGACATTTGGTTTCTGGCGCAGATGTTTATCTTAATATTACTGACCAAAACAATATTGTTTCTTCTTTTTCAACTTCAAACAATGACATTATCGAGACACAGCCAGGGATTTATAAAACGAATTTTTCAAATACAGCTTTAGAAGGCAATTATTCAATGGTTGTAAGAGCAATAGGAAGCAATGTTAATAGCACCATGCTCTCATACTTTACTGTTAAATCATACTATGAGTTTGACATTATCAGGGATGTGCCTGTTACAACAGACCCTTGGCTTGGAGTGTTTGATTCAAGCATTAGGATTATATCTTTCACTGGTGCCTTGAGTTTTAATTTCACAGAAGTTCTGCCAGCCAACTTCACTATTGGCAGTCATGGCGGTGCAAGGAGAACAGAGCAGAACGGAAAAATATATCTAACTTGGACTAATTTGAATAATAATTCTGTTGTTAGTTATTCTGCAAGGCCTCCCTTAGTCACTCCTGAGCTTTATGAACTTGGACCTTCATATATAAACTATTCATCAAGAATCTTTTATGAAGCAAGGTCTTGGTATTTAGCAGTTGACCCAACCACTTATTATGACCCTGATTCTAATGTTACTATTGGCTGGGATGAGGGTACAGGAACAGATGGGTTTGCTGAAATAGACAATGGAGTAAGACAGCCAGACACCACTGGAATAACAGCGGATTATGTGGCTGATTACACTCAAAACGCCGATGGTATTTCTGAGTTTGGATTTCCAGCTATCACTCAGACACCTTATAACATCACATTATGGGTTTATACAGAAACAGAAAGTAGTTGTTTTTATACTTTTTACCTGCAGCAAAACGGAACAACAAGGTGCTCGCGCGCTATTGGTACTGGAACAACAGCTAATTGGTACTTTTGTAACTGGACTAATCCAACAGGAGATTTATCAAATTTAACAATAGAACTCAGTACTGTTTCTAAAGGCTCAGGAGCACATTCAACCTGCTATGTTTATGAAGCCTATCTTGAAGTTGATTATAATAACCCTCCAAATGTTACCAGTCTTATTTATCCCCCCAATGGTGCTAATCTTTCATCAGGAACAAACATTGATTTTAACTTCACTGTGACTGACCAAGAAACACCTATTGCTAACTGTACTTTATGGGGTAACTTTAGTGGAACATGGGCTGCCAACAAGACAGTTTATAATGTTGCTAATAACACAGAGACAAACATAACCATTACTGTGCCTGATGGTAGTTATATCTGGAATATTAATTGTACTGATACATTTGGTGATTCTGATGTGTATGAGACCAACTATAGCTTTAGGGTTGACACTATTTATCCAGCAATTAATTATTCAACAGGAACAGAAGAGAATGATACGTATTTTAACAGAAACTGGATATATGTGAATGTGAGTGTTAATGAAACTAATGAAAAAAATATTACTTTCAGATTATACAACACTAGCGGAGAAGTTAACATCACAACTTACACAACACCTGATTATGATATTAACTTTACTGACCTGAATTCTAATATGGAGTACTGGTACAATGTTACTGTGTGTGACCAGTTTGGCTGGTGCAATTCTACTGAAACAAGAAAAATAACCCTTGATTCTGTTTATCCAACAATCAATTATTCTAGTGGAACAGAAGAGAATGATACTTACTTCAGCAGAACATGGATTTTTGTGAATGTAACAGCCAATGATACAAACGAAAAAAACATAACCTTTAGGTTGTATAATACATCAGGTCCAGTCAATATAACAACCTACACAACCCCAGTAAGAGAAATAAACTTCACGAATTTATATCCTGACATGCAGTACTGGTACAATGTAACCATAAGAGATTTGGCAGGTAATGAGAACACAACTTTGACTTATAAGCTTACTCTTGATAATACTTATCCTACTATTAATTATTCTACTGGTATAGAAGCCAATGATTCATATGTTAACAGGAACTGGATATATGTAAATGTTACAGCCAATGATACTAATGAAAAAAATATTACTTTCAGATTGTATAATACATCAGGTCCAGTCAATATAACAACCTACACAACCCCAGTAAGAGAAATAAACTTCACGAATTTATATCCTGACATGCAGTACTGGTACAATGTTACCATTATTGATGAGGTTGGGTTTTCAAATTCCACTGTTACTTACAAGATAACTTTGGACTCAACATACCCCTGGATAAACCTGTCTGCACCTGATAATGACACTTTTATTAATTATGAACTTGTTGAGTTCAACTACACCCCTATTGATACTTCTCTTGATGCTTGTATATTATATGGAAACTTTACAGGAGCAGGTTTTGGTCCTAATGAAACAGAGAACAATCCTGTTAATGGAAGCATTAACACTTTTGGACCTTTGAATCTTAGTGATGGCAGGTACATATGGAATGTCTGGTGTAATGATTCTGCTGCTAACTCTAATTTTAGTCAATATAATTATACTGTTAAGGTTGACACCCAAAGCCCTGTTATTAGTAATTGGAATACCAATGGCACTACTTTTTCAATCAATGAATATATCTGTCTTAATGTTAGTGTTACTGACAGCTTTGCAGGTGTGCACACTGTTTATGCTGAGCTTGAAGACCCAAACACTGATGTTGAAAATGTTTCTTTGCTTGATGATGGCAGTGGATGTGATGCTGTTGGTGGGGATAATGTTTATTCAAAATCTTATTATCTTGAATTCGGTGGAAACTATACCTGGCTGAACACCCATGCAAATGATTCTGCAGGTAACTGGCAGCACAATGTTACTAATCTGAAATGGAATGTTACAGCAGTTGGGAGCATGACTGTAGTCATGGTTTATCCTTCTTCTGATATTGAGATTAATGAGTCAGAATATAATTATGAATACCAGCAAACCTGTAATGTTAGTTGTGATGCAGGGGGTATTAATTGTGAGAATGTTACTTTGTTTGCTGAGTATAACCCGGATGTGTTTAAATACATAAACACAACAACCACTGACTTAATTAATGATGAGGATAACTTTAGTTGTGGAGATCTGACTGCTGGAGGAGCTCCTTGCAGCCATACCTTTAATATAACCTCTGGCAGTGATTCTGGCAATAACACTTGGCTTATTAGATGCAGTGTGGTTTCTGATAATGTTGGTGCTTTTGTATCTTCAGAAGTAAACCTGACTATTAATGACCATCCTTATGCTAATTTTACTTATCCAACAAATAATACTTGGCTTGTTGGTGTTGAGATGCTTAATGCCTCTGCAAGCTTTGATTCTGATGGAAGCATAACTAATTATTTGTTTGAGTATGATAATAATACTGCTTTTAGTTCTTCAAGCACAATTTGTAATGGTGCGGATGTTAACTGCACTTGGAATACAAGCCAACAAGACCAGTGTGAAAACAACTCAATGTCATGCTACTTGCGGGTTACTGTTACTGATGATGATGGACTTACCAACAGCACATATATTGTTATTGGGTTTGACACCCTAGGACCAACAGTAATCCTTTGTTTGCCAAGGAACTTTGAGAATATTAGCTCAGACTTATTTACAGTGAATGCCACTCCAACTGATAATGAATCAGGCGTGGACACAGTAATTTTTGAGTACAGACAGAACAACTCTGATACCTGGCACTTTGCATGTGATGATAATAGAAGCCCTATTTATGATTGCGAATGGAACCTCACAAACCTAACTGATGGCAACACATATGAATTCAGGGCTTATGCAAATGATAGCAAAGGAAACATTGGAAACTATGATAATCATACAAATATAACAATTGATAGAACAGGCCCTGTTATTTATCTTGAAAATCCTATTGATGGTGCTAATGTCACAAACAATACAGTAATTTTCTATTATAATGCTAGTGATGCAACAAGCACTCTTGCTAATTGCTCTCTTGTGATTGATGGTAGCATTGTTAATACAACAGACAATCCTGCAGAGAATATCACTCTTAACTTTACTTATAATCTTAGTGATGGCTCATATAACTGGAGTGTTAACTGCACAGACCTGCTTGGTAATAAGAATAGTTCAGAGATAAGAGAAATAAATATTGACACTGCTGGTCCTGTTTCTGTTCTTGACAGACCGCCTAACTCAAGCTTTGTTACTGGTTCAAGCTATACTGTTAATGCCAGTGTTAGTGATTCTGGGCTTGCTGATGTTGACAGTGCCATATTTGAGTACAGACAGAATAGCACTGCTTCTTGGAACTTGATTTGCATAGATAACAGAAGCCCGATTTATGATTGCGAATGGGACACAACTGTTTTACCAGATGGAGATGAATATGAAGTAAGGGTGTATGCAAATGATACTTGGGGTAATGTTGGAGGCTTTGATGTGCATGTCAACATAACAATTGATAATAATAATCCATCACTTACTTTGGTTTCTCCAGAGGATGATTATATTGATACTGATGGTGACCTGGTGTTTGTTTATCAAGTAACAGACATATCTCCTATTGCTAACTGCATCTTAATAATAAATGATGAGTTAAACCAGACTAATAATTCTGTTCAAAGAGGTATTAACCAGTACTTCTACTTATATGGCAGAGAGGATGGGACTCAACTTAACTGGAGCATTAACTGCACAGACCAGGTTGGCTTGATTAATGCCAGTGAAACCAGGAACATAACTGTTAGTATTAGTGCTGATATGAATCTTAATCTAACCATGAACAAGTCAAGTTATTTTGCAGGTGAAACAGCTGTTATAACTAATAATGTTACAGACACAGGTAATAATCCTATTAGCGATGTTGATGTTAGCACAGCAGTTGTGTTTGCAAACACCACTGTTCCTTGGTGGAATGGTTCTTGGCAAAGAAGAAAACCCATCACTCTTAGCAGTGCATCTGATTTAACCAATGCAATAGTTGAGGTTAATATAACTGGGCTTGATAACAATATATCTGATTGTGAGAATGAGATTAGAATTGTGAGGTTTGATTCTAGCAATGTGTTAACCTCTGTTAACAGAACAATTGTTAGTGGTGATGATTCAACTTATTGTGTTGCTTGGTTCAGAGCAAATATGTCTGCTGGTGTTAATAACACTGAGTACATGGCTTATTATAATAATTCTGGCGCTAGTGATCCAAATAATAATGAGACAAGAAGAACAACCAACACAACAAAAACAGCATTGGGTGGAAGCATATTTGGTCCTTTATATGATACAACAGATGGAAGTTATTCTGATACCACAAGTGACAACAGTGCTTACTATGCTGTTGGAAGAGACAACAGTCCGCCTACAGGTCAGCAATTGAATGCTTATATAAATCTTAGTTACAACTTATCTGATTTAGGTGCTTCTGAATCAGACCTTGTATCTCTTAACTTTACTATTAATTATTGTCATTCAGATGATATAGCTGCTCCTATTACTTGTGGTGGTGCTATTGGAGCAGGAAGTGCTGGAACAGCTTATGTTGAGCTTTATGACTTTGATGCTTCTGGATGGGACCCTGGATTTGACACAATAACCCAGGATATTAATGATGCTGGTGAGAACACTGATACATATATTGAAACAGATACTCTTGATGATTATGTTGATAACACAACAAGCATACTCTGGGTGCGTTATGAAACAGATATTGGAGGCTTGGATAAGTGGGATGATGCATCTTTTGCTCTTGACTATGCAATCCTAAATGTTTATTATAAGCAAGAGGTTTACACAGGGCTTGAAAGTATTGGTGAAACTCAGCTTGTGATTGCCAGCAACTCATCTCAAACAGATTTCCAAGGATTATGGATTTGGAACTGGGACACATCTGGACAGCAAGCAGGCAACTATTCTGCTGTTTCTCTTGCAAGCAAAACAGGTTATAATAATAATTATGATTATTACTGGTTTGAAATAGAAATTGATAACACCGGCCCTGTATCTGTTCTTGACAGGCCCCAGAATGATAGCATTATAAATGCTCTTCTTGACGGCTACATCTACACAGTTAATGCCAGTGTTACTGATGCAGGTATTGGCAAAATAGATACTGTTACTTTCCTGTATCGCTATAACAGCACAGACACATGGAAAATCATTTGCAATGATAGTGATGGAAGCGCTCCTTTTGAGTGTGACTGGAACCTGACAGGGCTTAGCAATGGCAATGATTATGAAGTAAGGGTTTATGCAAATGATACCGCAGGTAATGTTGGGGATAATGATACTCATGTAAACATTTCTATAATAACAGAGCCTGTGAATATAATCTTTATAATCGTGGATGATGATGTTACTCTTCCCTTGGACCAAATTGATTTAAATGCAGGCAGTACTAAAACTGTTTACTGCAATATAACTGTGAATCATCCTGATGACTATACAAGCATTGAGGGTGTGAATGCTACTTTTTACTCTACAACAACCACTTATGATGCTGCTGATAATAACAGAACTCATTATACAAATAGCAGCTGCTTGTTTTTGACAGGTGGAGGGCAGAGTGCTGATTACCAATGCATCTTCAATGTCTGGCACTATGCAATTAATGGTTCTTGGAACTGCACAGCTTTTACATGGGATAATTATTCTACTGACAATGCTACAGATAACACCACCATGAACCAATTGTTTGCTCTTAACATCTCAACAAGTGTTATTGATTACACAGACCTGCAGCCAAACCAGACCTCACCTAATGTGACAGTTAACATAAGCAATGTTGGTAACATGCCCATGAACATATCTGTGTATGGTTTTGGAGGAGAAGATGAAATATTAGGTGATGGTCTTTCAATGATATGCCAGATAAACAACATCAGTGTTGGTTTTGAAAGATTCTCAACCAGCAGTACTGATGATTATGGCTCAAAAACTGCTTTGTCATCAACAGAACAAGACCTTGGCTTAACCATAGACCCAAAAACAAGTCCTGGTGATATAAGAATTAACTCTACTTACTGGCAGTTCATGGTGCCACCAGAAGAACATGCTTTTGGAGAGTGCAATGGAAGCGTTGTGTTTGTGGCAGAGAGTCCTTGATTATTTTATTTAAACTTTGCAGCATGCCCTGAACCAAAATATATGGTTACTGTAAGTTTATATTTCTTTGATAATTGTTTAATTTTATCTTTTGCTTCAGTATAGAACTTGTAGAACTTCCTTTTATTAAAGAAGGTCTCTTTTATTCCAGGTAAAAATTGGGGGTGGTGTTTTTTAAGCGCTTTTTCTACTCCCACCCAATTATCTCCGGTAGTGTTAAAGCTCTCTGTAAAAATATGACTAACTCCTGTTTTTTTGAATTCTTTAAACAATGCTTCTACATCTGTGAAAATTGGCCAGTAAGGTCCCATCATTGCCTCTACTTCTATACCTTTATTAACTAATTTTTTCATTGCTTGTAAGCGTTGCTTTATTGTTGGTGAGTTGGGTTCAACTAATTCCTTCCATTTTTCATCCAGTGTATTAACTGTGAAATTTACATCAATATCTCTAAACTTTTTTAGTAAGTCAAGATCGCGAAGCACTAAATCAGATTTTGTTAAAATACTAACAGGATTATTATAATTTACTAGAACTCCTAAAATACTCTTTGTAAGTTCATACTTTTTTTCAATTGGCTGATAAGGGTCTGTAACAGTGCCAATAAAGATTCGTTCACCTTTATACCTTGATGAATGCATTTGTTTTTCAAGAACTTTAGCAATGTTTATTCTTGCATCAACAAAAGAACCCCATTTTTCAGAATGCCCTGT
Source organism: Candidatus Woesearchaeota archaeon (assembly GCA_019322375.1). Lineage (GTDB taxonomy): Archaea > Nanobdellota > Nanobdellia > Woesearchaeales > SM23-78 > SM23-78. The sequence goes on from JAHWIP010000035.1 coordinate 51,647, forward strand.
AAATCTTTTCATGAACCTTGCATAACAATAAGCACATGCATGGCCACAACCAACATAAGGATTAATTGCCCATCCTCCTCCAGGAAAACCACATTTTCCAATTGCAGATTTGCATTGGATCTCTTGTATTCTTGTATTAGCTGTCATTAGCAAAAAACCCCTCTATCATCTTCTCGTAAAGCAGGGTGGCTTTTATATTCCAGCTTGGAGGGAAGCATCTGTTGTAGTTTTTCCAGGTGTAGCGTTCGTCGAGAAATATGATGACTCCTTTGTCTGTCTCGCTTCTTATGCATCTGCCTGCGCTTTGGAGTGCTCTGTTGAATGCTGGAAACAAGTATCCATAATCCCAGCCCTTTTTGAATTTTTCATCATAGTACTTGATTAAGGCCTGGGTTTCCAGATCTGGCCGCTGAAGCGGGAGCCCTACAATTATAACTCCTTTTAGAAAATCCCCTGGCAGGTCTACTCCTTCTCCAAAATTGCCTCCTATCACTCCGAGCAGGACTGCTCCTACATTTTTGTATCCTTTAAAGGCTTCTAGGAATTCTAGTTTTTCTTTTTTTGAAAACTTCTGCTTTTCTACAAACACTGGTTTTTCTGATAGCTTTGAGAAGTGCTTGTTAACATCATCTCTTAATAAATAACTTGGAAAAAACACTGCTGTGTTGCCTGGTATCTTATTGGTTGCTCTTACAACGATTTCTGCTATTTCCCTGTATTGTTCTTCGCTTCTGGTCTCATATTTGGTGCTTGTTCTTGGAATGATTATATTGAGCTTGTTCTTTTCTGGGAAAGGAGATTTGTAACTCTCTTCATCTGCTGTGTCAAACCCCAGTACTTCTTTGTACATGCTGGTCGGGCTAAGGGTTCCTGACATTAGTATGGTTGAGTAGGCTGAGCGTATCACATCTCGAGTCATTAGGCTGGGGTCAAGGCATCTGTACTGTATTACTATTATTTCCTCTCCTCTCAGGCTCAGGCTTTTTGTTAGTATTCTTGTAAATCCTTTATCATCTCCTTGCCATGCTTCTAGAAAAGCAGCTACTGTTCCTAATGAGGATTGTTTTTGCTCTTCCCTTATAATATCTGCTAAAAAGCTCATGTCTGACACTATTTCATCATAATCAGTAATTTCTTTTATCTCTTCTATTAATTGATCTCTGCTTACATAGGTTTCATCTGCAACATTGTCTGCCAGCTCCCAGAGTTTTTTCTCAAGCACTGTTAGGGTTTCTTCTATTTGTTCTTTACCTCTTTTTTTCACTTCCTCCCTTGCCCTTCTAATTGTGTTTGTGCTTATTCTGTGGCTTGCAAGGTCTTTTACTCTTTCAGGCAGATTGTGTCCTTCATCAATAATAATGATTATCTTGCTGAGTTCTTTTCCTGTTCTGCTAAGAAAAGTCTCTCTTATATAAGAATTAAATAGATAATAATAGTCTCCTATGATCACTCTTGATTCCTTTGCTATTAATAATGCTACTTCATATGGGCACACTCCTTGCTCTGTGCTTTTCTCAACCACGCTCCCTGTGTCTGTCTTGTTATCTTTTTTAAGCTGGCTAACCAGTTCCTTAGCTTGTTTTGAAGCCTCGCCTTTCTCTCTTATTTTTGTATAGAATTCGCATAATTCATCTTCTTTAATTTTTTTACAGTACTCTGCAAACTCTCTTGGATACAATTTATTAATGCCTGGCTGCAGACAGAGCCATTTCTTGCCAATTATATCTACAACTGTAAATTTAAGCTTGTATATCTGTTTTATCTGATTAACAGTTTCCATTGCCAGTTTGTGCTGGGTGTGGCGCGAGGTAAGAAAGAACACTGTTAAATCTTTTTTTAAAGCCTCATGTATGCTTGGTCCAAGAGCTGCAGCTGTTTTGCCAAGCCCAGTAGGTGCATGTGCTATCAGGTTTTGCTGGCCTGTCACTGTACTATTTATCTTTCTAATCAGTTCATCCTGTATAGGCCTGACTTCATCATGAGGAAAATACATATTTCTGAACTCCTCTAGTAAAGCCATGATAGAATGAGGAAACTAAAGGGTTATTTAAAGGTATTTGTAACCTTACCTTTTCTTTATCCTTCTCTTCTCCAACTCCTTTTTATATCTCTGGAACAATGAACTGCTTTTCTTACCTGCTTGCTCCTTGGCCTTTTTAGTGGCTCTCTGGGTTTTTTCTCTGAACCTGCCCATTGCTGTGTGCGCTTTTTTAACCCTGGCTTCCCAGTCCAAAGAATAATCTCTAAGAACATGATGAACTTTCTTGATAGTTGCTCCATAGGTATTGAAGTAAGTGATAACCCTGAGGTCTTTCACTCTCTTATGATCTGGTGCTTCATCTGGATAGCCAAAAGCCAGGATTGCCTGAGGTCTTGCAGTTTGAGGAATGTCAAGGATTTCCCTTAGTTTTTCCTCATCAAAAGCACCAACCCAGGTTCCTCCTAAGCCAAGAGCATGAGCTGCTAACAGCATGTTCTCAGCAGCTGCTGCACAGTTCTGAACAGTGTAAAGCCTTTGCCCTCTTAAGCCGTAATGCAGTTCTGTGTGCTCAGGGTCAGAGCAGACAACAATCAGGAAAGCAGCATTTTGAACGCACTCCTGTTTAAGACTGTACTCGCACATCTTTTCCATCAAATCCTTGTCATCAACAACTATGAATTTCCAGTCCTGAACATTGCCGCTGCTAGGAGCCAAAGAACCCGCCTCTACTATAGTCATGATTGTTTCAAAATCAACAGGAACATTAAGAAACCTTCTGATACTCCTGCGCGTGCTTATGCATTCAATAGCATCCATGTTACCCCCTCCTTGTCTTGTGAAAATGTTATTATTTTTAATGATTGTTATTTTTAATGCTTTTTTATCTTGGTACCGCACCTCATACAGTATCTTGCATAATCATAATGCCTGGTTTTGCAAGCAGGGCAGGCTATTATACTCATGTGCGGCGGGTGTTGCTGTGGTGTTGCTCTGTGCACCTCGTGCTGTCCTCGCATATGGCTTACTTCATGATGCGGTGTTCTATGAGTATGCTGGCGTTGAGCTTGATGATGGATTTGATGTGTCTGAGGCGCTGATTGTTGTGCTTGATGATGAGAGGCCTGGTGCTGAGGTTGTTGAGTTTGAGGATGCACTACATGTTGGTGTCCTCGTTGTTCTGTATTAACATATGCTGGTTGATTCATCTTCTTTTGCTTTGGATGTTTGTCATCTTTCCTAAAAACAGCTTTAAACACATATTTACCAATGCCTATTAATATGAACAATATACCAACATAAAGAAAAACTAGTAAGGGTTTGGCTCCCTCGCTGTCCTTTATGAGCTGAGAAGCCAATATCATTATTATGCCAAGGATTACATAAACCCAGCCAGGAATAGGTGCCATGATTATTTCTTAAGATTCAGGGTTTTAATATTTTTTGCATTTAGCAGTATTCAGAAAGTAGAAGCTAGCCGAATTATTGTAAGAATAATGCCTAAGGCTATAATTATAACAATTATAAGCATTATTATTCTTGCTTTTTTAGAGAAAGGTCCTCTGTCTGCAAATGTTGGTTGAAAAGAAGGGTTAAAATTAATTGGTTGGTCAGGAAGTTTAGCAGCTTCTTCTGGCGGTATTTCAGGAAATAAAGGGCCTTGAAACCCGCAGGTTTGGCAAACAAAGTTTGGGCTTAAAGCCTGCCATCTGCCGAAGCCTACCATTCCTCTGGATTTTACTTTCTTGCTCTTGCATTTTGGACAGATTTTTACCCATTGTACTTTTGGTTCTCTAGGCTTTTTAGATTTGTTTGCTTTTTTGAACATATAATAGTACAAAGATTTTTTTATTTATAAAATTGTTCTTTTTTCCAAAAACATTTTATACTACAACAACCTACTCCTGGATATGACTGATGAATTATTTGGAAAAAAGAAAAAAAAGAAAGAGGAGCTTTTCAAAGATTTAGATGTTGATTTAGACTCAGACCTTCCTGTGCACGAGAAGTTTGTGGATGAGAAAGGATTAAGAGAGATGAAGGGTAAGAAAAAGAAACAAAGAAGGGTTTGAATTTATTTCTTTGCACTCTTCCAAACTGTTTCAAAGTATTTCTTGAAGTTCTTTGATATTTCTTTTGAATGAATCAAATATGCAAGGGGTTTTTCTGTCCACGATGTGATTAAAACCTTGTCCTGATAGATATCCACCATTGAGGGAAGTGGAAAGTCTACAAATCTTAAATCCATGAAGCTTGGAGGTTTTTCAAAATCTTTTGATTTCTGGTATTCGCGTGTGCCCACCCCTCTTAGCTTTATCCCTAGTTTCTTGTAGTAATGAAAAGCCTGTTTATAGAACAGGTTCTGTAGTTTAAAGTGTTCTTTGTCATATATGTAGAAGAAGAGCAACTGGTCTTTCCTAGTATTATTTTCTAATAATCGTTCATAAGCTGTTTTTACTCCTTTAAAGCCTTCAAAGATTTCTGCTTCTTGCTCAACATCGGGAATGCCTGCTTTTCTAAGGCCAGGTATTAGTGCTTTTAGTATTGTTCTGTTTTGTTGTAGCTCTTGCTCTTGCTTGTCTAAATAATCACTCAGCCTTGTCGGCGGCACAGCATTAAAGTATTTTGTTTTCTCTTTTAACACATAACTTGCCAGTCCTTTTTCTATTAGTCTTTGGAGTATTGAGTATACCTTAGAGTTTGCTACTTTTGCTTTTTTTATTATCGGTCCTACTGTTGAAGAACCTAGTCTTAGCAATGCAAGGTATACTTTTGCCTCTCCTTCTGTTAATCCCAGTTTTATTAATTCTTCTTTCAATTTATACCCCCTTAGGGGGAGTTAAGTTTTAAATAGTTTTTGGTTTTGCCACGTTGAGATGAAGAACAACCATAGATTCAAGGATTTGGCAATTAGAGGAGCATACGCCGTAATAGCGATATTGTCATACCAAGTAGGAACGTGCATTGGAGACTTCTTTGTAAAGCAACAAAAAACACTGGAGCCAGGATACCCAGTTCCGCACGAAGTAAGAATCAATTACTGTGACTTAAATAATGATGGAACGCATGAGACTAGGCTAACACATAAGGGCAAATCATATCTCTTAAAACTTGATGAAAAAAAGAACTTGGTACTTGAAGCGTATAAAATTAATCACAATAAAAAATAATTAGGGAATGAAAATGAAACTAAGCACGATAATAACCATTGCAATAATGGTTTTACTAATAACAGGCTGCACAAGTGCACCTGCAGGTGAAGTTGTAAAAGAAAAACAAGAAGTCATCAAAATAGGCGCAATCCTATCATTAACAGGGCCTGCTGCTGTCTGGGGGGAAAGCGGAAGGCAGGGAATAGAACTTGCTGTGTCTGATGTTAATGCAAAAGGAGGGATTAATGGGAAAAAACTTGTTGTTGTTTATGAGGATGATGGAACAGATTCAAAGCAAGCAGTAACTGCTTTTCATAAACTTGTCTCAACCGACAAAGTTTCTGCAATAATAGGGGGGACATGGGATTTTAACTACAATGCCATTGCTCCTCTTGCAGAGACTTACAAAATAACTCTTTTTACTCCTCAAAATCTAAAAGCCGAGGGGCTGGTTATAAATGATTACACTTTTGTAATGCGCCCTGACTTAAGAAAATTAACTTGGGTTTTGGAAGATGAGATAAAAAACAATAATATTAAGAGAGCTGCAATTATAAGATATGTTTCTTCTTTTGGACAAGCACTTTCTTATGGGATGCAGGACATAATGCAAAAAACCGGCGGCGAGCTTGTTCTTGATGAACAATATAACACTATTGGTTCAAATGATTTTTTGACAATGGTTACCAAAGTCAAGAACTCAAAAGCAGAAGCTTTATTCATTGATATGATGGACACTGATATTGTGAATTTAATAAAAAGAACAAGAGAACAAGGCCTTGACATCAAGATTTTCAGTCATAGCACTGTTGAAGACGGACTTGTGAATCCTGACGTTGATAATTCTTTATACAATGGTATTGTTTATTTTGACTGGGACACCCCCCCATCTGAAGAGTTTAGAACCAAATTCAGAGAAAAGTATGAAGTAGAGCCTTCCCGCTCAACAGACGGAGCTTATGACAGCGTAATGATTATTGCTGAAGCATTTTCAGAGATTAGTGATAAGGCAAGAATTAATGAATACATACAAACCCATTCTTTCAAAACAATTAATGGAGAAATAACTTTCAAAGACAATGTAGTTAACACAAGGATTGTGTTTGTAAAGAAAGTTGTTAATGGAAAAGTAGAAATCATAAGTAAAAAAGAAATCATAACTTAAAATTATTTCCTATTTCTTCTTTCCAATAACTTTTATCCCACCCATGTAATGCCTTAATGCCTTTGGAATTGTTATGCTGCCATCCTTGTTCTGATGGTGCTCTAGGATTGCCACCATTATTCTTGAGGTTGCCAGAGCTGTGTTGTTAAGGGCATGAACCACTTCTCTTCTTCCCTGCCTGTCAAGTTTTATGTTTAAGTCTCTTACCTGGTAGTCTGTGCAGTTGCTCAGGCTCATTACTTCTCCGTAATTCTTGGTCGTTGGCCTCCACACCTCGATGTCTGCGCTCTTGGTTTTCCATGGCGCCAGGTCTCCTGAGCACATCTCTAGCACACGGTAAGGCAAGTCAAGTTTTTGCATTATTTCCTCTGAGTTTTTCAAGAGCTCATCATACATCTTGTATGAATCTTCTGGAACGCAGAGAATCACCTGCTCTACTTTGTTGAACTGATGGGTTCTCCAAAGCCCTTTTTCATTTATGCCATGGCTTCCAATTTCTCTTCTAAAGCACATGCTGTATGAGTACACTTTTTTTGGCAGGTCTTTTTCTAGAAAGGTTGTTCCTATGTATCTTGCTAGTAATGCATATTCTGTTGTTCCTATCAGCGCCAGGTCTTCATCTTTTATTTCATAGATAGTATTTGCAAACTCTTGTGTGTCAAGGCTTGCTGAAAGTATTGGTTTTTTTAGCATTAATGGTGTTTCAATATAATGATACCCTTTTTTTTGCATAAAATCAAGTGCAAAGCGGATAAGAGCCTGGTTTAAAAGACCTAATTCTCCTTCTAAGAAGTAGAATCCATGGCCTGATGTTTTTGCACTTGCCTCAAAATCAGCAATACCCAATTCTTCGCAGATTTGAACATGGTTTTTGATTGGAAAATCAAACTTTGGAAGCTTGCCCCATTTCTTTATTACCTTGTTTTCTTTTTCATTTTTGCCAATAGGAACTGACTCATGAATGATGTTGGGTATTTTGGGAAGCAAGGAGAGCATCTGCTTTTCAATCTTTACTTGTTTTTCTTCTGCTTTTTTTATATCTCCAGGAATACTCTTTGCTTTTTTAACCAAAGCCTTAACATTCTTGCCTGCTTTCTTAGCCTTGTTAATTTCCTCACTTATCTTGTTTCTCTCATGGCGCAGAGTGTCAATCTTTGCTCTTAGTTTTCTCCACTCAGCATCTGTTTTTAAGAAATCATCAACTACCTTTGGGTCTTGGAACTTCTTCTTCAGGTTTTTTTTGATTAAGTCAGGGTTTTCGCGTATGAACTTGATATCGAGCATTTTCAGGATATGAATAGGCTTGTATGTTTAAATATTTTGCTGTGTTTTGGCTTTAGTCAAAATGCTCAAAAATCTATTGATTTTTGTTGTAAAATTTAAGAACTCCCTCTTATCTCCAGCTTTTCTCCTGCCTGCACTGCTTTTAGAATGATTCTGCCTATTTTGTTGAACTTGATTATCTTGATTATGCTTTTTCTTGAGGCAGTCGCGCTTAACAAGTAGTCTTCTCCTACATATACGTCTACTTCTTTGAATGCATGTTCAGGGCTTAATCTTATCAATATGTTTTTTTTATCAATCTTTACCTGATATGGAATTGTGTCTGTTCTTTCTTCTCTTTTGACGTGTTGCTTGTTGCTTTTCTGTGCTCCTTCAACAACATCAATGCTCACTCCTAGCTTGTGTTCTATTTCTTCTATTGTTCTTCCATTCCTTCCTATAAGCCTTGCTTTTTGTCCAAGAGGAACATACACCCTGCACCTGTTATCTGAGAGCATTTCTGCTTCTGCTTTTTTAACATATCTTTTTATCTCGTTCTTAATGGTTTCTTGTGCTAGTTTTTGTGTGGGAGAGGTGTATTCTGCTTTTACAGGTATAACAACTGTTTGCTCTCCATAAGTATAGATTTCGAATTCTAGTCTGCCTGTGTTAAAATCATTAACAATAACAACAGGCCTTGCCAAGTCTGCTTCTGTCATGCCACTAGGAACTTTTACTTCCATGTTAAGAGAAAAAATTCTATCAATTGCTCCATTGGTTATGAATATAACTGTGTCCACAATATGAGGTATTACTCCTAGCTCTATCCTCCCTATGAATCTCTGGATTGCATCTATAGGTTTTGTTGCATGAATCACTCCTACCATTCCTACACCGCTAAGTCTTAAATCTGAGAATAATCTAAAATCCTCTGTGTTTCTCATCTCATCAAAAATAGTGTAATCAGGCCTGCTAAGCAACAAGATGTCATGTATCTCATGACTGCTTCCATAATTCATAGAGTATTGGGTTACTTCGTCGCTAAGCGTGAGGTCGCGCGGAGATTCAATTGTTTTGATTACCTTGTTTTTTTTCAAGTAATGTTCTGCTAGTGCTTGTGCAAAAGTGGTTTTTCCATGGCCAGGCGCGCCGGCTATCAATATGCCTTCTGCTTTTTCATCAATACGTTTTTGTATTTTTTCATTAAGCTCATACTCATTAAGAGTAAGTTTTTTGATAGGATGAACAGCTGTTATCTCATACCCATCTGCAAAAGGCGGACGCGTTATCACAATTCGAAATGTGCTCAGCTGGATAATGGTTGAGCCTCTTCTATCAGATTCAATAAATCCATCAGTTCTAGAGCTGGCTTCTTCTGTTATTGCTTTTGCAAGTTCTTTAACACCTTCTCTGTCAAGTTTTTCCTTGGCTATCTCAATGTATCTCCATTCTCCTGGCCTGCCTTTTTTTGCTTTTATTGAGCACTCCTCTTTTATATGAACACTCATAGTTGTTTTATCAAAGTATTTCTCAAGAACAAAAGGTTTTTCTTCTTGCTCAAATTCATACAAAATGATATTAATGCCTTTGCTTTCTGCAACTAGACTCTGGACTTTGTCAGCAGTCACCAGAGTTGCTTTTTCCTGAGCAGCCAAATGCCTGATAACAGAATCAATCTCGCCAGATTTAGCATGCTTAATCTCAAACTCACTTGGTCTTTTGCCCTTGAACAAAACTCTAAACCTGAATTTTTTGCCTAGCTCTCTGAGCTTTTTAATTTCTTCTAACCCAAGATACCCTGTTTCCCTGTTCCTGTTAGCCTGGCTTTCCAACTCAGCCATAACAGTCTCATGAATAATGATAGTGCTAGGGTTGAGTTTTCTCTTCTCAATCTTCTTAGAAAGCAAACCCTCTATAATTATGCTGGTGTCAGGAACCAGTCTTAGAACTCTTGTTCCAGTCTTTTTAACAGTCTTTCTAGTGATTTTTTTCTTTATCATAGTTAAACTCCAGACTGGCAAGAACAAAGAATTAGTTAGGGTTTATAAAGGTTGTTGCAATAATATATCTAATAAAGAAAAAACTACTTCAACTTCCTCTTCATCTCTCCCAGCAACTTATTGGTCTTTTTTATCTCATTAAGCATCTGGGTTGTTATCTCTTTGACTTTGCTTTGCTTCCAGTTCAGGTACATCATGTAGATGTTGAAGGCTAATACTATGAAGTAAGTTATAAGCATTACCACCAAGGATGTGCCTGCTAGTTCAGGGGTTAGTTCTATCATTTTAACTTAGAGAGGGAGTTTGTTCTTTTAAATGTTTTTATGATTTATTTTTAAAGGAAAATTTTGCTCTTTTCCAAAGGACTTCAAACTGTTTTTTATAGAGATCTGCTACTTCTTCGCTTTGTATCCTTATTACCAATGGTTTTAATGTAAATATATAATAAACCATCTTATTTCCATATATAGAATGTACAACATTATTATTGAAGTATTCTTTAGGAAGAATCTTCGCTTTTACATAAGGATGCTTGGTTATCTTTTTTCCTTGTGCATAAAGCTGTCTTGAAGGAATCTTGTGTTTTCTTCTTAAATTCCAGAATCTTTTCCAGACATATTCAGGGACAGATTTAGTAAATTCTTTTTCTGAGAAAGAATTCATCACAAGGATTTCTTTGTATTTTTTCTCTACTCCGTCTTTTATTGTGTCATTTAAGATATATTTTACCCCTTCTAATCCTTCATATATTTCAACTGTTGATGTTGTTAGTTCTTGCGTTTGTTTTAAAAATTCTACTCTCTTTTTTAATTCTTCTTTTTGTTGTTTTATTTTTTCTTGTTTTTCATCCAAATAGTTAATTATGTTATCAGGATCTGTTATTCTATATACTCTTATTTTTCCTTTGGTTATATAATTAACAAAGCCTTTACCAAGCAGGCTGTTTAGTGAATCATACACATGAGACCTAGATATGCGTGTGTGTCTTGCTATATCATAAGCTTTTGCTTCTATGAGTTTCATCAAAATTAAGTATATCTCTGCCTCGTTGTTTGTTAATCCAACAGCAATTAAATCTGATTTATTGAGCATATCTAATTAGATGTTGATTGTTATTTTTAAATGTTTCGTCCTTTTAAAGGACGAATAAAATTAATATACTTCCTCTTATCGCTACATCTAAGGGGTAAAATAATGAAGAGGGACAGATAAAAATGAACCTCCCCGCCCTAAAGGGCGAGGTATCACTTAAGCAAAGGAAGTAACTTTCCTTTGTTGTACAAAATTCCAAGAACCTTGGGATGATGCGATATAATGCTGAATAGTCTCAGCAGTGAC
>JAHWIP010000036.1 GCA_019322375.1 Candidatus Woesearchaeota archaeon
AAACAAACAAGAAAAACAAGAAATAACACAAAAACAAAACAACCTAACAAAACAAATAAACCAACAACAACAAAAAATCAAAGAAATAGAACAACAAAGAAAAAACCTAACAGAAAAAATCAACCAAAACAAACAAGAAAAACAAGAAATAACACAAGAAAAAAACAACCTAACACAACAAAAACAACAACAAGAAAAAGAAATAACACAACAAAAACAAAAAATAGAACAAAAACAAAAAGAAATAACACAAAAACAAAAAGAAATAGACCAGCAAAAACATGAACTAGAAAAAGACAAGGAAGAAGCCAGGGAATTGTTAAATAAGTTGCCAGTTATGAGAGAGGATTACAAAAAGCTTGATAAAAAGCTGGAAGAGACTTATAAAAAGATAGAATTACTTGATAAATTAGATGCAGAGACAAATCAAATGGTAGAAACCCTGCAACAACCTCGGAAAATCAAAAGCAGTAAGAAATACATAAAGAGATACATATTACCTAAACTCTAACCTTATTCTACAATAAAAGAGCTTTACAGTAAGAGGCAGGCAAGTGTTTTGCTCTTGCTTTTCTTATTTTATTACTAAATAGTGGTAAAAAACGAAAGATTTATAAATGGGTAGAATAATAACAAAATAAGAAGAGGTTAACCAGGGGGATATCATACTAAAATGCAAAAAGATATTAAAATACAAATAAGAAAACAGAAAAGAGCTGGACATCCAAAAAAAGAGAAGAAAAGGAAACAAGCAAATAGTTCAAAAACCCAGCATGATTTAACTGAAAGAATTCTAAGATACATAGACAAGCACCAGTATAAGATTAATCAAATCATGGCTCCTGTAGTAGAAGGAACAATAGTAGCAGGAGCAGGAATAAAAGCATTTGATTATGTTGTTGATAAAATACCAATGATAAATGAAAACATAGCAATAATAGGAAAACCAGGTGGAAAAGCACTAATAGCCGGCCTTGGTGCACTTATACTTTATGAAGCAGGAAAAGATATTCTTCTAGGAACAAAAAAAAGCAGATTACCAGGAATAAACAAAATACCTTTTGACGGAATATGGAAAATCTCTAATAAGAAAAATAAAGAACTGTATGAAAAAGATAAAAAGAATCAGGTAAGCAGATTTAGGAAAAATTGTGGTTATGCAAAAAACTTAGGGCTTGGTGTCCTTATTGGAGGAGTTATTTTAACAGGAGCAGCTAAAAATACCGCAGACAATCTAAGATTCAACTTATCAGAGCTTCTATATCAAAAAAAAGGAGTAGCACAACTAGACCAAAAACAAACAAGGACTCTGGACAACATGCTTGATTTCAACTTGGGCAAAGCAATAGACAGCCAGATAAAGAAATCAATGATAGAAGCAGAACTTTATAGAATGACAGACACCAGATGGGAAAGAAAAAAAGCATGGCAGGTAAAAAATAAAATAAGAAAATATGAATCAACAATCAAAAAGCAAGCAAAAAGAAATGGAATAGATCCTCATCTAATTGAAGGAATAATATTTGTAGAATCAAAAGGAAACAAAAATGCTGTTTCAAAAGCAGGTGCAAAAGGACTCATGCAATTAATGGACATCACAACAGACCAATACAATGTTGAAAATCCATTTGACCCCAAACAGAACATAAGGGGCGGTGCACACAAATATAAAGATCTCCTAGACCAATGTGAAGGAAATGTTCCACTAGCACTCACTCTGTACAACTGCAGAAAGGATGCAGTAGATTGGGCCATACGCAAATCAGGAAGCAATGATCCATTTGTGTTTGTTCACTGGCTGCAAAAAGAGCCAAGAGAATACGCTGTAAAAGTGCTGGCAGCCACAGCTTACATGATAAATGGAGAGAACCCTGCAAAAACAGAAAATGCCAGTGCCAAAGCTCAAAATATCGGCTCTGAATTTAGATACATAAGAAAGAATTCAAAAGGAAAAGATGTTTTTGAATATAACGTTAAGTCAGGAGATTGGCCTGTTCAAATAGCAAAGAAATTCAATTCTGAAGACTTAAAGAACGGAGATAAGTATAAAGAAATAGTATATAAAACCGGAGTTGTTAATAAAAAAGGATACTTTGTAGGAAATGATATTAAACCCAATCAAATAGTATACATAGTTGCAGACAGAAAATAAACAACTTCCAAAACCTTTTTATCTTACTTCTTTATTCTTTTTTGTATGAACATTCGCTGCATCAAGTGCAAAGGACGTGACCCAAGTATTTGCGGCAGGACTTTCTGCCCTATCATGGCTAAGATATCAGCGCAAAAACAGGTTAATCTTTCTGCTAAACAAGACTTTTTTGGCCAGAGCCCAAATGTTTTTGTAGGCAGATATGGATATCCTGAAGTTAATGTTGGTGTTCTTAGTGTTGAGGATTATGAGCAGCATGATAATCCGTTGTTATGGTCTAAAGAAAACTATAGTATTGCTAAAATAATAAACCTAAGAAGCACCTTAATCAATTCTAATTTCAAAGCCCAAATAAAAGGCTTTAAGGAAAGGTTTATGGAGATGAGCAAAGAAGTGGGTATGGCAAAGCAGCCTGTTGATGTTGAGATAGGGCTTGCTAAGAAGCCGCACTTTTCTCTTAGTTTTACCCAGGATACAATGCCTCATGGCCCTGTTATCAAACTAAAAAAAGCCAGGATTACAGAAAACCCAAAAATTCCAAAAATCATTGACAAAGTTGTTGATGATATTGATTTAAAAGCAACCAAGGCAATGAACCAGCTCTACAAAAAAAACATTGATGAGCACTATCTTACAAGACTGTTAAGTATTGGAAACCTGGGTGTTAAAAAACAAAGAAAACTCGTGCCCACAAGATGGAGCATTACTGCAGTGGATGACACACTTGCAAAAGAGATGATAAACCAGATTAAGGATTATAATATATATGATTATGTTGCGTTTTTTGGAGGACACCTAGGCAATTACTATATAGCATTATTCTTTCCAGAGGTCTGGAGTTATGAATTATTTGAAACCTATGTAGGCAAAAGCACCTGGCATGACTCAGAAGGCATAAGTGTGATGACAGATTTTGAAAGTTATGCAGGAAGAAAAACTTATGCCAGCAACACAGTAGGTGGTTATTATGCAGCAAGACTGCCAGTGCTTGAGCATCTGAAGAAAATTAAAAGGCAGGCAAGTGTTTTGCTCCTGCGCTTTATAACAGGAGAATACTATGCGCCTCTTGGAGTGTGGGTTGTAAGAGAAGCTGTTAGAAAAACCCTTGCAAAAAAGCCTTTGAATTTTGGTTCAAAAGAATTAATGTTAAAATACACCAAGGCTCTTGTTAAGAAGAAGTTTGGGATAAATGCTGAGTTTATACTGAAAAAAAGCCTCCTTCTAAACCAGATAAAGACACAGAAGAAGCTGGTTGAGTTCTAGAATCAGTTCGAAACTTTTATATACTTTAATGCTCATAAATCAAGATTAAAGCTTTGTTAAAGCTAAGAGCTGATTTAGAGGTTCTGGTTATGGCTTTTACAGGAAAAAAGGGGAATGTTGTTGTCCTGGTCTTGGTGACTGTTCTAGTTCTTGTGCTCTTATTATTATTAAGACAAGGAACTGAGAAAGTGGATTTTGAACTTACCCCTACAGACAAGATTGTAACTGAGAGTGATGTTTCTATGCGCAAAGCATTTTACAAAGGAATCAAGGAGTCAATGGAGGATGGTTTGTCAGACCTTGACCAAGCATGGTTCTGTAACAGGGTGTTTCCTCCTGACCTTGTAGAAGCAGATGATATACTGACTAATCGCAGCATAGAAGCAGTGAATGATTACCTGGACAAACGTATAGAAGAAGGCTATTACGAGAACCTGACCAATGTATCTATTGATATAGAGCTTACATCAAGTCAGTGGGAGATGCTTGATGAGGACTACCAAGATGCTCATTCAATAGATTTTTTCTCTGGCATGGATAATTCTAACTTTACCTCTATCAAGAACAACACAGAAGAGTATATCTTAAGAACAAGGATGTGGTATCTTTACAAGAACATAATCAATTGGCTGGTGGACACAGAAGCAGGAGATATTATAACCAAGCTGACAAATGAGATAGAGGCAATAAAGCCTTGCCAAGCAGTGAATTCTGAGTGCTGGTGCCCTGAAGCTGGCGAGTATCTGCTTCCAGACGGAGTGCTGGAAACCATGATTGTTGAGTGGGAAGAACTTGATGTCTACACAAGAGTCCAGGAGGTTGAAGAGGATATTAATAATTATTTCTCCTCAAGCGGGGCAGGCATCACCTGCACTGCATCCCTTGATATGGAGAACAGTTATGTTATTAACCTGCCTGAGTTTGACTATCGCAAAGGCCCAACAACCATGGGTATTGATGATGAAACAGAGTTTGACGGTGAAATCATAATCATACAAGGTCTTTGTCCATGCGAGGCGCCCCCGCCTCCTCCTGAGTGCAGAAACAACTTCCTTGGAATACCTGACACGACTCAGCCTACTGCTACAACCAACCCTATTCCATGCGAAGAGGCAGTAGCTCCTCCAGGCCTAGACGAGTATTATGCAAGGTTTGAATATGTGGGTGTGGACAGATTCCTTCATGTTGAATTCACAATGACCTGCACTGACCCAAGCAGTGTTATGGATGGGGACAGGACTTTTATTCCAAGCACTATGAAGTTCATTATTAGGTCGGCTGTGAAAGATGAATGCCTCCCTCCTTTAGGACCAATTAATACTCTTGAAATTTGCTGGACAATGACTGCTGAGAATGTTGGTCCTATGTGCGAGTTCTTAAGAGCAGGAGCTCAGCCACCTGTTGACCCTGCTGGTCTTAGCTGCGCCCTGTGCCTTAGCCCTATCTTTGATGCATATGGTGATATAGTTGGGTGCAGCAACTGGCTAACCTTTCCAACCAGCAACCCAAACTTTTTTGATAATGATGACTGTGCAGCTATCTTAGCAGTGTGTGAAAGCCGCGCACCTTTGGGTTAATATATAGAATCAAAGAAAATGGAAACAGTTGAAATAATAATATACATTGTGTTTGCATTCATATTAGGAGGGCTGCTCCTGCTTTTTCTTAGAGGCATTCCTTTTGAAAAAGGACAGGAAGAAATAACCAAAGAAGTTGTTGGAGAAGGAGACCTTAGATTCAGAAATGTGAACACAACAGAACTTATCGATACTATCCTTGAGTTCTGGGATAAGAACAAGTTCAAAGACATAAATGCGTCTACCACAATATATGCCAAGGATGCTGGAGTGTTGAACAAAGCAGTGCTTTTTGGTCATATAAAAGACCTTAATTATTGCAACTCTCTTCAATCAGCAGAAATGAACTGCGGCACAAGAGAAGACGTGGTTATGGGCAGCATTGTAACACCAGTAGTAATCAGGCTAACTTATATGAATGATACTTTGTATATAAGCCCTGAGTATGAGCAGGCTGAAAGAACCTATACTGGATATGACTTTATCACTTTTGGAGGGTTTGAAGGCCAGGGCACAATAACAAAAAAGACCAAAAAAATACCTGAAGATGCAATCCTGCTTGGAATGAGATTAAAGATTAATAGTGGAAGAGACTTTAACTTATACATTAATGATGAGCCATGCAACAACCTGTTTAAGACCAGAAAGCCTGTTGAGCAATTTGATATAAGCCAGTGCATAGGACTTATAAGAAAAGGAGTAGAAAACAATATAACCATTAAGTTTCCTGGAACAGGGCTTCTTATGAAATACTTTGGAGGAGGCTATATCATGATAGATTACATGACTCTTAAGCCTGAAGAAAACATCACAAAAATATATGACTTCCCAGGCATACTAGGCAGCATAAACCTTTACTCATCCTTTTACATACCAGGCACTCTTAGAAGCATGGAAGCCTATCTGCACTACCTGGTGGATAACAGCACAACCCAGCCACTTGAATTCATTCTTGGCAACAGGTTAATCCATAGAGACACTGACACTGAAATAGAAAAAAACATTACTTTCAATAATAACCAGTTAGCCTCGCTCCTGAATTATAATACTCTCTCATCCTCAACTATTCCTCTTCGCTTTACAGCAAGCAAGCATGAAGTAGTTATTATTAATATAACTCCTCCAGGAGGAATATATGATATCATACTTGTAACTGATGTAAGTGGAAGCATGGACTGGGAGACAGGGGGGTCTGGTGCAGGACAGTGCGGTGACAGCAACACACCAAAAATAGAGGTTGCAAAATGCGTTGATGGGTTATTTATTGACCTGGTATTGCAGAATAGTGAACACAGAATAGGCCTTGCATCATATGCTCCGCGTGTTTATCCTTCTGATATGATTCCTCTTACTAATATTTCTGCTGTGCTCATGAATGAAATTAATACATACAGGCCTAGTAGTGAAAGCGGTACATGTATTTCATGCGGGATTCTGGCTTCAATGCAGTTATTACAAGGCTCTGACAGGAACAAAGCCATCCTTGTAATGAGTGATGGTGAAGCCAATCGCTGTATAGCAAACAATGACCCTTCCCAATTCACTAGTTGTGGTAATGCTGGTGAAGTCGAAGCCATCAGATATGCTGAGCAAGCCAGAGAAGCAGGCATTGAGATGTTTGCAATTGGTTTTGCTCTTGGTAGGTCCACAGAGACAATGAGGAGGATTGCAGATGATGAAGACCACTTTGCTAATGGAGAAAGTGTTGAGGAGATAGAGCAGATTTACATGATGTTTGCAAAACTTCTCTCAAGCCGCACACGCAATGCCAGCAAAGAAAGGATTCAGACTTTTCACAAGATTAACCAGACAGGAAACTCTACTCTTTTTCCAGACTCATACATCAAGTTTGAGTACACCCCTGCTCAGTCAGTGCCTGGGCTTGCAGACATGAATTTCCGTGTGGAGCAAAGGGTTACTGACTGCGCAAACACAGTGCAGATGCCATCATCTTTCACCATAACAGATGCTTTTTTATTAGCTTATTCAAGTGTGTTCTGGACCAAACTTGTAAGAGCCAATAGCAACACTGTTTTTAACCTGGAGAATTATATGAACTACAACCTTACTTCTCTGGGAGACCCGTTCCAGATATATATTCCTGCAAATTATCTTAGAGGCGGTGCTAATACTATTGAAATCATATTTACAGGAAGCCTTGATGAGGATATTGAGTGCTGGAACCCTATTTATGATGACAACACCTTTGTGTATACAGTGACTCAAAGAGGAGCTGCTTCTCAACTAAAAGGTTCTCATGGCTGCAGATGGAGCATAGAATTTGAGGATGGCAGTATTAGGCAGTTCCGCATCCCATTCTCATACGCAGGAAGCAGGGCATGCGAATATACCTCAACAAACAGGTCCTATGACCCAAATGATGCTTACAGCAATGCAGTGTACAGGCTTCTCTCAGAGATTGACTCTAACAATGATTTCAGACTGCCTGCAGAGATTGAGAGCATCCAATACTATGATTCTTCTTGAGTTGATTTTCAATAAAATTTTATAACAGCAATAGTTTCATAACAGTGGGCTGTTAACTAAACGTCAGTTATTTTAAAAAAAAATTAATGTTTTCTTGGTGGATTGAGTGCTTTAAAAATTAGGTAGTATATGAAAAATATAAACGTGATTACTCCGAAAGTTATTCCTGTTATAAAGATAATATTAAATATGAAAGTACCATTTATGACGACATCTTCTTTTAGGAATTGTTGTACTGTTAAAGTTCCGATAATAGTAAAACATATTAGAGGTAAATCTCTAAATGCTCTTTGAATTGATTCTCTTCCGAAGAAAAGTTCTTTAAATAAAGACATTTTTATTATGAAATTGATACTGCTCCTATGGCTGTTTGACAAGAATTGCAATATATTATCAAACACCTTTTTCCTCCAAATGTGGTACTTGATGAGTTAAAAGATGTTGTTTTTTCACATTTTGGACATTTTGGCATTTAATCACCTCTAATCTTTTTCTATTATTAGTTTTTCTCCTTTTACTTTTGCTTTTAGTTCCTCTCCTTTATCCCAGTCTAGTTCTTTTATTAGTTTGTTAGGTATAACTATCCAGTACTTATCATAATTGGTGTTCTGATATGTTCTACTTATTTGCCATAATAGTCTCATAAATATAGTTAGGTATCTAATCCTTTATAAATGTTTCGATACCTAAAACTATATATCACAAACATAGCTTTTAGATACCTAAATATTTAAATACTAGTTTAGGTATCTAAATAGTATGGTAATAAAAATCAAATGCGTTCACTGTAAAAAAAACCATTACATAAAGCAAGGCTTTAGAAAGACAAGAAATAGAGGTAAAATACAGAAGTATAAGTGTCTATCTTGTGGTAAGTATTTTACTAATGACGAGGGCTTTTACAGAATGAGAAATAGCGAAGCTAAGATAACCTCTGCTATTGATTTATACTTCTCAAACCTATCAAGCAGAAAGGTCAGAAACCACTTTAAAAGACATTTAGAGCATAATTCAAGCCATGTAACAGTATTGGATTGGTGCAGGAGATATGTCCTTAAAGTCCAAAAATATGTAGATACACTACAACCAAGATTAAGCGGAAAGTTTTACGCAGATGAAACAGAAATAGACAGAGAAAAAGACAAGAATGACATTTTTTGGTGTAGTGTTGATTGGGACACGAGATATATTAATGCTACATTATACAGCCCTAATACTCAAAATATGACTGATGGCGTGGAGTTTATGAGAAGGATAAAGAAATCTAAAACACTACCAAAATACATACAAACAGACGCCTTACCTTTATACCCTAAAGCTTTCAAAACAATATTCTATTCCAATAAAGGAAATAGAGACGAACAACCAAAACA